>NZ_JBGLYQ010000060.1:0-40451 GCF_047304105.1 Duganella sp. Dugasp56
TGCGGGATGTAGGCGAATCCCACCCTCTCCGCCAGAACAAATAGGAAAGGCTCCCGCAAGGGAGCCTTTTTTATTTGTGCGGGCGGAGAGGAGCGAGCACCGCTCGCGTGTGGGATTCGAAGACTCGCGCGTACTCGCGCGAGGGCGGCCTGCGGGATGTAGGCGAATCCCACCCTCTCCGCCAGAACAAATAGGAAAGGCTCCCGCAAGGGAGCCTTTTTTATTTGCATCAATGCGATATCGCTGCTTGCGCCTCCAGGTCGGCCGTGTCCAGCACCAGCGCGGTCAGCTGCTCGGTCAGTTCGTTGTGCCGGCGCTGGTTGGGCGCCGTCTTGTCCACCTCAGCCAATACCCTGACCGCCTCGGCTTCCAGCGCCGCATCGTAGCCGTGCTTTTGCAGGTGCGAGATCAGGATTTGCGCCGTATTGAGCAACACGCGTAAATTGCCGGGCAACTTCAGCCGCGCGGCGCGCATCCAGTCGACCGCCTCATCCAGCCTGTGGGTCTTCCACAGCAGCACGCCGTTGTTCATGATATCGGACACCTCCTTGCGCGCAGCCGCGATCAGCGCCGTGCCCTCGTCGCCCATGTGCACGTAGTTGAAGACTTTTTGTACCTCGTCGCGTATGGCTTTGTCGTCATCGTTGTTCTGGATAATGTGGCACAGCAGCTTGATCGCAGGCTCCTTGTTGCCGACCTCGAACAGCAAGGTCGCGATATCGAGGCAGGTGTTGGGGTCGGGGAGGCTGGCGGCGCTGGCGCCGGCCAGCATCGCTTCCAGTTCCTGGCCGATGACGATGGCCTGCTGGTCGTCGCCGTTGTCCAGGCATACCAGCCCCTCGGTGATCCTGGCGCGAAGCTGGCTCACATCGCCTGAAAACTTCCTTTGCACGGTCTCCAGTATCTGCATGGCCTCCTTGGGCGCTTTCTTGAGGCCGCACACCCGCGCCAGGCCAAAATAGGGATCCGCCGTTTTATGGACCGAATGTTCGCCCACGCTGATGCACTTGCGGAAGGCCTTCTCGGCCAGTGGCACGTCGCCCAGTCTCAGCGAGACTTCGCCCAGCGTCTTTTGCCGGTGCACGGAATTGGGTGAAAGCTTGGCGGCGCGTTCGAGCACGTTGCACGCCTGCTCCGATTGCCCCAGCTGCTTGTGCGCGGCGGCGAGCTGGTCGTACGCATCGAGATACAGGCGGTTTTCGGTGATCACCTCCTGGAACATCTGGCAGGCCACGCTGTATTCGCCTTCCAGCAGGCGGATCTTGGCCAGGCCGACCTTGGCCCAGCTGAAGTCGCGGTCGCGCAATACCTGTTCATAGATCGCGCCGGCCTTGTCGCGCTGGCCGCATTTGAGCAGCAGGCCGGCCTTCATGCGCAGCAAGTCGTTTTCGTACAGGGGATTGCCGGCGATCTGGAAGTCGCACAGCAGGGCGGCGCCGGCGTAGTCCTTTTTCAAATAGGCCAGGTCGATCTTCTTGAATACTTGTTTCTTTTGCCAGATACGGTTCAGACGAGTGGTCAATATGCCTTCCGTGATGGGTTTGATCAGGTAGGCGTCGGGCTGGTGTTCGGCGGTGCCCATCACCGAATCGGCGCTCTTCTCGGCCGACACCATGATAAATATGCAACTAGGCATGAGGGCGTTCTTGCTGCGCGCCTCTTCCAGGATTTGCTGGCCGTTCTTGGCGCCGTCGAGGTGGTAGTCGCACAGGACGACGTCGTAGCGTTTGTTGACGATCAGGGCGAGCGCCTCGCAGCCCTCCGATGCCTGGTCGATGTGTTTTGCGCCCATGCCGCGCAGGCTCTCGCGCAGCAGCTGGCGGATGCTGGCGCAATCGTCGATCACCAGATATTGCTTGTCGTCCCAGTTGGCGGATGGGGCTTGCGATTTGCTCGGCGTGTTCATGGTGTTCCCTCTTCGCTTGGAAGTTTCCACTTGGAAACTGCCTATTGCCAATTTAGTCCAACCTGACTATCCTGTCAAACAGGACTTAACGGACAGTGTGCGAAAAGGAGACGAAGATGGCGGAGGTACTGACCACGGGCGAGGCTGCGCGTATTTGCGGGGTCAACTTCCGGACCGTGTCGCGTTGGATAGACCGCGGCTTGCTGCAGGCCTATAAGTTGCCGGGCAGGGGAGACAAGCGCGTGCTGGGCGAGGAATTGCGCCGGTTTATGCGTGAGCACAACATTCCGGACGGATCGGCGCCGGCCTCGTCCAGGCGCGTGCTGATCGTCGACGACGAGCCGGCGATGGCGCACGCGATAGAGCGCGTGCTGCGCCAGGCCGGCTTCGAGACCGCGCTGGCGGCCAACGGCTTCGAGGCCGGAGCCATGCTGTCGATCTTCAAGCCGGCGGTGATGGCGCTGGATTTGCGCATGCCCGGCCTGGACGGCATGGCGGTCCTGCGCTTCCTGCGCCAGGCCGGCTCGTCCGCTCCGGTCAGGACGCTGGTGGTCTCGGCCGACTCGGAGGAGCGTCTGCGCGAAGCGCTGGCCCTGGGCGCCCATGGCATCCTGCGCAAGCCGTTCGGCAACGAAGAACTGCTGGCGGAGGTGGAACGGATGTGCGAAGCTTGATGTTACTTAAGGGGGATGCATGCCCGCTGTGAGCTACCATTTTCATTTTCCCGACGGCCGCGCCGAAACGATCGAGGCGGGACCGCAAGCCGTTGCCGATGACGCGCTCTTGCCCGACTGGACGCGGCTGGAACACAGCCAGTGTCCCAACTGTCCGCTCTCCAGCGCGACCACGCCGCGCTGCCCGATGGCGCTGCAATTCGTCGACGTGATCGCCAGGATGGGGCCGCTGTGCTCCTACGACGAGGTCGCGGTGCGGGTCGACACGCCCGCGCGCAGCGTGACCACCAACACCACTGTCCAGCGCGCGATAGGCTCGCTGCTGGGCTTGCTGGCGGCCGAGAGCGCCTGTCCCCATACGGCCTTCCTCAAGCCGATGGCGCATTTCCATCTGCCGTTCGCGACCGAGGAAGAGACGATCTACCGGGCCGCCTCCATGCATCTGCTGGCCCAGTATTTCATCGGCCGGCAGGGCGGGGCGCCGGACTGGCAGCTGGCCGGCCTGAAGGCCAGCTACAAGGAGCTGCAGAGCGTCAACGGCGCGATGGCCAACCGCCTGCGCGCCATCAGCAGCGGCGACGGCACGGTCAACGCGCTGATCCTGCTCGACCTGCTGGCCAAGGCGCTGCATTACTCGATCGACGATGCGCTGGAAGAGATCCAGCCGCTGTTCGGTGCTGGTTAGCCGCAAGCTATCGAGTCAATAAATTCATTTATGAATTAATTTGGCCAAAGCGCTTGCTTTACTAGATGACCGGTCATATAGTTCATGCATGGCCCGGAAGCGCGGGCATTCAACTTCAAGGTGGCAGCACCTTTTTCTTTTCCCGGTTTATAGATGACCGGTCAATTATGGAGCGCATGATGTCCAAATTAATGTCCGCAGTAAAAGTAGGTCCGTATGAATTCACCCACCGCGTGGTGCTGGCGCCGCTGACGCGCATGCGCGCCGGGCAGGGCGCCGTCCCGGGTCCGCTGATGGCCGAATACTATGGCCAGCGGTCGTCGCAGGGCGGCTTCCTGATCAGCGAGGCGACCATTGCCGCTGAAAACGGCAACGGCTACCTGGGTGCACCCGGCCTCTACAACGACGAGCAGATCGCCGGCTGGAAGGCCGTCACTGAAGCGGTGCACGCCAAGGGCGGCCGCATCTTCCTGCAGCTGTACCATGCCGGCCGCCAGTCCCACGCCGACGTGCAGCCGGACGGCACGCAGCCGGTCGGCCCCTCCGAAGTCCCGCATGGCGGTGTGGCCTACACCGCCTCCGGCTGGGTGCCCAATACGCCGAACCGCGCGCTGACGCCGGCCGAAATCGGCGGTCTGGTCGACAGCTTCCGCAGCGCCGCGGCGCGCGGCAAGGCTGCCGGCTTCGACGGCGTCGAGATCCACGCGGCCAACGGCTATCTGCTCGACCAGTTCTTGCAGGACAACAGCAATCTGCGCACCGACAGTTATGGCGGCTCGTATGAAAACCGCGCCCGCTTCCTGCTGGAGGTGACCCGCGCCGTCATCGACGTCTGGGGCAGCGACAAGGTGGCGGTGCGCCTCGGCCCCAGCGGCACCTTCGGCGACATGGGCGACAGCAACCCGGAAGCCCTGTTCACCTATGTGGCGCAGCAGCTGTCCAAGCTGAAGCTGGCGTATCTGCACCTGATCGAACCTCGCGTCATGGGCAACATCGTCGACGCCGGCAAGAACCCGCAGCCGGTGGCGGCGCAGCTGATCCGTCAGCACTACGAGGGCGTGCTGATCGCCGCCGGCGGCTTCGAGCCGGACAGCGCCGAGGCGATCCTGCAGGCGGGCGACGCCGACCTGGTGGCTTTCGGCCGCCATTTCATCGGCAATCCCGACCTGCCGGCCCGCATCGGCAACCGGTGGCCGCTGAACGAGCATGATCGCGACAGCTTCTACGGCGGCGGCGCCGAGGGCTATACCGACTACCCGTTCTACCAGGCTCAACAATTGGCCGCCTGAAAAAAACCGGTCAGTTCAAAAAAACTTGAAAATGGCGTAGTTTTCCGTCATTATTGAACTGATCGGTCCAAAAATAACTTCGAACCGAACTCACCAAAAGAACAGGAAACATCATGAAACTCAGCGGCAACACTATCTTCATCACCGGCGGTACCTCGGGCATCGGCCGTGCATTGGCCGAAGCCTTGCACAAACTGGACAACCAGGTCATCATTTCCGGCCGCCGCAAGGCGCTGCTCGACGAAGTCACCGGCGCCAATCCCGGCATGCAGGCGATCGAGCTGGACATGGAAAACCCGGCCAGCATCAACGCCGTCAGCGCCAGGCTGATCGCCGACTTTCCGCGCCTGAACGTGCTGGTCAACAATGCCGGCGTCATGCACATCGATAACGCCGCCGGCGCCGTCGACGAAGCCATGCTGCAGACCACGGTCGCCACCAATTTATTGGGACCGATCCGCCTGATCGCCGGCCTGGTCGAGCATCTCAAGCAACAGCCATCGGCCACCATCATCAACGTGTCGTCGGTGCTGGCCTTCGTGCCGATGGCCATGAGCGCGGTCTACTCTTCCACCAAGGCCGCGTTGCACTCGTACACCATGTCGCTGCGCTGGAACCTGAGCGACACCTCGGTCAAGGTGCTGGAACTGTCGCCGCCGTGGGTGCAGACCGACCTGTTGGACAGCAAGGAAGAACCGCGCGCGATGCCGCTGCAGGAATTCATCGCCGAAACCATCGCCGTACTGGGCACCGACACCGATGAAGTGCTGGTCGAGCGGGCCCGGATGATGCGCGCCAACCCTGGTCCGAACGAATACGCGTTCGTGCACGAGTTCAACGACATCCTGTCGCAGCCGCCGCAATAACGCGGCGCTGGCGGCGCCGCTCCCCCCGGGCGGTGCCGCCTTCCCCAGGCCGGCCTTGACTTTATAGACGACCGGTCATATATTGTGGCGATGACTACGCCAAATCTCAGGGATACCCTCCTCGCTGCCGGCCTGACGGCATTCCACCACCATGGCTATAACGCCACCAGCGTCCTCGACATCGCGCGCATCGCCGGCGTGCCCAAGGGCTCGTTCTACTATTATTTCGACAGCAAGGAGGCGCTTGGCGCCGAAGTGGTCGAGCTGTACGGCTTCAGCGGCACGCGCCGGCTGGTGTTGGCCGACCCGGCCATTGCGCCCAAGGACCGCCTGCGGCGCTATTTCACCGACCTCAACGACATGTTCAGCGGCAAGGAGTTTGTCCACGGTTGCCTGCTGGGCAACCTGAGCGCCGAGTTGGGCGACAGCAGCCCGTTGATTCGCTCGCGCCTGGCCGCCGTGTACGAAGCCTGGACCGGCGACATCGCCGCGGCGATCCGCGCCGGTCAGGCCGACGGCAGCATCAAGTCGGCCTTCGCCGCCGACGACCTGGCCATCGCCATCCTCGACGCCTGGGAAGGCGCGGTCTTGCGCGCACGGGTCGCCAAGGACCGGCGCGCGCTGGACGTGTTCCTGGCCGTAGGCCTGGAGACGGCGCTGGCCTGACCTTAGCGCAGCGCCACCCGCGTGCCGCTGCGGTTCGATACTTCGATCTTGTCCATCAGATCGTGCATCACCAGCGCATCGGCGTAGTTCGGCGCCAGACGGGTGCCATCCGCCACGTCGCGCGCATAGGCCGCATATAAATTGGCCAGTTCCAGCTGGCTGCCGCCCAACTCGCTTTTCGGCAGCCAGTTGTACAGCTCCGGCACCGGCAGCACCTTCATTGGCTGGTCGTCGCCCCGGGCTCCTTCGATGATGTTGAAAGCGTCGCCGAAGCTGGTGCTGTTCCAGATCTTCAGGTCGCCCTCCGAACCGGTCAGGTCCAGCTGCATGCCGTAGTTGTTGCGCTTGCCCGCCTCGATATGGGCCGACAGCACCGCGCCGTTGGCGAAGGTGCCGCTCAGCACGACCTGGTCGGCCAGCGTGTGCGGCAGCGTTTCACCGGTCTCGATCAGCGTCACTTCCTTGAACTGGTTCACCGTCAGTGCGTTGATGCTGTCCGGATGGCCCAGCATCGTGAAGATCGCGTCGAAGAAGTGGCCGCCATAGATCGACAGCAGGCTGGAGAAGTTTTCTTCCGGTACCGTGAAATACAGCGAGGCCTTGCGCAGCTTCTGGAAATACTCGACGCTGATGTGCAGGCGCACCGAGCGCAGCTCGCCGATGTAGCCGTCGCGCAGCAGGTCGCGCACATAGCGGTAGTCCGGGCCGAGACGGCGCTGCAGGCCGACGATGTGGCGCACGCCGGCTTGCTCGGCCAGCGCCAGCATCTGCCGCGACGACGCTGTCGTCGGCGTCAGCGGCCATTCGCTGTAGACGTCCTTGCCGGCGGCGATGGCGGCGCGTATCGCTTCCTCGTGGCTGGGCGCAGGATTGAGCACCAGCACCAGGTCGACCTCCGGATGCCGCACCAGCGCCTGCAGCGAATTGAGCGCGTGCCGGATGCCGTGGCGCGCGGCGACGGCGTCGGCCTTTTCCTGGCTACGGCTGAAGACCGCGGTGATCTCGTATTGTGGCAGCAGCTTCAGCGCGGGGATATGGCCATATTCGGCCCAGTTACCGACGCCGACAATGCCGACGCGGATTTTTTTCGATGTGTTCATGAGGTGTCCTTTAAATTGGTTGTTCAAGCAAGGTTAAGTGCGGAGGCGTTGCGTTGCAGGCGGCGGCCGTTGGCCAGCGTCAGCGCCAGCGCCGCGATCATGCTGGCCGCGCTGGCGTATCCGAGGTTGGCGACGCTGCTGAAGGTCAGCGTCAGCGAGCCGACGCCGGCGCCCAGCGAGAAGCCGAGGTACATGAAGGAGGCGTTCAGCGACAGCACGATGGGCGCCGATTTCACGCCGGCCACGCCGACCAGCGTGGTTTGCTGGGCGGGATAGAAGGCCCAGTGGGCGATGCCCCAGGCGACGACGGCCACCACCACCGGCACCACCTCCCAGGCGCGCGGCACCAGGTGGGCGCTGCCGGACAGCAGCAGGAAGCTCAGGGCGGATGTGGCCAGCGCCGGCAGGATGACGGCGCGCGGGCCATGACGGTCGATCCCCTTGCCGCTGATGGCCAGGCCCAGCGCCGCCGAGGCGCCCCAGGCAAACAGGATGTAGCCGATCTGCGCGCCGCGCAGCGTGGTGGCGTTGCTGACGAACAGCGCCAGGTAGGTGTAGGTGGTGTAGCTGGCCATCGCCCACAGCGTGGTCACCAGCAGCGTCAGGAGGATGGCCGGCTGCGCGGCCGTGGCCACGCGTTCGCGCAGCGTGGCGGTGGACAGGCCGGCGCCTATGCCGGCCGGCAGGCCGAACACCAGGCCCGCCACAGCCAGCGCCGACAGCGCCGCCACGCCGCCGAAGGTGGCGCGCCAGCCCATGCCGTCGCCGATCATGGCCCCCAGCGGCACGCCGAACGCGATCGCCAGCGACAGGCCGCCGTTGACGATGGCGATGGCCGTGCCGCGCCGCTCCGGCGCGACGACCGCGCTGGCCAGCGCGTTGGCGCCGGGGACGTACAGGCCGGCGGCGAACGCCAGCAGCACACGCGCCATCATCAGCTGCCAGTAGTCTTGCGCCAGCCAGGCGGTGACATTCGCCAGCGCGAATGCGCCCATGGCCACGATCAGCAGTGCGCGGCGGCCGATATGGCCGGTCAGCGCGGTCAGGATCGGGGAACTGAGTGCGTAGGCCAGGGCGAACACCGTGACCAGCTGGCCGGCGGTGGCGATGCTCACGGCCAGGTCGGCGGCCATGCCGGGCAGCAGGCCGGCGATCATGAAGCTCTCGGTGCCGACCGCGAAGGTGCCCAACGCCAGCCAGTAAAGCGGCGCGTTGCTGCGGATGTGGTGGGACTGCTGTGTCATGAGGTGCTCCGGTTGATTGAGCTGTTAGCTCGATCAACCTAGTGTAGGAGCACAACGCCCGGGAATAAACAGGCTGGAGTTCCGAACATAGAGGAGGATTGCGTCCGCTATCGGCCGCTGCGGGTTGCTAGATGCGCATGTGCTGCACCACATAGTCGATGAAGACGCGCAGCTTGGGCGACGCATAGCGGCTGGCCGGCCACAGCATCGAGAACGTCACGGTCTGGTCCATGTAGTCGTCCAGGATGGTGACCAGGCGGCCGTCCTTCAATTCGTCGGCGATGATGAAGGTCGGCAGGAAGGCGATGCCTTCGCCCTGCAGCAGCGCATAGGTGACGGCCTCGATGGTGCTGCAGGTCAGATGCTCCTTCAGTTCGGGGTCCGGTTCGTCGGCCGCCAGGTTGAAGGGCCAGCGCTCGATGCGGCCGGTGGCGGGGAACTTGTGCAGCAGGCAGGCGTGCCGCGACAGCTCGCGCGGGTGCGCCGGTGTGCCGTGCTGCTTCAGATAGCCAGGCGTGGCCACCACCACCTGCTTGCACGAGCCTATGCGGCGCGAGGCCAGCCGCGAATCGTGCTGGGTGCCGGTGCGGATGACGGCGTCGAAGCCTTCCTCGATGATGTCGACCATGCGTTCGGACAGGTCGATGTCGAGCGCGATATCCGGATACTGCCGCATGAAGCCCGTCAGCGCCGGCATGATGAGGCCCGTCAGCTGCGGCGTGCTCACGCGCAGGCGCCCGCGCGGGGTGCCGGACAGCTCGGACAGCTCGCTCTCGGCCGCCTCCACCTCGCTCAATATGCGCCGGCAGCGTTCGAGGAACAGCATGCCCTCGTTGGTGAGCGTGATGCTGCGCGTGCTACGGTGGAACAGGCGCACCGCCAGCCGCTCCTCCATGCGGGCGATGCTCTTGCCGACCGCCGACGACGACACGCCGAACTGGGTGGCGGCCTTGGTGAAGCTGCGCGTGTCGGCCACCGTCACAAACATCGAAATACCGCTCAGGCTATCCATATTTTCCCCGTGATTCCTTGTTTTTGAACCGATCAGTTCTCGATTATAGATGAATCTGTCCGATATCTTGGGAACCCAAAGCCATTTATCTTTCTCTCGCCGGCCCTTACATTGGCTACATCGGGCGCCGCCACGGCGATGCGCCTCTTATCCATTCCATATTAATCGAGAAAATCATGTCCAAGCTTATGTCTGAAGTAAAGGTCGGTCCTTACACCTTCTCCCACCGCGTGGTGCTGGCGCCGCTGACCCGCATGCGCGCCGAGGCCGGTGCCCGGCCCGGCCCGCTGATGGCCGAATACTATGCGCAGCGCGCCTCCAAGGGCGGCTTCCTGATCGGCGAAGCGACCATCGCCGCCGAAAACGGCAACGGCTACCTGGGTGCGCCGGGCCTGTACGACGACAGCCAGATCGCCGGCTGGAAGCAGGCGACCGACGCCGTGCACGCCAAGGGCGGCAAGATCTTCCTGCAGTTGTACCACGCGGGGCGCCAGTCGAACAAGGACGTGCAGCCGGCCGGCAGCATTCCGGTCGGCCCGTCGGAAGTGCTGCACGGCGGCGTCGCCTACACCACCGAAGGCTGGGTGCCGAACACGCCGAACCGCGCACTGACGATCCCCGAGATCGAAGGCCTGGTCGAGAGCTTCCGCCTGGCCGCCATCCGCGGCCAGCAGGCCGGCTTTGACGGCGTCGAGATCCACGCCGCCAACGGCTACCTGTTCGACCAGTTCCTGCAGGATGGCAGCAACAAGCGCACCGACCTCTACGGCGGCTCGTTCGAGAACCGCGCGCGCTTCCTGCTCGACGCCACCAGGGCGGTGATCTCGGTCTGGGGCAGCGACAAGGTCGCGGTGCGCATCGGCCCAAGCGGCAACTGGGGCGACATGTCGGACACCAATCCTGAGGGCCTGTTCACCTACGTGGCGGTCCAGTTGGCGCAACTGAAGCTGGCCTACCTGCACCTGATCGAGCCTCGCATCGCCGGCAACATCGAAGACGAGACCAAAGACCAGGCGCCGCTGGCCGCGCAGCTGATCCGCAAGCATTACAAGGGCGTGATCATGGCCGCCGGCGGCTTCGACCAGCAATCGGCCGAAGCGCTCCTGGCGGCGGGCGACGCGGACCTGGTGGCTTTCGGCCGCCACTTCATCGCCAATCCTGACCTGCCGGAGCGCTTCCGCAACGGCTGGCCGCTGAACGAATACGACCGTCCGAGCTTCTTCGGCGGCAGCGAAGTCGGCTACACCGACTACCCGTTCTACAAGGCTGAAGCGCTGGCCGCGTAAGCACGGCATGTGCAGTCAAAGGCGCGGCCCGCAAGGTCCGCGCCTTTTTTGGTATGATCCTGCCCATGGGAAGAACTAAACTTTACGACCGCGACGCGCTCCTCGACGCAGCGATGCTGGTGTTCTGGCAGCGCGGCTACGCCGATACCAGCCTGCAGCAGCTCGAGCGCGCCACCGGCGTCAACAAGTCCGGGCTGTACGCGGAATTCAAGGACAAGGAAGACCTGTTCCTGTCGTCGCTGCGCTATTACGTGGAGCGGCGCGCGGGCGAGGGCCTGCTGACGGCCGAGCCGCCCGGATGGGGCAATGTCGAACGGCTGCTTCGTGCCGGGCCGGCCTGCAGCGCCGGCCGCAAGGGCTGCTTTGCGATCAACGCCATGCGCGAGGTCGAGTCGTTGCCGGCGGCGGCCGACATCGTCGCCGCGTCGCAGGCGGCCATGCTGTCGCTGCTGGTCCGTAATATCGGCGCCGAGCAGACCCGCCTTCCGGCAAAACAGATCGCGGAAATCGTCCTGATTTTCTTCTCCGGCCTGTGCATCGAAATGAATCTCGGCCCGTCGCCGCAGACCGTCAGCCGCAAGGTGCGCAATTTCATGGCCATGCTGAAGATGATGTAGGCCTTGTCGGCATTGGCGCCGTTATTGTCCGGGATGTAAGGAACACCGGCCTCTTTATCCCGGCAGGGCCCATCCCTATCATTGGTTACAGCAGCAATTTGCTCGTACCCATATAGGAGAACCTGATGTCCAAGCTCTTTTCGCCGTTCCAGCTCGGCCCCTACGCCTTGCAGCACCGCGTGGTGCATGCGCCGACCACCCGCCTGCGCGCCAATCCGGACGACAGCCCCAGTGAACTGATGGTCGAGTACTACGCCCAGCGCGCCTCCGCCGGCGGCTTGATCATCACCGAATCGACCCACGTTTCCTACGACAGCCGCGGCTACCTCGGCGCGCCCGGCATCTATGAAGACAGCCATATCCCGGGCTGGAAGAAAATCGCCGATGCGGTGCACGCCAAGGGCGGCGTGCTGTTCATGCAGCTGGGCCACGACGGCCGCCAGTCGCATGTCGATCTGACCGGCGGTCCGCTGCCGATCGCGCCGTCGGTGGTGCCGTTCGAGACCGACGTGCTGACGCATAACGGCTGGGTGCCGGCCTCGCCGCACCGCGCCATCGACATCGATGAAATCCAGCTGGTGATCGAGTATTACCGCAAGGCGGCCGTGCGCGCCAAGGCGGCGGGCCTGGACGGCGTCGAGCTGCATTCGGCCAACGGCTACCTGGCCGACACCTTCCTGCAGGACGGCACCAACAAGCGCACCGACGCCTACGGCGGCAGCATCGCCAAGCGCGCCCGCTTCCTGCTCGAACTGGTCGAAGCGCTGGTTTCCGTGTGGGGGCCGGGCCGCGTGGGCGTGCGGCTGTCGCCAAGCGGGCAGTGGGGATCGATCTCGGATTCGGATCCGGAGGCGACGTTCACCCACGTCGCCCAGCAGCTCAACAAATTCGGCCTGGCCTACCTGCACATCATCGAGCCGCGCGTGAAGGGCGTTGAAACGCTGGACGAGCATCAGCGGCCGGTGGCCTCCGAGTTCCTGCGCAAGGTGTTCACGGGGACCATCATCTCCGCCGGCGGCTTCAACGGCGAAGGGGCCGAAGCCATCGTGCGCAAGGGCGACGCCGATCTGGTGGCGTTCGGCCGCTTCTTCGCCTCCAATCCGGACCTGCCGTACCGCCTGCGGCACCGTCTGCCGCTCAACGACTACGACCGCGAGGCCTTCTGGGGCGGCACCCACGTTGGCTACACCGACTATCCCGCGTACCACGCGTCGGCGTTCGCCCGCGCCGCCTGAAGCGGCGCGCCGGCGCCATTGTGGTGATATTGTCATTTTGTAGACTAGAATGGCCGTTTTGATGGGAGAGCCCAATGCGTATGCCAGCCGTTCTGACAGGGATAGTCGTCGCGCTGGCGTTCGCCGGCCCCGCCGCCGCCCTCAATCCCGTCGTCGCCCTTCGGGATTACCACCACACCGTCTGGACCACGAAGGATGGCGCGCCCTCCGACATCAGCGGCATGGCGCAGACGGCGGATGGCTGGCTGTGGCTGGTGGCGCACGGCGCCGTGTACCGGTTTGACGGCCTGCATTTCGAACGCTACAACCTGCCCAGGCAGAACGAGGTGGGACGCAGCCGCGTGCGTACCTTGATCGGAATGCCCGACGGCGACCTGTTGATCAGCTACGAGGTCGGCACCGTCGTCGCGCTGCTGCACCCGGACGGACGGCTCGACGACATCATCGGCAGCGCCGCCAGGTTGGGCGCGGTGGACACCATCGCCGTCGAACCGGGGCGCGGGCTGTGGCTGGGCACAAGCCAGGGCCTGGCGCTGGTCGCCGATGGAAAGTATCGGATTCTGGGCCGCGCCGACGGTTTGCCCGAGGGATGGGTCTGGAATGTGCTGCTGGACCAGCGCGGACAATTATGGGTCCAGCATATCGAGGGGATTTTTCTGCGCAGGAGCGGCAGCGCGCGCTTTGAAACATATGGCGACGTCACGAAGCGCGGGAGCATGATCCAGTCCGCCGATGGCCGGGTATGGCTGGCGGGATGGAGCCGGGAGCAAGACCTGCTGCGCCTGCTGTCGCCGGCGGCGGGGCCGACTGGGTCGCGCGCCGCGGGGTTCAACGCGGCCATGTCGCGACTGGGCGGGCAATTCGACCGCGACGATAATTATTGGACCATGAATTGCGCCCAGCCTCCGTGCCGCCTGGTTGGCGCGGGCAAGAGCGGCGAACCATTGCCTCAGTGGCAGCCGGCGACGTCCGGGCCCGATATCCGGGGCAACGTGCTGGAAGATGCGCAGGGCAGCATCTGGATCGCCAGCCCGTCGGGCCTGGAACGCTATCGGGAAAACAAGCTGACGCCGTTCCGGCTCCCCGCGCGCAGCAATGAACTCAGTCTCGTGACCGACGACGCCGGCAGTGCCTGGGCCGCAGACGCCGGGTCGTTCATCGCCTGGCAGCTGTCGCCCGCTGCGGCGCCGGTGCCCGACAGAACGCAGCCGTTCCGCATCGTCGCCAACGACCGCGATGGCGGCTTGCTGCTGGCGGGCCGGCGCGAGATCGTGCGCCGCTATCGAGGGCATGAGGAAAAGATACCGCTGCCGCCGCGCGCGGACGGCCAGGCCGGCGACCTGAACGTGCTGGGCCTGCAGGACGACGG
The DNA here is from genome assembly GCF_047304105.1 of Duganella sp. Dugasp56. NCBI lineage: Bacteria > Pseudomonadati > Pseudomonadota > Betaproteobacteria > Burkholderiales > Oxalobacteraceae > Duganella > Duganella sp. Dugasp56. Next base: position 13,950 of record NZ_JBGLYQ010000060.1, read on the forward strand.
CCGAGTGCTGTGGATGTATGCGCCGGAAGTGGGGCTGATGGGCTATCTCGACGGCCGTTGGCTGCCGCACACGCATTTCAAGATGCCAACCAATATCATGCTCACCACGCCCGCAGGCGGCGGAAGGCTGTGGCTGGCCTGCGCGGACTTGACGGTGGTCCTGTACGACAACGGCACGTTCACCAGCTACGATGCACCGATGATAGGCATCGCCACCAGCCTGCACTACGGGCCGGAGATGATCGCCGCCGGCGAACGGGGCATGGCGGTGCTCAAAGGGCGGCAGTTTCGCCAGCTGACGGCGGCCGACGCCGACGTGCTGCGCAGCGTGTCCGGCCTGACTGCCAGCGCCGACGGCGACCGCTGGATCAACGGCGGCAAGGGCGTGGTGCACGTGCGTCGGGCCGACTGGGAGGCCAGCATCGGCAATCCGGACATCGCGCTGCGCTATGAGCTGATCGGCGAAACGGATGGCTACACCGGCGCGCCGGAACTGGACAACCGCCTGCATACCGCCGTCACCGATGCCCAGGGTACGCTGTGGTTCGTCACGACCGAAGGCATCGTCCATCTGGTTGCCGGCCACGCCGGCCGGCGGGCCGCGCCGCCAGGAGTGAGCCTGACCGGCCTGAACACGGCCGACGCCCGCTACCTGCCTGTCGCGGGACTGCGCCTGCCGGCCGGACTGCGCACGATGAACATCCAGTACGCCGCGCCCGGCGCCCTCAAGCCGGAAGGCGTGCGCTTCCAGTACCGCCTGGCCGGCGAGGACAGCGCCTGGCAGGACGCCGGCGACCGCCGCGCGGCCTATTACACCAATATGACGCCGGGCCGGCACCGCTTCGAGGTGCGCGCCGTCAATGACGACGGCGTCTGGAGCGCGGCGCCGGCTGCGCTGGATTTCGACATCGCGCCGACGCTGGTGCAGACCATCGGATTCCGTGCCGCTTGCGCGCTGGCCGTGCTGGCGGCCTTGTACCTGTTCTATCGCCGCCGCCTGCATGTGGCAACGGCGCGCATGGAGGAGCGCATGCAGGTGCGCCTGGCCGAGCGCGAGCGCATCGCGCGCACCTTGCACGACTCCTTCCTGCAAAGCGTGCAAGGGCTGGTGCTGACGCTGGACCAGGCGGTACATGCGCTGCCGTCCGACAGTGCCATGCACAAGACGCTGGCGCCGATATTGCATGGCGCGCGCGCCACCATCAACCAGGGCCGCGACCAGGTCTACGAGCTGCGCTCGGCGCAGATCGACGACGTCGAAAGCGCGCTGTATGAACTGACCAGGCTGATGGCCATCAAGTATCCCGGCGTTGTCTTCCGCCTGGTGGTCGATGGCGCACGGCAGCCGTTGCGCGCCAGGGTGGCCGACGAAGCCGTGGAGATCGCCGCCGAAGCGGTGCGCAATGCCTACCAGCACGCGGCCGCGGGGCAGGTGATGGCGCGCATCGGCTACGGCGCCGAGCAGTTCACGCTGTCCGTCAAGGACGACGGCGTGGGCATGACCGATACCGTCACGGGCGGCGCCGAAGCCGATCGGCACTGGGGGCTGCGCGGCATGCGCGAGCGGGCCGTACGCATCGGCGCGGCGCTCGACGTCGGCAGCCACGCCGGCCAGGGCACCACGGTGACGCTGATCCTGTCGGCGCGCCTGGCCTATGGCGTCGAGCGGCGTTCCTGGCTGCGCCGGCTGCTGCGACCCGCTCTGCCGAATTGAATAGAGCGGCCTCCCTCAAAAAATAACTGCGCGTCTTCGCGGGAAATGCTATCTTAATAAAAGATGTACGTCCGTATTTTATATTGAGAGGCTGAGGGAATGGATAATGATCTGCTCGCATACGCGCTCGAGGCCCATGGCGGCCTGGAGCGCTGGAATGCCTATACCAGGTTGACGGCGCAGGTGTCGATCGACGGCGCGATCTGGTACCTGAAACAGCAAGTGGGGATGTTGACGGCCAAGGAGGTCGAGATCGACACCCGCAGCGAGTGGCTGTCGATCACGCCGTTCGCCAGCGAAGGGCAGCGCAGCGTGTTTGTGCCGCAACGACTGGCGCTCGAGACGCTGGCCGGTGGCGTGACCGAAACGCGCGACAATCCCGCCGCCGCCTTCGCCGGCCAGACGCTCGATACGCCGTGGGACAAGTTCCACGTCGCCTATTTCGCCAGCGAGGCCTTGTGGACCTACCTGACGTCGCCCTTCCTGTTCACCTATCCCGGCTTCTTCTGCGAAGAGATCGAGCCGTGGCACGAGAACGGCGAAACCTGGCGCAGCCTGCAAGTCTCGTTCCCGCCGGAGATCGCCACGCACACGCGCACCCAGATCATCCGTTTCGGCGCGGACGGGCTGATGCGCCGCCACGACTACACGGTCGACATCCTCGGCGGCGCCACCGGCGCCAACTACGTCGGCGACTACCGCGAGGTGCAGGGCATCATGATGCCGACCAAGCGCCGCATCTACGCCTACGACGACGCCATGCGCAAGATCGCCGAACCGCTGCTGGTGTCGCTCGATTTCGGCGCCATCAGCCTGTCGTGAAGGCCCCCGCCATGACACAGGAACCGGCCGCTCCCGGCGTGGCCTGGATGGCGATCATCCGCCGGCCGACGCTGGACGACTTTGCCGCCGCCTTCACCGCCGACGTGGTGCTGGAAACCTCGGCCGGCGATGGCGCCGTGCGGGGGGCGGCCGCCATCCGGCGTTTTTTCGACGCCACCCGCGCCATGTACGACGGTATCGCCTTCGTGCACGAGACCAGCGCCGCCAGCCGCACGGTGCTGGAGTGGGAGGGTGTCTTTCGCGGCGCTCCGATTGCCGGCGCCACCATCCTGGCGTACGACGGCGAGGGCCGCATCGCCGGCATTCACCTGTATCAGCGGCCCTGCAGCCAGGTGGCGGCGTTTTCGTCGGAACTGGCGGCGCGTCTGCAAGGCCGGGCCGGCACCGGTATTTTCACTCGTTGAAGGAAATCACATCATGAACATGAAGACCAAAAAAACCGCGGCGCTGGCCGCCGTGCTGCTGATGCTGCAGGCCGGCCTGGCCGGCGCCGCCGCGCCGGCGGGCAAGGGCGGTCCCGGCGGATTTTTCCGCACCCAGGTCGGCGGCCTCGAAGTGACCGCGCTGGCCGACGGCGTCGGCGCCCTGCCTGCGGCGCTGCTGCAGGGCGACCAGGCGCTGGTGGCGGCGCTGCTCAAGGACGAGGGCGTCGACCCGGTCGTCATGCCGGTGCCCGTGAACGCCTATCTGGTCAATACCGGCAGCAAGCTGATACTGGTAGACGCCGGCACTGGCTTGAATTGGGGCCCGCCCAACCTGGGCCAGGTGATGGCGAACCTGCGCGCGGCCGGCTACACGCCGGCGCAGGTGGACCTGGTGCTGATCACCCATGTGCATGCCGACCATATCGGTGGCCTGGTCAGCAAGGACGGCAAGGCGCTGTATCCGAACGCCGTGGTGCGCATGGCGCAGGCTGACAGCGATTTCTGGCTGTCGGAGAAGATCGCCGCCGGCGCGCCAGCCGATGCCCGCCCGTTCTTCGACGTGGCCCGCAAGAGCGCCGCGCCGTACATCCAGGCCGGCCGCTGGAAGCCGTTCCGCGACGGCGAGCCGGTCGATGCGGCCGTCTCCGTGGTGCCGCTGCCGGGTCACACGCCGGGCCATGTGGGCTACCGCTTCGCTTCCGGTGCACAGCAGCTGCTGGTCTGGGGCGACGTGGTGCACGCCGAGCCGGTGCAGATGGCCCATCCGGACATCGCTTTCGGCTTCGATATCGATCCGCGCGCCGCCACGGCGTCGCGCGCCAGCCTGTTCGCCCGGCTGGCGGCCGACGGCACCTTGGTGGCCGGCGCCCACATGCCGTTCCCCGGCTTTGGACGCCTGCGGCCGGCCGGCGCGGCGTACCGCTGGGCGGCGGCGCCTTATGCCGCAACCGCCGCAACAACCGCAACCGCTCCCTGATGTTTTTTTTTAACCCACGTAAAACCAAAGGAATTGTCATGAAACGAATCGCCTCCATGCTGTTGACGGCCACCGCCGTCGCCGCCGCCGCCGCAGTATCAGCCAACGCCGCCAACGCCTCCGCCGCCGCCATCAAGAACGTGGTGCTGGTGCACGGCTCCTTTGCGGACGGCTCCGGCTGGCGCGCGGTGGCCGACATCCTCGAAAAGGACGGCTACCATGTCGCCGTGGTCCAGCATCCTGAAACCTCGCTGGCCGACGACGTCACCGCCGTCAAGCGCGTGCTGGCCATGCAGGACGGCCCTGCGGTGCTGGTGGGCCACAGCTACGGCGGCGTCGTGATCACCGAGGCCGGCACCGATCCGAAAGTGGCCGCGCTGGTGTATGTGGCCGGCATGGCGCCGGACGAAGGCGAGGTGGCGGGCCAGCTGCTGCAGAAGATCCCGGCCGCGTCGACCGCCGTCATGCCCACCGCCGACGGTTACCTGTTCCTCGATCCGGCGCGCTTCCGCGCCGATTTCGCCGCCGACCTGCCGGCCGAACTGACCAGGTTCATGGCCCTGTCGCAGGTGATGACCAACGGCGCCGCCTTCGGTACCAAGATCACCAACCCGGCCTGGAAGACCAAGCCGACCTGGGCGATCGTCGCCACCGAGGACCGCGCCATCAATCCGGAGCTGGAGCGCTTCATGTACCAGCGCGCCGGCGCCAAGGTCACCGAAGTGAAGGCCAGTCATGCGGTCTACATCTCGCGTCCCAAGGAGGTGGCGGCGGTGATCGAGAAGGCCGCCGCCGGCGTCAAATGAGATACCGGCGCGCTTGCCTGTGGCTGGCGCTGACGATGATGGCGTCGCCCTGCCGCGCCATCAGCGAAGGCCCGTTCGCCGCTTACTTTCACACCGGCTGGACGCCCGGGGACGGCGCCCCCGCCGGCGTGCGCTGCATGGTGCAGGATGCGGCGGGCTGGCTGTGGGTGGGCGGCGCCAGCGGCTTGTACCGCTTCGACGGCAACCGCTTCGAACGTCTTGATGCCATCGGTGGCCGCACGCTGCGTAAAAGCCACATCTCGGCGCTGGGCTGGATCGACGGCGCGCTGTGGGTGGGCTACCAGTTCGGCGGCGTCGAGCGCTTCAAGGACGGCCAGGCGCTGTACTTCGGCAAGGACAGCGGGCTGCCGCAGGCCAACGTCCACCAGTTGATCCAACAGGCAGCCGGCGGCGCCGTCAGCGCCGCCACCTCGGCCGGTTTGTTCGACTGGGACGGGCAGCGCTGGACCCGCGCCTGGCCGCTGGGCGCCACCGGACCCGATCGCGTGCTGAACGCCTTTGTCGCGCCCGACCGCTCGCTGTGGATACAGGGCGGCAAAGGCGTCTGGCGGCGGCCGGCCGGCGGCGCGTTCGCGCCGGTCGACAGCGACGACCCCTGGACCTTTACCTTGTTCGCCGTACCTGGCGGCGGCTTCTGGGCGGCCGGCGCCAACGCCGGCTTCATGCAGTATGACGCCGTCGCCCGGCGCTTCCGGCGCGGCCCGCCGGCGCCCGCGAGCGAGCATGGCAACGCCTTGTACTTCCTGCGCGACGGTTCTGCGTGGATGGGCGGCAAGGGCGGCATCCAGTTGTTGGCCGACACCCGCAGCTTCGGCGCGGTCGCCGCGCTGAGCCGCGAGAACGGCTTGAGCGACGCCATTATTCAGACCTCCTACGAAGACCGCGACGGCAATTTGTGGCTGGGGACGACGGGCGGCGTCGACCGCATCCGCCGCCGCGCCACGCACGAGATCAGCCTGCCCAAGGAGGGCTATTACACGCCGTCCGTGGCCGCCGATGCGCACGGCGGGCTGTGGATCGGCACCCACGTCGGCCCGCAGTTGCGCGAATTGCGGGCCGACGGCGTCTGGATCGACCACCAGCTGAGCGAGGTCGATAACCTGCAGCGCGCGGCCGACGGTGCCATCTGGGCCGCGAGCCATGCCGTGGTCGCCCGCTATGCCGGCGGCGGCGAGCAGCGCTGGCCGGTGCCGGCGGAAATGGCCGGTCCGGTGCAGACCATGGCGCCGGACCGCGACGGCTCTTTGTGGCTGAGCGTGGTCGGCAAGCGTGAGCTGCTGCACCTGGGCGACGGCGCCTGGCAGCGCCGGCCGGACCGCATGGGCTACCCGGATACCGCCATCTACCTGTTCCTCGACGAGCGCGGGCGCCTGTGGCAGGCCTACACCGACAACCGGGTGGCGGTGGCCGACGGCGCGGCCATCACCCGCTATACGGACAAGGACGGCCTGAGGATCGGCAACGTGCTGGCCATCCTGGCGCGCGGCGCCCGGCTGTGGGTGGGCGGCGAGCGGGCCCTGATGTTCCTCCACAACGGCCGCTTCGTCGCGCTGCAACGGCGCGACGGCAGCGACTTCCTCGGCGTGTCGGGCATCGTCGAACGCGACAACGGCGACCTGTGGCTGCACGGCCTGGAGGGCGTCAGCCGCATCGCCGCCGCCGATGTCCGGCGCGCACTGGGTGGCGGCGACGCGCGCGTCGATGTCGAGCGGCTGGACTACAAGGATGGTATCGTCGGCCAGGCGCCGCAGGTGCGGCCCATGCCCTCGCTGTTCGATGGCGGCGATGGCCGCATCTGGTATCACACCAACAGCAGCGTGGGCTGGATCGATGCCGGTCATCCGGCGCCTGGCCGAACGGCGCCGCCGGTGAGGTTGCTGGCCCTGGCGACCGACGCGCAAAGCTACGCGCCCGGGCCTGGCCTGCGCCTGCCGGCGGGCACCGGCAGCCTGCGCATCGATTACACCGCGCTGTCGCTGACGATGGCTGAACGGGTCAATTTCCGCTATCGGCTGGAAGGCAGCGACGATGGCTGGACCGAGGCGGGAGGCCGGCGCAGCGCGTACTACACCAATCTGTCGCCGGGCGAGTATCGCTTCCAGGTGCAGGCGTTCGACGGCGCCGGCGTGCGCACCGCCGATGGCGCGGCCCAGCAATTCTCGATTGCGCCCACGGTCACGCAGAGCCGCTGGTTCCGCGCGCTGTGTGCGGCGGCGGCCTTGCTGGCGGCCTGGCTGCTGCACCGCTGGCGCTTGCGCCGGCAGGCGGCGCAATTGCGGGCGCGGCTCGATGAGCGGCTCGACGAACGGGGCCGCATCGCCCGCGAACTGCACGATACGTTGCTGCAGTCGGTGCAGGGCCTGGTGCTCAAAGTGCACGGCGTGGCGGTGCGCATGGCGCCGCAGGAGCCGATGCGCGGCATGCTCGACGCCGCGCTGGTGCAGGCCGAAGACACCATCATCGAAGGACGCAACCGGGTGCGCGATTTGCGCAGCCGCGAGGAGGGGCGCGAACTGGTATCGATGCTGGCCGCCGTCACGCAGGAACTGACCGGCGAAGATACTCCGCCATGCGACGTAGTCAGCGTCGGCGAGGCGTGCGCGCTGGCGCCAGGCATCGGCGGCGAGGTCTTCGCCATCGGCCGCGAGGCGATGCTGAACGCCTTCCGCCACGCCCATGCGGGCAAGGTCACGGTGGTGGTGGCCTACAGGCCGAGGCAGCTGCGACTGGTGGTGGCGGACGACGGCGTGGGCATGCCGCCGCTGGTGGTGGCCGAAGGCGGGCGTGCCGGACACTGGGGCTTTGCCGGCATGCGCGAGCGTGCGGCGGGCATCGGGGCCGAGCTGGCGCTGCGGGCACGCCAGGGGGGCGGCACCGAATGGGTGCTGACGTTGCCGGCCGCGCTGGCTTATGCGCAGCGGCCACGGGGCGGCTGGCGCTGGCGGCGGTGCTGGTTGCGTCTCAGGCGGCGGTGAGCACGCCGGCGCGCCGGGCACCTTGCTTGAGCAGATCGGGCCGGCCCAGCACCATGCCGAACAACACCTGCTCGAAGCGTTCCATCGGCACCATGCTGCGCTGGGTCTTGGCCAGCAGCGTGGCGCCCTGCAGTCCGCTGACGATGAACTCCGCCACCGGTCCGCTGTCCACGCTCTTGGCCAGCTCGCCGGCCTTGACGGCAGCCGTCAGGCACTGCGCCAGCGCGCGCCGCAGGTCGCCGACGATCTCCAGCAGCCGCAAACGTATCGCCTCGTGGTGGTCTATCGCTTCCCCCATCAGGTTGCCGAACAGGCAGCCGTTCTCCACGCCTTCCCGCACGGCGCGCTCGCGGTTCGCCTGCAGGTAGGCACGTAGACGGGCCAGCGGCGCCAGCGCGTCGTTGCGCAGCGTCTGTTCCAGCAGCTCGCGATGGCGGCCAAAATAAATGTCGAGGATCTCCAGTCCGAACGCCTCCTTGGAGGCGAAATGATTGGTGAACGAGCCTTGCGGCACCCCGGCCGCCTCGACGATGTCGCGCACGCTGGCGCCGCCAAAGCCTAGCCGGTGCACCGTGTGCAGGCCGGCGTCGAGGATGCGGTCGCGATTGGAGATTTTGTTTTTCATCGAAAAATAATACGGGCATACATAGTGCGCGTCAATCTGCCTTGTGCAAGAGTGTCCGTAATGGTGGTAATTATCGAATTTGGTTCCGTTTCAGCCGGAGAGTACGGTATATTGGGGTGGCTCCGCACAGCCCAGCAGCGGCAGCAGCAGTTGCTGGCATTGCCGCAGCGGCGTCGGCTCGCCGTGTGCGCGCGACAGCAGCATGGCGCCCTGCAGCGAGGCGACGGCGAACGCCGCCAGTTCATCGACTTCGCTGTGCGGCGCCAGCAGGCCGGCGCCGCGGGCATTTGACAAGCAATATGCAAGCGACCGCTGGATTTGGAGTAGCATGTCAGCCAGCCGATTGCGCATCAGCTCGCTGATGCCTTCGCCCTCGGCGCACAGCCTGCCGAACAGGCAGCCATGGCGCGCGGCCTCGCCATCGAGTTCCTCCAGCAGGGCCGCGAAATAACGCCGCAGCCGCTGTGGCGCGGGCAGCGCGTCATTGCGCAGTGTGCCGCGCATCAGCCGGTAGTGTTCGGCGAAATGGCGTTCCAGGATCTCCAGCCCGAATGCTTCCTTGCTGGGAAAATGACTGGAAAAGCTGCTGGCCGGCAGGCCGGCCGCCGCAGTGACGGCGCGCAGGCCGCAGCGGGCATAGCCATGGACGTGAATCAGTTGGCTGCCGGCGGCCAGCAATTTGTCGCGGTTGGTGTTGGTATGCATGAACGATCAGAAAACAAGAACAGGGAGCTGGAAATGGGGCTGGATGAACTGGGCGACGGCGATGCCGGCGAAGCGACGCGGCCGATCACCGTCATGGCGGTGGACGATCACCCGCTGTTCCTGGAAGGGATTGCCAGCGTGCTGACGGCCGAACCGGGCATGCAGCTGGTGGCCCACGCCCGCAACGGGCACGAGGCGCTGCTGCGTTACCGCGACACGCGTCCCGACGTCACGCTGATGGATATCCAGATGCCGGACATGGACGGCATCGAGGCGACGGCGCTGATACTGAGCGAGTTTCCGCAGGCGCGCATCGTGGTGCTGACCACCTACGAGGGCGACGGCTTCGTGCTGCGGGCGATCCGCGCCGGCGCCTTCGGCTATGTGGTCAAGAGCAGTTTGCGGCGCGACCTGGTGGCGATGGTGCGCAGCGTCCATATGGGCCGCCGCAGCGTGGCGCTGACGGTGGCGATGGACCTGTGCGGGCTGGCGCCGGACGACCGCCTGACCGCGCGCGAGCTCGATGTGCTGCGGCTGGTGGCCGACGGCCAGTCCAACAAGCGGGTCGGCTTGACGCTGTCGATTTCCGAGGAAACCGTCAAGACCCACATGAAAAGCATCCTGCCCAAGCTGGGCGCCAACGACCGCGCGCACGCGGTGGCGCTGGCGATCGGACGCGGCATCCTGCCCGCGCCCGGCACCGGGGCGGGGCGCGACAGGCGCTGACTGCTCAAGCTTCAACGGGGATAAGGCGATGCGCATGACGGCTCCAGTGAAGCAGCCAGTGTAGGCGGCGCCGCCGCCGGGCGTATCCCCGGATGGTGTGAAAGCGCCTCACCCGGCCGGGGGAGTGCCGTGCGGCGCGGCCATGTGCAGGTGCTCGGCCGGCCGCACCGTGAGCGTGTACCACTTCTCCTTGCCGCCGGGGTCGCGATGGCAGCTGAACTCCGGCCGCAGCTCGCTGCTGTCGCACCAGCGCTGGAATGGCTGCCACACGCCGTGGTAGGGGTGGGTGGCGTCGCGGATATCGTAACCTTCCTTCCAGCGGTAGGTGTGCAGGATGGCGGCGATCTTGTCGTGCTGGCCGTTGCCGATGGCCAGCGGCAGCGGCGACAGGCCGGCCAGGATACAGCCGGCAAAACCGGTCGACGCCTGGTGGAAGAAGTCGCGCACCAGCTGCAGGTCTTGTTGCGCGCACGGCCCCTTGCCGCTGGCCTGGCGCTCCAGCTCCTTGACGCAGTCCGCCGTTTCGCACTGCTGTGCCCGCAGCAGGCGGCCCAATGATGGTGTGGTCATGATGTCTCCTTTCAGTTGGCCGCGAGCGCGGCGGGGGCGTCCTGCCAACCGCCGCCCAGCGCGCGTATCAGCGCCACGGTGGCGACGGCGCGGCTGCCGTTAAGCTGCGCCGCCTGGCGCTGCACGGTGGTCAGGTTGCGCTGGGCGTCGAGCAGGTCGAGGTAGCTGGAACGGCCGGCGCCGTACAGCTTTTGCGCCAACTCGGCCGAACGCCGGGCCGACACCAGCGCCTCGCCGATCTGCTGCGACTGGGCGCCCAGGATGCGCAGGCCCGCCAGGTTGTCTTCGACGTCGGCGTAGGCGGCCAGCACCTGCTGGCGGAACGCCGCCACGGCTTCCTCCAGCGCCGCCTCGCTGCGCGCGATATTGCTGCGGTTGCGGCCGCCGTCGATCAGCGGCATGGACAGCGCGGCGCCGGCCAGCCACGAACGGCTGCTCCACTTGAACACGTCGGCGAAGGTGGCGGCCTCGCCGCCGCCGCCGGCGTTCAGCAGCAGCGCCGGGAAGCGCGCCGCGCGCGCCACGCCGATGCGGGCGTTGGCCGCCTCCATCTGCCGCTGCGCGGCCGCCAGGTCCGGCCGCCGCTGCAGCAGCGACGACGGCAGGCCGGGCGGCACCACCGGCGGCGCGGCGACGCCCAGCGGCTGCACCGGCACCGAGTAGCCGCCGGCCGGTCTGCCCAGCAGCACCGCCAGCGCATGCTCGTTGACGGCGCGCTGCTGCTGCAGGCCGATCGCCTCGGCGCGCGCGGTCGACAGTTCGGTGCGGGCGCGCACCAGGTCGAATTCGCCGATGTCGCCCAGGTCGTAGCGCCGCTGGTTGACGGCAAGGCTCTTCTCGCGCAGGCCGACCGCCTCCGCCAGCGCCGCCAGTTCGGCATCCGTTTCGCGCAGCCGGAACCAGGTCTGCGCCACGTCGGCCTGCAGCGACAGCAGCACCGCGCGGTAGATGGCGGCGCTGGCGGCGGCGTCGCCGCGGGCGGCAGCCACGCTGGACGACACGCGGCCGAACAGGTCGGCCTCGTAGCTGGCCGTCAGCCTGGCCTGGTAAATGCTGGCCGGGGCCACCGGCGAGCCGGCCGGCAGTCCCAGCTCCAGCGGCGACTGCCGCACCCGCTGCGCGCCGATGCCGGCGTCGAGTTGCGGCATCCGCTGCGCCTCGGCGATGCCGGCGATCGCGCGCGCCTGGCGCAGACGGGCGGCGGCGCCGGCCAGGTTCTGGTTGGCGGCGGTGGCCTCGGCGATCAGCCTGTCGAGCTGAGCGTCGTTGAACACGCGCCACCAGGCGCCGTCGGGCTGGCTGGCTGCCGGCTGTGACGCTTCCCAGCGCGAGCCGTCGGGCAGCGTGAGCGCCGGCGCCGACTCCCGGTGCGCGGCCTCCTTGTAGGCGTCCGGCGCGGCCAGCTCCGGCTGGCGGAACTGCGGCGCCGAGCAGGCGCCCAGCAGCAGGGCGGCGCAAGCGCCCAATGCGCGGGCTGTGGCGGGCGATGTCATGGCGTCTCCTTGGTGTATGCCGGTGCGATGCCTTCTTCCAGGCTGTGGATATGCGGATTGTGTCCGTGCTTGTCGATCAGGCGCTGGCCGCCCGCCAGCTTGCGCAGCAGGACGTAGAACACCGGCACCAGCAGCAGTCCGAACAGGGTCACCCCCAGCATGCCGGAAAACACCGCGACGCCGATGGCCCGGCGCATTTCCGAGCCGGCGCCGGACGACACCACCATCGGCAGCACGCCCATGATGAAGGCGATCGATGTCATCAGGATGGGGCGCAGCCGCATGCGGCTGGCCTCGATCGCCGCCTCGACGATGGTGCGGCCCTGCATTTCCAGTTCGCGCGCGAATTCGACGATCAGGATGGCGTTCTTGGCCGACAGGCCGACCAGCACCATCAGGCCGATCTGGGTGAAGATGTTGTTGTCGCCGTCAGCGATCCAGACACCCGCCAGCGCGGCCAGGATGCTGACCGGGACGATCAGGATGATGGCCAGCGGCAGCGTCAGACTCTCGTACTGCGCGGCCAGCACCAGGAACACCAGCAGCACGCTGATCGGGAAAACCAGCAGCGCGGCGTTGCCGGCCAGTTTTTGCTGGTAGGCCAGGTCGGTCCATTCCATCTTGATCCCGCGCGGCAGCGTTTGCGCGGCGATCCGTTCGATCGCCGCCTGCGCCTGGTCGGACGAGTAGCCCGGCGCGGCGGCGCCGTTGATGTCGGCCGCCGTGTAGCCGTTGTAGCGCACCACCATCTCCGGCCCGTAGGTGGGCGTCACCGTCAGCAGCGACGACAGCGGCACCATCTCGCCGTCGGCGTTGCGGGTCTTGAGCGTGCCGATGTCCTCGGCGTAGGCGCGGAACGGCGCATCGGCCTGGATGCGCACCTGGTAGACCCGGCCGAAGCGGTTGAAGTCATTGACGTAGGCCGAACCGAGGTAGATCTGCATGGTGTCGAACACGTCGGTGATCTTCACCCCCAGCTGCTTGGCCTTGACGCGGTCGAACTGCACGTCCACCTGCGGCACGTTGATCTGGTAGGTGGAGAACAGCGGCCCCAGCTCCGGCGCCTTGGACGCGGCGGCGATGAAGGCGTTGGTGGCGTCGTTGAGCGCCGTGTAGCCCAGCGCGCCGCGATCCTCCAGTTGCAGCTTGAAGCCGCCCAGCGTGCCCAGTCCCAGCACCGGCGGCGGCGGGAACACGCCGATATACGAGCCCTTGATGGCGCCGTACTTGGCGCCGAGCGAGTCGGCGATCTTTTGCGCCGTCAGGCCGCTGCGCCGGCGTTCGTCGAAGCTTTTGAGCGTGACGAACATGATCGCCGCGCTCGACGAGCTGGTGAAGCCGTTGACCGACAGTCCGGGGTGCTGCACCGCCGCCTCGACGCCGGGCTCCTTCAGCGCGATCTCGCCCATCTGCCGCACGATCGCCTCGGTGCGGTCCAGCGACGCCCCGTTGGGCAGCTGGGCGATGGTGATGATGTATTCCTTGTCCTGCAGCGGCACGAAGCCGCCCGGTACCGCCTTGTTGATCATCACCGCGCCGGCCAGCAGCACCACGTACAGCAGCATCATCGCACCCTTGCGGCCCACCATGCCGGCCACGCCCTTGCCGTAGAAAGCCGAGCCGCGCTGGAACACGTTGTTGAAGCGCTGGAAGAAGCCGCCGAATACGCGGTCGATGGAGCGCGTGAGCCAGTCCGGCGGCGTCTCATGGCCGCGCAGCAGCAGCGCCGCCAACGCCGGCGACAGGGTCAGCGAGTTGAAGGCCGAGATCACCGTCGAAATGGCGATCGTCATGGCGAACTGCTTGTAGAACTGGCCGGTCAGCCCCGACATGAAGGCCAGCGGCACGAACACCGCCACCAGCGTCAGCGCGATGGCGACGATCGGCCCGCTCACCTCGCGCATGGCCTGGTAGGTGGCCTCGCGCGGCGACAGCCCCGAAGCGATGTTGCGCTCGACGTTTTCCACCACCACGATGGCGTCGTCGACGACGATGCCGATCGCCAGCACCATGCCGAACAGCGACAGCGCGTTGATCGAGAACCCAAAGCCCAGCATCAGCGTGAACGTGCCGACGATCGATACCGGCACCGCCAGCAGCGGAATGATGGCGGCGCGCCAGTTCTGCAGGAAGACGATCACCACCAACACCACCAGCGCGATGGCTTCGAGCAGCGTGTGCACCACCGCCTCGATGCTGGACTTGACGAAGCGGGTCGGGTCGTAGACGATCTGGTACTCGACGCCGGCCGGCATCTCGGTCGCGGCTTCGGCCATTACCTTGCGCACGTCCTCGGCGATCTGCAGCGAGTTGGCGCCGGGCTGCTGGAAGATCCACATCGCCACCGCCTGCTGGTTGTCGATCAGCGCGCGCTGGCCGTAGTCGGCCGCGCCCAGCTGCACCCGCGCCACGTCGCGCAGATAGGTGACGCTGCCGTCGCTTGACGCCTTGAGCACGATGGACTGGAACTCTTCCTCGGTGGTCAGGCGTCCCTTGGCGTTGACATCGAGCTGCAGCGGCACGTCGGGGCCCGACGGCGAGGCGCCGATGATGCCGGCCGAGACCTGCACGTTCTGTTCGCGGATCGCGCGCACCACGTCGCTGGCGGTCAGTCCGCGCTGGGCGGTTTTTTGCGGATCGAGCCAGACCCGCATCGAATAGTCGCCCGAGCCCTTGAGTGTGACCTCGCCGATGCCCTTGACGCGGGCCAGGCGGTCGCGCAGGTTCAGCAGCGCGTAGTTGCGCAGGTACTGCATGTCGTAGCGGCCGTTGGGCGAGACCACGTGCACCACCAGCGTCAGGGTGGCGGACGACTTGACGGTCGTCACGCCGAGCCGCTGCACATCTTCGGGCAGGCGCGGCAGCGCCTGCGACACGCGGTTCTGCACCAGTTGCTGGGCCAGGTCGGGATCGGTGCCCAGCTGGAAGGTGACGGTGGTGGTGGTGTTGCCGTCGCTGTTGGCCTGCGACTGCATGTACAGCATTTTCTCGACGCCGTTGATCGATTCTTCCAGCGGCGCCGATACCGTCTCGGCGATGACTTTCGGATTGGTGCCGGGGAACTGCGCGTGTACCAGCACTTGCGGCGGAATGATTTCCGGGTATTCGGAAATCGGCAGCTTGAACATCGAGATCACACCGCCCAGCAGTATCAGCATCGACAGCACGCCGGCAAAGATCGGCCGGTCGATGAAAAATTTGGAGATGTTCATGTCAGGTTCCCGTGCGCGTGTCAGCTTTGCCGGCACCGGGCATCGGCACCGCCTTCACCTTGACCAGGTCGTTCGGGCGCACCCGCTGCAGGCCGTTGACGACGATGCGCTCGCCCGGCTTCAAGCCGCGCGTGACGATGCGCTGGCCGTTGTACAGCGGTCCCGGCTCGATCTCGCGGTATTGCGCGCGGCTGGCGGCGTCGACCACCATGACGAATTTCTTTTCCTGGTCGGTGCCGATGGCGGCGTCGTCGACCAGCACCGCCGCGTGCGGGGCGCCGCCACCGACCTTGATGCGGGCGTACAGGCCGGGCAGCAGCACGCCGTCCGCGTTGTCGAAGCGGGCGCGCACGCGGATGGTGCCGGAGCGCTGGTCCAGGCGATTGTCGATCGAGTCGACGCTGCCGTTGCGCGAGTAGCCGCTTTCATCGGCCAGGCCCAGCGCCACCGGCACCACGGCCTTGCCGCTGTGGCTCAGGTAGCGCAGGTAGGTTTGCTCGTCGACCTCGAACGCGGCGTAGACCGGCGACAGCGAGACCACGGTCCCGAGCAGCGGGGCGCCGGGGCCGGCCGAGACCACATTGCCGACGGTCAGCTCGGCGCGCGACATGCGGCCGGACACCGGCGCCACGATGTGCGCGTACATCAGGTTGATGCGGGCAGCGTCCAGCGCCGCCTGGGCCGCCTGCAGGCTGGCCGTCGCCGCACTGGCGGCGTTTTGCGTCTGGTCGTAGTCGCGTTTGGCGATGGCGTTGTCGCCCAGCAGATTCTGCGCGCGGCCGGCATCGGTGCTGGTGTAGCGCTCGTTGGCCTTGGCCAGCGCCACTTGCGCGGCGGCGCGGTTGACTTCCGCCTGGTAGGGGCGGGGATCGATATCGAACAGCGGCTCGCCTTTTTTCACCAGCGCGCCGTCCTTGAAATGCACGGCGACGATGGCGCCTCCCACCAGCGGCCGGATCTCCACCTTGTCGATCGCCTCCAGCCGGCCCGAATAGCCCTGGTAATCGGTGATGGTGCTGCCGACCGCCTGGGCCGCCTCGATCTCCGCTGCCGGCGGCGGCGCATCGGCGGCGCCGCCTTGCGCCGGGGCGCCGTACACCAGCATCGCTCCGCCGATGATGGCGGCGATGGCGACCACCCCGGCCGTGGCCAATTTTTGATGACGATCCATGACTTGCTCTCCTTTTAATAAAATACGTTCGTACATGTTTTATAAGTTAGCATGGCCGGGCAGTCAGGATTTTCTTTTTGGAGGGGGATGCTCCTATCCTATTGGGAGGAAGTGAACCGTTCGGAGGAGGGCTCAGTAGCCGATGTTGCCCGGGAAGTTCGCGGCCACATACCGCATCACCTGATGGCTGTCGCGCACCTGGCCTTGCGCGTTGAGCACATCGCCGGCGGGCGGCGATGTCCCCAGTCCCCGCTGGATTTCCTGGATCACTTGCTGGATGACGGCGGAATAGTCGTCGCCCAGCGGATCGTGGATCGCGCCCGCCAGCTCGCCGACGGAGACGCTGCCGTCGGCGTTGGTGTCGAGCTGCTGAAATTGCAGCGCCGCCTGGCCGGAGCCGCCGCCGGCGGCGCTGATTTGCGTGCGGTATTCGTCGGCCGAGATGACCTGGTCGCCGTTGGTATCGACCGCCGCCGCCACCGTCGCCCGGTAGATCTGGGCGAACGATGCCGGCACCAGCTTGCCCTTGTCGTCGTCGGCCGCCGCGGCCTTGGGGATGCCGACCGATGCCGGCAGCGGGGACGAGGGGGCGATGTTGGATGAGATGTTGTGCATGCGTGCTCCTTGTTAGCGTAAGTTCACCAGGGTTTGCAGGATCGAATCCTCCCATCCCAGGTGTTGAACTTAGGAATTCTAGGCAGCGGCCGGCCACAAAGTATTGAACGAAGCACCGGTTTTGGAACGGTGCTTGGGTAAAGATTGGTCCTTCACGGAATGCAGGGCGTCGGCGAAATTATCGGTTCAATTTTGCTGGCGATAAGCCGCCGGGCTAACCCCGCTGCGCTGCTGCAATCGCCATTTTCCCGGTGGCAGGCCAACCACCCTTGCGAATATTCTCGTAAAGTGCGATTGGTCGGCGAACCCGCAGGCGTCCGAAATGGCGAGCAGCGTATCAGCGGTGTTGACCAACAGGTTGCGCGCGCGCTCTATGCGCAGTTCCAGTTGCCAGTTGAGCGGCGACTTTCCGGTCGCGTTCTTGAACGCGGTGGAAAAATAATTGGTGGACAAGCCACAGCGTTCGGCGATGTCGCTGACAAGCACGTCTTTCCCCACGCTGGCGGCCAGTATCTCCTTGGCCAGGTTGACCTGCCAGCCGGCCAGGGTGCCGCGGTACTCGCGCGCCGCCCGCGGCGCCGTGGCGTACCAGCTTGTCAGATGCGAATCGAGCGTCAGTCCCAGATGATGAACGAAGGCGGGCGTCACCGACTTGGGCCGGTCGACAGCTTCCAGCAGGCACTTCATCAGATTCAAGGCGATGGAATCCGTGTGGCCGCACAGAGGTTCCAGGACGGGTTGTTCCTCCCCGTTGCGGGTCTTGTAAAAGCGCAGCAGATCAAACGGTTGGTCAACCCTCAGGCTGACGTTGCGATCGCCAGGGATCAGGCAGATCTTGCCCTCATCGATAGGATCATGCATCCGATCGATGCCGTCCGCCGTGGTTGTATAAGGATGCAGGTATGCCAGGTTGATCGACAGCAGGTAGTCGGTTGCAGCGTCGGGTAGCGGCAGTCTGCCGACGTTTTCGTCGGTGGAACGCAGGCGTGAAAAGCCGAATTGACGGGATTTGACGGACCAAATATCCAATTTCGGCGTCGCCGGGTCTGAGTGCCGGTTCATGTCAACCGCAGCACTTCTTGGCCTTCTTGCCGCTGCCGCAAGGGCAGGGATCGTTGCGGCCGACCTTGGCCGCCTTGGGCAGGGGCTTGTGCCAGAAGGCGTGGATCTGGATCACCGCCGGCGCGATCTTCGCGGCGCGGTTGGCGTCATCGCGCTGGAACGGCGCCAGCAAGGCCGGCTGGCTGGCCCGCAGCGGGGCCCAGCTTTCCGCATCCAGCTGCACGCCGGCCAGGAAACCCTCGCACCACGCGTCGGCGGTCCAGGTGCCGCCGCATTCGTAGATCGGTTCGAAACTGCCCGGATCCTTGGCCATCCACTCGACCATGTATTGGTAGTGCCGCAGCACCAGGCCGGCGGCAGCAACGGTCTGGCCGGCCGGATCGGCGCCCCATACCAGCGGCAGCCATTGCTCCCGCGGCGGCTGACGCGGGCCGATGACGATCGCGGTCAGGAATCCTTCCAGCTTCGAAACGTCCATCGCCTGCGGCCCGAGCGCGGCCAGCAGGTCGTCCAGGTCATCGTATTCGTCGTCGTTGAGGGGCGTGCTGGGCATGATGGTGTTCTCGTGCGTGGAAAGCCGTCATTCTACTCGTGTGGGCATGTTTGCGAGTTTAGCAATATGATGCGGTAAGGCACCATTCAATACGATCATTCAAGGAGCAGACATGACAACCATAAAAATGCTGGCCGCAGCCAGTTTGTTGATGAGCGCGGCTTGGGCCGCCGCCGCCCCGACTGCCGCGCCGGACGCCGCCCAAGTGAAGGCCGCGCACGACATGCTGGCAGCCATGCAGGCGGAAAAAATGCTGCGCACCACGGCCGGCATGAGCAAGTATCCAAGCCCGGCGCAGCGCGAAATCGTGATGGCCAAGGTGGTCAAGCTGCCCGCCGAAGAAATCTACAGCCGCCTGGCGCTGCCCGTGGCGCGCCTGCTCAGCACCGAGACGGCAGCCGAGATGACCCGCTACTACCAGTCCAGCTACGGCCAGAAAGTGCTGATGCAGACCTACAATGGCCCGCCGCGCCTGTATCCGGAAGATCCGAAGCCGACGCCGGCGGAAAAGCTGGAGCTGAAGAAGCCGGCCTACGTCAAGGCCAGCCAGGAGTTCAAGGCGGCCGAGCCGGCCATTCATCACGAAGCGTTCGTGCTGCTGAGCGAAATCAACAAGGCCAAGTAAGTTGTTAATTTGTAAAAAATACCGGATACTCCAGCATCTCGCTTACCAAGGAAGATAGATGCTGAAGAAAATCGTTCTCGCCATCGCTTTGCTGCCGCTGGCCGTACAGGCGTCCAACCTGCCCGATTATCCGTTCATCCACACCGCCGGCGAAGGTTTTGTGTTCGTCATGCCGGACATGGGCGAGATCGACTTCGATGTCAGCGCCTTCGACCCCGACAGCAATGCCGCCGTGGCCCTGGTGCAGGCGCGGGTGGCGGAAATCCAGGCGCTGCTGGCCGAGCAGGGCAACACCCAAGCCGGCGACAGCGTGGCCGAGGCGGGCTTTCGCGACATGCGCAAGGAAATGCGCAAGGCCGCCGCCAACGCCGATCCGAACGCCGCGCCCGAGTACGAAATCCGCAGCGCCGTCCACATCGTCGTGCGCGACCTGGGCAAATGGCGCGCCGTCATGCAGGGCTTGCTGGGCAAGCCCAACATCGACCGCCTGGCAACCACCTTCGGCAAGTCCGACCGCGTCAAGGTCGAGCAGGAACTGACGACCGAAGCGATCAAGGACGCGCAACGTCGCGCCGAAGGCATGGCTGCCGGCTTTGGCAAGAAGGTGGGCGCGGTGACGGCGATCTCGTCCGGTCAATTGCGCAACCTGACCAATGCCGTCGGCCTGATGCCGACCGACTTCTACAACGCCCGTCGCGGCACCAACGCCTCGTCGGCGGAGAAGGACTTCCTGTCGATCCAGGCGCTGCGCTGGTCGCAAACGGTGGACGTGATTTTCCGCATCAAATAAGCCAGACGACGCCATGCGACAGCCTGCGTGCGCTGCCGCACGCAGGCGCCGCATCGGCCGCTTGTTTATTCCGCTTTGCGCCCGATCTGTCACTTGACTGCCAACTCAAGGAGAACAGCCATGGCCGCTACCGATATCCGTGCCCACACCACGCCCGAACCCGACATGCCGCCGCCGCAGCCGGAAAAAGATCCGCCGCCGGACAACATGCCGCTGCCCGACCAGGCGCCGATCGAAGAGCCGACGCCGAAACAACCGCCGATCAAGACTTGATCTTGCCAAGTGAGAAAGTGTGATGGTTGTTGCTCAAGGGATACATATTTTCATGTTTGTGTTCTTCGTCACACCAGCGTCAAGAAAGAGTTTCTATAATTTAGTCATGTCATCGGTTTTTCGTTCACGGAGAGCATCATGGGCAATTCATTACACAACAAAATCTACCTCGGCCGTCGCAGCGTTGCCCTGAGCACCAAGCGTGTACAAGCCTTGATTTGTGTAGCGGCGTTTGCCTCCATCGGCCTGATCTGGCTGGCGATCCGAGCGTTCTGAACGCACTTTATTTCTCGCGCATTGTTATCGTTTCTGGCTGCGGGGGCGCATTTTCTTGCCGTCCCCCGGCCGGGCGCGTACCATGAGGGCCGCAGCAGCCTCTTATGGAAAAAATAGCAATGAAGAATGAGAAATTAACGCAGGACGAATACAACGCACTCGATGAAGTCAAGCGCGGCATCAAGGGCGAGCGCGTCAGCGCCTGCGTCGGACGCAACACCAAGCGCCTGGCCGGCCTGAAACTGTTCACCATCGCCAAGAACGGCCGCATCTCGCTGACCGACAAGGGCGAGCAGACCCTGTTCCTGCGCCGCTGCGTGCTGGGCCTGCGCGCCATCGAGGCCGACCCGGCCAGCGCCATCGATGCCGATGTCGCCATGTTCCTCGGCAAGAAATCCCACATCGTGCCGCGCGCCGAGGGCGGCTTCGACATCAGCGACAAGGGCAGGGAATCGTTGGCCGATATCGCCAGTCAAGGCTTGTAAGACGCTAGTGGCGTACACGGCGGGTTTTTTTTGCTGTAATGTAGAGTTATAAAACAGCAATGAGAGCGCGCCAAACGCCATGAAATTCGAAACTTTGCGGAAGTTCAGGAAACTGTTCGGCATGCTGGCGGCGGCGGTCGCCGCTGTGCTGCTGGTGGTGTCGCTGTTCGTGGCCCATGTGCTGCAGCAAAGCCAGCAGCGCTACTACGACAACGCTGCCGAAACCTCCCACAATCTCGCCATCACGCTGGAAAACTTCCTGCACTCGCATTTCGAGGAAGTCGACCTGGCCATGCGCCGCGCCGGCAAGGAATTCACCGCCATGCACCGCGACGGGCGTTTCGACGACGCCCAGTTCAGCGCCTTCCTGCGCTCGCTGCGGGAGCGCATCCCCAACGCGCGCTCCGTGCGCGGCTCCGACGCCGCCGGCCGCGTGATCTACGGCGAAGAAATCGACCTGGCTCATCCGCAGGACATGAGCGTGCGCGAATTTTTCCAGCGCGCCCGGACCGAACACGACCTGATCATCGGCGTGCCGGTCAAGTCGCGCATCAGCGGCGAGTGGGTGCTGCCGCTGGTGTATCCGCTGGCGCTGCCGGACGGCAGTTTCGGCGGCACGGCCTACGTCAACATGAACAGCTCGCGCCTGACCGAATTGTTCTCGTCGCTCAACGTCGGCCAGCACGGCTCGATTGTCCTGCTGGACGACCGGCGGCGCGTGATCCACCGCTACCCCATGATCAAGGAGGTGGAAATCGGCACCGCCGTCCAGGTCACGGCGCCGACCCAGGCCATCCTCGACGGCAAGCGCAACAGCGCCACTTATAACACTGTCAGCCCGCGCGACGGCATGGAGCGCACCGCCAGCGTGGAGCGGGTCGGCGGCTATCCGATCTTCGTGGCCGTGGCCCTGGCCAGCGAGGACTTCCTGGCGCCATGGCGCAAGGAGGTGCGCAACTCGATCATCTTCCTCGGCTTGCTGGTGGCGTTCGCGGCCGCGCTGCTGGTGGGCGTGTGGTATGCGCTGAGGAAGCAATACCAATCGCTGCTGCAACTGATCGAAACCGACCGTGCGCTGCAAGGCTCGCTGGCCCAGCTGACGGAGTCCGAATCGCGCTGGCGCTCGCTGACCGAGGGCTTGCCGCAGATGGTCTGGACCGTGACGCCGGAACTGCGCATCGACTTCATGAGCCACCATTGGGAACGCTTCAGCGGCGTTCCCGCCGCGCAGCTGATCGCGGCGGGCGACTGGGCGCCGGTGCTGCATCCGGACGACCGCGCGGCGCTGCAAGCCGAATGGCGCCGCGCCGCCGCGGCCGGCGACGAATTCCGCGTCGATTGCCGCTTGCGCCGCCACGACGGCGACTGGCGGGTGTTCGACAACCGCGCCTTGCCACGCAAGGACGAGCGCGGCAGGATACTGGGCTGGGTCGGCAGCAGCACCGACCATACCGAGTCGCGCTCCGCGCACGCCGCGCTGCAGCTGGCCAAGGACGAGGCCGACAAGGCAGGGCGCGCCAAGTCGGAATTCGTCGCCAACATGAGCCATGAAATCCGCTCGCCGATGAACGCCGTGCTGGGCATGCTGCAACTGCTGCAGCAGACCGAGATGAGCGAACGCCAGCAGGATTACGCGGCCAAGGCGCATTCGGCGGCCAGCGCCTTGCTGGGGCTGCTCAACGACATCCTCGATTTCTCCAAGGTGGAGGCGGGCAAGCTGGCGCTGGACCCGCATCCGTTCCGGCTCGACAAGCTGTGGCGCGACCTGGCGGTGATCCTGTCGGCCAACGTCGGCACCAAGAATATCGAAGTGCTGTTCCGCATCGACCCGGCTCTGCCGGCGCTGGTGATCGGCGATGCGCTGCGGCTGCAGCAGATCCTGCTCAACCTGGCGGGCAACGCCATCAAGTTCACGGAGCAGGGCGAGGTCGTGCTGTCGGCGCAACTGCTGTCGCGCAGCGAGAGCGCGATGTCGGTCGCGTTTGCGATCCGCGACACCGGCATCGGTATTTCGGACGAGCAGTGCCAGCGCATCTTCGACGGTTTTTCGCAGGCCGAGGCGTCGACCGCGCGCCGCTACGGCGGCACCGGCCTCGGGCTGGCGATCAGCCAGCGCCTGGTGCAGCTGATGGGCGGCACCTTGCGCGTGACCAGCGAACCGGGGCAGGGCAGCCTGTTTGATTTCGTCGTCGAGTTCGGCGTGGCGGCGGAGCAGCCGGAGGCGCCGTTGGCTGAATTTACGGCAGGCATGCCGTCGATGGAATCGATGCGCGGCCTGAAATGCCTGGTGGTGGACGACAATCCGATCGCCCGTACCGTGCTCGGCGAGATGGCCGCCTCGTTCGGCTGGGAGGTCGATATCGCCGAGGGCGGCTACGAGGCGCTGGCCGCCGTCGGGGCCGTGCTGGAGCGGCAGCAGGCGTACGACATCGTCTTCATCGACTGGCGCATGCCGGGGCTGGACGGCTGGGAGACCAGCTGCCAGATCCGCAAGCTGGCGCCGGCCGGCAAGATGCCGCTGATCGTCATGGTCACCGCGCACGACCGCGAGCTGCTGGCGCAGCGCTATGCGGAAATGGAGCCGGTGCTCGATGGCTTCGTGGTCAAGCCGGTGACGGCGTCGATGCTGTTCGACGCGGTGGCCGACGCGCGCATGGAAAAGCGCACGCCGCTGGCGGCGGTGGCGGTGCCGTCGATGCGCCGGCTGGAGGGCTTGCGGCTGTTGCTGGTGGACGACAACCCGGCCAACCAGCAGGTGGCGAGCGAACTGCTGGGCAACGACGGCGCGCAAGTGGAGGTGGCCAGTTCCGGCCAGATGGCGATCGACGCCGTCTCAGGCTCACGCCCGCTGCCGGACCTGATACTGATGGACATCCAGATGCCGGAGATGGACGGTTACGAAGCCACCTATGCGATCCAGCAACTGCTGGGTGCGGACGCGCCGCCCATCGTCGCGATGACGGCCAACGCCATGGCGGCGGACCGCGTGGCCGCGCTGGACGCCGGCATGGCCGATCACATCGGCAAGCCGTTCGATCTGGCACAGTTGATCGAGGTGATACGCCGGCATGTGCTTGGCTCGGGAGCGGCGGCCGCGGCCGCGCCCGCGACGGACGGTGGCGACGCCGGCAATGGCGCGGCGGCGCTGCCCGAGGCCGGCCTCAACAGCGCCGCCGCGCTGAAGCGGATGGGCGGGCTGCAATCGGTCTACCTGATCGCCCTGCGCAGTTTTGCTGTGGAAGCGGCCAAGCTGGTGACCTTGCTGCAAGCCTCGTTCGCCGACGCCGATGTGGAAGGCTGCCTGCAGGCGCTGCAGGCGCTGCATACGCTCAAAGGCCTGGCCGGCACCGTCGGCGCCGATCGCCTGGCCGGCCTGGCAGGGCTGGCCGAGCGCGCGCTGAAGCAGGGCGCCAACGCCACCGCGTGGGATCAGTTGGCGCTGGTGCTGGACGCCTGCCCCATCGCGATGCACGACGTCGAGCAGCAACTGCGCCGGATGGACCCTGCCGCAGCCTAGTGGCTAGATGCCGGGTTAATGCGGCGGACCGGCGTCCTTGACCAGCAGCGATATGCTGGCGCCGACAGCCAGGTTTTCCCTGGCGTGGTATTGTCTCTCGATGCCCGCCCGGGCGTCGGCCAGGTTGGAGCTGCCTAACATCAGGCGCGCCTGAGCTGGACGTGCCCAGTCCCACAGTACGGTGAGGCTGTAACCGTCGTCTCCCAGTTGCGTCCGTGCAGACAGGCAGGCGCCATCCGATCCGCGAAACTCGAACGCATGCCGCGGATGAAGCACTTCGAGCTTGGCAAGTTCTGCGAGCTTCTCATCGGTGAGCCTGAAGTCGTAATCCTTGTCCACCTCCGGCTCGTCCGGGTACAGTTCTGCAATCGTCCTGCCCGGCGGAGCGGTGACCCCGTCCGCCAGCATATCGATGTCGACCCGCTGGCCCATCCGCAGCGCCTGTTCCGGTATCCAGATCAAGTGCGTGGACGGCGCATCCTTCGGATATTTTCCGCCGTCCGCACTCAACATGGCGGGCATTTCCCAGTGACGCTGCCCGGCGACCCGGATGGCGATGATGTCATGGCCGTCCGTGCTGATGGTGGCGACCACGACATCGTCAACGGCGATGCGAAAAGCTGGCATGGCGGCCTCAGGGCTGGAAGCCGTCCGCGCTGATCTGCAGTTCGGTCACGTCGCCGTATTGGGCGGCGATGCCCCGTATCGCTTCGGCTTTCCCCACCAGCACCGTCTGCAGATTGTTGCGCGGGAAGTGCTTGTCCACCAGCGCCTTGGCGCGCTCCGGCGTCAGGCTGTCGACGTCCTTCATGAAGTTGTCGATCTGCTCGCGGCCGACCTTGGACGCGTACATGTCGCCCAGCAGGCCCGCCAGCTGCTCCCCGGTTTCGTAGCGTGGCGGGAACTGGCCCTTGACGTAGGCCTTGGCCGATTCCAGCGTGGCCTTGTCGATGCCCTTGTCCCACAGGCGCTGGTACGTCTTGTGCGCCAGCGCCAAGGCCGCTTCCGTCTTCGGCAGCGCGGTGAAGCTGGAGATGGCGAAGGTGCCGGTCTGCGACAAGGTGGCGAACTCGCTACGCGCGCCGTAGGTCAGGCCGGAGTTGACGCGCAGCTCGTCGTTCAGCCACGACGTGAAGCGGCCGCCGACGATGGTGTTGAGCACCTGCAGCGGCACGTAGTCCGGATCGTTGCGGGCGATGCCGGCGCCGCCGATCAGGAAGGTGGTCTCGATGGCGTCGGGCTTGTTGACCAGCCACACGCGGGCCTTGTCGGCATGCACCTTGCCGTTGTCCTGCGCCGCCGGCGCCGGGCCGCTGGCTTGCCAAGCGCCGAACAGCGACTCGATCTGCTTGCGCATCTCGGCGGCCTGGAAATCGCCGACGACGATGATGGCGGCGTTGTCCGGACGGTAGTACTGCTGGTAGTAGCGCTGCACGTCGCCCTGCTTGAGCGCGCCGACGCTGCTGACCGTGCCGCCGGCCGGTATCGCATACGGGCTCTCGCCGAACAGCATGGCGCGGTAGTAGTTGCCGACGACGTTGCGCGGCGCTTCCTTGGCCTGCTTGAGGCCATTCACCTTGCGCTCGCGCAGCTTGGCCAGCTCGGCGTCGTCAAAGCTCGGCTGCTGGACGATTTCGGCAAACAGCGGCAGCAGCGCGGCCGTGTCGGCGCGGGCGAAATTGGCCTGCACCGTGCTCGCTTCGGTGCCGGCGCCGCCGGCCAGGCGGGCGCCGCGGAAGTCGAAGGCTTCGTCGATGGATTTCTTGTCGTGCTGCTTGCTGCCCAGCAGCAGGGCGTCGCCGGTCAGGTTGGACAGGCCGGGCTGCTTGGCGTCGTTGACGGCGCCGGCCTTGACCACGGCGCGCACCGAGATCAGCGGCACCTCGTGGCGTTCCATCAGGTAGACCGTCAGGCCGTTCTGCAAGGTGACGGTGTCGAAGGCGGGCAGGCGGAAATCGGCGGGGGGGGGGGGGGGGGGGGGCGCGCCCCCCCCCCCCCGCGCCGCGGGGCGGGGGCGGGGGGGTGTGTGTTGGTGTTTTTTATT
>NZ_JBGLYQ010000061.1:0-40102 GCF_047304105.1 Duganella sp. Dugasp56
TTACTTTAACGTCTGCACCCCGCCCATGTCCCCAACGCCAAAACTGCGGGTGGTGGTCTACTTCTCGGGGGGGGGCTTCGCGGCGGGCGCAACCGGATTCCTCCGCCAGCCGGGGCGCCAGCGCCAGCATTTTGCCCAGCAACGGGGCTTCGTTGGCGCTGCAGTCCGACAAGGACGAGAAATGTTTCTTCGGAATCACCAGCAAATGCACCGGCGCGGCAGGGTTGATGTCCTTGAACGCCAGCAAGTCCTCGTCTTCGTAGACGATGGACGAGGGGATTTTCTTTTCAGCTATCTTGCAAAACAGGCAGTTATCCACAACGGCTCCGTGAGTGGGGGTTATTCCTTGCGGGCAGCTTTTTCTTCGAGTCCGGAGACGCCTTCGCGGCGCGCCAGCTCGTCGAGCACCTGCTGCGGCTTGAGGTCGAACTGGGCCAGCAGCACCAGCGTATGGAACCACAAGTCGGCCACTTCGTACAAGACCTTGCCGCTGTCGCCGCCGGCGCGCGCATCCTTGGCGGCCATCACGGTTTCGGTGGCTTCCTCGCCGATTTTCTTCAGGATGGCGTCGTCGCCCTTGGCGAACAGCTTGGAGGTGTAGGACTTGTCGGGATCGCCGCCGTTGACCAGTTTGCGCGACTCGATCAGATCGGCCAAGCGGTCGAGAATAGTGCTCATGTCGATTTCTTTGTCTTGGTTTTTGCCACCGTGGCCGGAGTGTAGATGTCGGCAGGATCCTTCAGCACGGGCTCGGCGGCCTGCCAGTCGCCCTCGAGCGCGTCGCCCTCGAACTTCTGGAAGAAGCAGGAATGGCGGCCGGTATGGCAGGCGATGCCGCCGGCCTGCTCGATTTTCAGCAGCACCACGTCCTCGTCGCAATCGAGGCGGATTTCCAGCACCTTCTGCACATGGCCGGATTCCTCGCCCTTGTGCCACAGCTTCTTGCGCGAGCGGCTCCAGTACACGGCTTCGCCCAGCTCGACCGTCTTGGCCAGCGCCTCGCGGTTCATCCAGGCGAACATCAGCACGTCGTTGCTGCCGGCTTCCTGGGCGATCACCGGCACCAGGCCGTGCTCGTCCCATTGGATTTTCTTCAGCCATTTAGCCTTGGCCAGGGCGCTTGCGGTAGTCGACATAGAATTCTCTTAAACCAGGCGCATCGGAATGCCCTGCTGCGCCATGAAACGCTTGGCTTCCTGCACCGTGTGCTGGCCGTAGTGGAAGATGCTGGCGGCGAGCACCGCGTCGGCCTTGCCCAGCTTGATGCCGTCGGCCAGGTCCTGCAAGCCGCCGACGCCGCCGGAGGCGATCACCGGGATGCCGACCGCGTCGGACACGCCGCGCGTCAGGCCCAGGTCGAAGCCGGACTTGGTGCCGTCGCGGTCCATGCTGGTCAGCAGGATTTCGCCGGCGCCCAGCTGTTCCATCTTCTTCGCCCATTCGATGGCGTCGATGCCGGTGGCCTTGCGGCCGCCGTGCGTAAACACTTCCCACTTGCCGGGCGCAACCTGCTTGGCGTCGATCGCCACCACGATGCATTGCGAGCCGTGCTTTTGCGAGGCGTCGTACACCAGCTGCGGATTGGCTACGGCCGACGAGTTCATGCTGACCTTGTCGGCGCCGGCGGTGAGCAGCCGGCGCACGTCGGCCACTTCGCGCACCCCGCCGCCCACCGTCAGCGGGATGAACACCTGCGAAGCGACGGCTTCGATGATGTCCAGGATCAGGCCGCGGTTGTCGCTGGTGGCGGTGATGTCGAGGAAGGTCAGTTCGTCGGCGCCCTGTTCGTCGTAGCGGCGGGCGATTTCCACCGGGTCGCCGGCATCGCGCAGCTCGGTGAAATTGACGCCTTTGACGACGCGGCCGTCGGTCACGTCCAGGCAGGGGATGATGCGTTTAGCGAGCATGGTATTTGACTTTATTCTTCCGTATCTTCTTCGAGCAGATCTCCACTGAGCTCGTCGGCGCGCAGCTGGGCCGAGGCGAGGTCGATGGTGCCCTCGTAAATCGAACGGCCGCAGATCACGCCTTCGATGCCTTCTTCCTGTACCGCGCACAGCGCTTCGACGTCGCCCAGGTTGTGCAGGCCGCCCGAGGCGATGACCGGGATCTTGACCGCTTGCGCCAGCTTGACGGTGGCCTCGATATTGACGCCACCCATCATGCCGTCGCGGCCGATGTCGGTGTAGATGATCGATTCGACGCCGTAGGCTTCGAATTTCTTGGCCAGGTCGATGACCTCGTGGCCGGACATCTTGCTCCAGCCGTCGGTGGCGACCTTGCCGTCCTTGGCGTCCAGGCCGACGATGATGTGGCCGGGGAAGGCGCCGCAGGCGTCGTGCAGGAAGCCGGGCTCCTTCACGGCGGCGGTGCCGATGATGACGTAGCTGATGCCGGCGTCCAGGTAGCGCTCGATGGTGTCGAGGTCGCGGATGCCGCCGCCCAGCTGCACCGGAATCTCGTCCAGGCCGTTTTCCTCGGCGTACTCCTGCACCACCTTGAGGATGGCCTTGACCGCGCCTTCGTTCTTCGGCTTGCCGGCGAAGGCGCCGTTCAGGTCGACCAGGTGCAGGCGGCGCGCACCCTGCTTCAGCCAATGCAGGGCCATGTCGGCCGGATCTTCGGAGAATACGGTGGCGAGTTCCATATCGCCTTGTTTCAAGCGAACGCAGTGACCGTCTTTGAGGTCGATGGCAGGAATGAGCAGCATGATGGTTTAAGTAAATTTAGGGGTAAATGAAATCAAGGGTTCCAGTGAACGAAATTCTTGTACAACTGCAGTCCGGTGGCGGCGCTTTTCTCCGGGTGGAACTGTGTCGCAAAAATATTATCACGTGCGACGGCACAGCTGAACGCCGCACCGTAGATGGTCTGTCCCACGGTGTGCTCGGCCAGCCCGGGCTGGGCGAAATAGCTGTGCACGAAATAGAAATAGCTGTCGTCGGGAATATCCTGCCACATCGGGTGAGACGCCGTTTGGCGCACTTGGTTCCAGCCCATTTGCGGAACCTTGAAACGCGAGCCGTCTTCCTGCACCTGGCCGTCGAGCTGAAAGCGCACGACCCTGCCCGGCAACAGGCCGAGGCCGGCGGCGTTGCCTTCCTCGCTGCCGTCGAACAGCATCTGCTCGCCGATGCACACGCCCATCAACGGCTTGGTCCTCGCCGCCACCAGCAGCGCGTCCTGCACGCCGGATTCGCGCAGGCTGCGCATGCAGTCCGGCATGGCGCCCTGGCCGGGCAAGACGATGCGGTCGGCGGTTTCGATATCGGCGACTTCGCCGGAGATCAGCACATTGGCATCGGGCGCGACGGCGCGCAGGGCCTGCGCGACCGAGCGCAGATTACCCATGCCGTAATCAACTACTACGATTTTTTTCATGATGATGTGATGTTACAGGCTGCCCTTGGTCGATGGGATCGTGCCGGCGGCGCGCGGGTCCAGCTCCGACGCCATGCGCAGCGCGCGGCCAAATGCTTTGAACACCGTCTCGCATTGATGGTGCGCGTTGGTGCCGCGCAGGTTATCGATGTGCAGCGTGACCAGCGCGTGGTTGACGAAGCCGCGGAAGAACTCCAGCGTCAGGTCGACGTCGAAGGTGCCGATCATCGCGCGCGTGAATGGAATGTGGTATTCGATGCCTGGCCGGCCGGAGAAATCCAGCACCACGCGCGACAGCGCCTCGTCCAGCGGCACATACGAATGGCCGTAGCGGACGATGCCCTTGCGGTCGCCGATGGCCTTGGCCACGGCCATGCCGAGGGTGATGCCGACGTCTTCCACCGTGTGGTGGTTGTCGATATGGATGTCGCCGGTGGCTTCCACATCCAGGTCGAACAGGCCGTGACGGGCGATCTGGTCCAGCATGTGGTCCAGGAAGGGCACGCCGGTGTTCAGCTTTTGCTTGCCGGTGCCGTCAAGGTTGATGGAAACGCGGACTTGCGTCTCGTTGGTGTTGCGGATAATTTCTG
This sequence comes from Duganella sp. Dugasp56, assembly GCF_047304105.1. Lineage (NCBI taxonomy): Bacteria > Pseudomonadati > Pseudomonadota > Betaproteobacteria > Burkholderiales > Oxalobacteraceae > Duganella > Duganella sp. Dugasp56. The sequence continues at coordinate 3,972 of NZ_JBGLYQ010000061.1, forward strand.
CGGTGCGGTTCATGAAAGGCTCGCGGTGGCGATGGCGATAACGTTAGGCTGCCAGCGATGCGGCGAAGGCATCGAGGAAGGCGGAATTCTCTTCCGGGGTGCTGACCGTGATACGCAAACAATTGGCCAGCACATCGTGCATTTTACCTACATTTTTGATTAATACCTTGCGGGACAGCAGTTTCGCGTAGGCATCATCGGAATTCGGCACCCGAATCAAGATAAAATTCGCCGCCGACGGGAACACCTCCACCCCGGGCAGAGCGGCCAGCGCAGCCATCAGATCGGCGCGTGCGGCGCGCAAAGCCGTGGCTTGCTGGTTCAGCACCTCCACGTGGTCGAGCGCGAATTCGGCCGCTGCCTGCGTCAACACGTTGATGTTGTAAGGAGGCCGCACTTTGTCGAACTCGGCCAGCAATTGCGGCGCCGCCGACATGTAGCCGAGGCGAATGCCGGCCAGTCCCAGCTTCGAAACCGTGCGCATGACGACGAGATTGTTAAATTCCGGCAGCCGGTGCATAAAGGTTTGCTGGGCGAACGGCTCGTAGGCTTCGTCGACCACGGCCAGCCCCGAGCCGTTCTCGTCCAATGCCTTGATGATGGCGACGATGTCGTCCGCGGCGAACAGGTTGCCGGTCGGGTTGTTCGGGTAGGACAGGAACACCAGCGAAGGCTTGTGCCGCGCGATCGCGGCCAGCATGGCCGGCAGGTCCAGCGTCAGGTCGGCCTTCAACGGCACGCCGACGTAGTCCATGCCCGCGAACTGCGCCGAACGCTGGTACATGACGAATGACGGCGTCGGCGCCAGCACCACGGCGCGGCGGTCCTGCAGCGCGCAGCCCATGCACAGGATGGAGATCAGTTCATCGGAGCCGTTGCCCAGCATGACGTCGTAGCCGGCCGGGATGCCCAGCGTGTCGCGCACGCGCTGCTTGATGGTGGCGTAGGAGGCCACCGGGTAGCGGTTCAGCGTGACGTCGGTCAGGCGTTGGGCCAGTTCCTCGCGCAGGTGATGCGGCAGGTGGTAAGGGTTCTCCATCGCATCCAGTTTGATATAACCACTCGCGTCGGCGACGTGGTAGCCAGCGATGGCGCGCACGTCGGAGCGGATGGTGGTGTTGACCAGGGTGTCGATGGAAGACATCTTACTAAGGCTCCTATGAGGTGACTGAACTTCGTTTAACGGGGGACTTCTTCTTTTTTTCCGGCGGTGCCGGCACTTCCGGCATGGCCAGGCGTTCGGCGATGATGGCGCAGTAGTCGGGATTCAGTTCGAAGCCGACGAAATTGCGGCCGCAGCGCTTGGCCGCGATGGCCGTCGTGCCGCTGCCCATGAACAGGTCCAGCACCACGCCGTCCGGCGGGCACGAGGCCTTGACCATGCGTTCGATGATCTCCAGCGGCTTCTGCGTCGGATGGTCGGCGCGCTCCGGATGCTCGCGGTGCAGGCGCGACACGCTCCACAAATCCTTCGGGTTGTAGCCCACTTCCAGCCACTTGGCGCCGATGAAGATCGAGCGCGAACGGGCCTTCTTGGTTTCGGCGTCGTACGGAATGCGCACCGCGTCCAGGTCGAAGTAGTAATCCTTGCGGCGCACGAAGAAGCCGATGGTGTCGTGCACCGACGAGTAGCTGCGCACGCTGCCGCCCATCGACGGCACGCGGCGGTCCCAGATGATCTCGTTCATCATCGTCATGCGCTTTTTCAGCAGCACGAAAATCTCCGGAGAAAAGCGCCAGGTCAGGAAGATGTACAGGCTGCCGTTGGGTTTCAGCTTGGGCAACGCGGCGTCTATCCATTGCTCGGTCCAGCGCAGGTATTCTTCCACCGTCTGCGAATCGGAGTCGTTGCCGTAGTCCTTGCCCAGGTTGTACGGCGGATCGGTCAGGATCAAGTCGACGGAACCGTCCGGGATGCGCGCCAGGCCGGCCAGCGCATCCTCGCAAAAGACCTGATTGATCCAGGCGTCCGTCATTTGAGGCGCAGCTCCGCGCTGCGGGCGTGCGCCTGCAGGCCTTCGCCGTAGGCCAGTTCGGCCGCGACCTTGCCCAGCGTTTGCGCGCCGGCTTCGCTGACATGAATGATCGACGAGCGTTTCTGGAAATCGTACACGCCCAGCGGCGACGAGAAGCGCGCCGTGCGCGAGGTCGGCAGCACGTGGTTCGGGCCGCAGCAATAGTCGCCCAGCGATTCGGACGAGAAGCGGCCGAGGAACATGGCACCGGCGTGGCGGATCTGGTCGGCCCACTGCTGCGGGTTCTCTGCCGAGATTTCCAGGTGCTCGGCGGCGATGCTGTTGGCGATGGCGCAGGCTTCGGCCATGTCGCGCACTTTCACCAATGCGCCGCGGTCGGTCAGCGACGTGCGGATCACTTCCGCGCGCGGCATCGTCGGCAGCAGCTTGATAATGCTCGCTTCGACCCTGGCGATGTAGTCCGCGTCAGGGCAAAGCAGGATCGCCTGCGCCAGTTCGTCGTGCTCCGCCTGCGAGAACAGGTCCATCGCAACCCAGTCGGGATCGGTGGTGCCGTCGCAGATGATCAGGATTTCCGACGGGCCGGCGATCATGTCGATGCCGACGATGCCGAACACGCTGCGCTTGGCGGCGGCCACGTAGGCATTGCCGGGGCCGACGATCTTGTCGACCGGCTGTATGGTCTCGGTGCCGTGCGCCAGCGCGGCGACGGCTTGCGCGCCGCCGATGGTGATGACGCGGGTGACGCCGGCAATCGCGGCGGCGGCCAGCACCATCTGGTTCTTCACGCCGTCCGGCGTCGGCACCACCATGATGATCTCTTCAACGCCGGCGACGTGCGCGGGTATCGCGTTCATCAGCACCGACGAGGGATAGGCCGCCTTGCCGCCCGGGACGTAGATGCCCACCCGGTCCAGCGGCGTGACTTTCTGGCCCAGCACCGTGCCGTCAGGCTCGGTGTAGGTGAAGCCGTTCAGCTCCTGCTTCTGGCGCTCGTGGAACACGCGGATGCGCTGGGCGGCGGTGCGCAGCGCGTTGCGCTGCGCTTCGGGAATGCTGGCCAGCGCGGCCTGCAGTTCCGCTTCCGGAATGTCGAAGGCGGCCATGCTGGCGGCGCCGCCGTTGGGAATGCGGTCGAAGCGGTTGGTGTATTCCAGCACGGCGGCGTCGCCGCGCGCCTTCACATCGGCCAGGATGCCGGCGACTGCACGCTCGATGGCTTCATCGGTACTCGCTTCAAATGCCAGCAGGGCATCCAGGGACTTTTTGAAATCGGCTTGGGTGGAATCGAGCTTGGTGATTTGAATCGACATGATGGTTTACTTTTTGGAGGCGCGTTCGAATGCTTCAATGATGGGCTGCAGGCGTTCGCGCTTGAGCTTGAGCGCGGCCTGGTTGACGATCAGGCGCGACGAGATGTCCATGATCGCTTCCACTTCCTTCAGGTCGTTGGCGCGCAGCGTGTTGCCGGTGCTGACCACGTCGACGATGGCGTCCGACAGGCCGACCAGCGGCGCCAGCTCCATCGAGCCGTACAGCTTGATCAGGTCGACGTGCACGCCTTTCTTGGCGAAGTGCTCGCGCGCGGTCTGCACGAACTTGGTGGCTACGCGCAGGCGCGCGCCCTGGCGCACGGCGGTCTCGTAGTCGAAGCCGTTGCGCACCGCGACCGACATGCGGCAGGCCGCGATGTTCAAGTCGATGGGCTGGTACAGGCCCTCGCCGCCATGCTCCAGCAGCACGTCCTTGCCGGCCACGCCGAAGTCCGCCGCGCCGTGCTGCACATAGGTCGGCACGTCGGTGGCGCGGACGATGATGACGCGCACGTCGGGATCGTTGGTCGACAGGATCAGCTTGCGCGACGTCTCCGGGTTCTCGGTGACGGTGATGCCGGCCGCTTCCAGCAGCGGCAGCGTGTCCTCGAAAATGCGGCCCTTCGACAGCGCGAGGATCAGCTGCGAGTTGGCTTGGAATGCGCTCATGATTTATTTGATCCGTTTGATATTGGCGCCGACCGCGGACAGCTTCACTTCCATCTGGTCGTAGCCGCGATCGAGGTGGTAAATGCGGTCGATCAGCGTTTCGCCGCGCGCGGCCAGCGCCGCGATCACCAGCGAAGCGGAAGCGCGCAGGTCGGTCGCCATCACCGGTGCCCCGACCAGCTGCTCGACGCCCTTGATGAAGGCGGTGTTGCCGTCGGTTTCAATCGCCGCGCCCAGGCGGTTCATTTCCTGTACGTGCATGAAGCGGTTTTCGAAGATCGTTTCGGTCACGCGGCTGGCGCCGTCGGCGATGGTGTTCACCGCCATGAACTGCGCCTGCATGTCGGTCGGGAAGCCCGGGTATTCGGTGGTGCGGAAGGTGACCGGCGTCGGGCGCTTGTCCATCTGCGCGCGGATCCAGTTGTCGCCGATGGTCATCTGCAGGCCGATCTCGCGCAGCTTGTCCAGCGCGGCGTCCATGATGTCGACGCGGGTGTTGCGGATCGTGATGTCGCCGCCGGCGGCAGCCACGGCGCACAGGAAGGTCGCCGCTTCGATGCGGTCGGAGATGACGGCGTGTTTTGCGCCGTGCAGCTCGGCCACACCCTGGATCACCAGGCGGTTGGTGCCGATGCCTTCGATCTTCGCACCCATGCCGACCAGCAGGTTGGCCAGGTCGGTCACTTCCGGTTCGCAGGCGGCGTTTTCCAGCACGGTCTCGCCTTCGGCCAGGGTGGCGGCCATCAGCAGGTTCTCGGTGCCGGTCACGGTGATCATGTCGGTGACGATGCGCGCGCCCTTGAGCTTCTTGCACTTGGCGTAGATGTAGCCGCCTTCGACGGTGATGTCGGCGCCCAGCGCCTGCAGGCCCTTGATGTGCTGGTCCACCGGACGCGAGCCGATGGCGCAACCGCCCGGCAGCGAGACCTTGGCTTCGCCGAAGCGCGCCAGCAAGGGGCCCAATACCAGGATCGAGGCGCGCATGGTTTTCACCAGCTCATACGGGGCTTCCAGCTTGTCGATGGCGCTGCCGTTCAAGGTGACCTTGTCGCCGTCCTGCGTCACTTTCAGGCCGGTCTGGCCCAGCAGCTTGAGGATGGTCGCCACGTCGTGCAGGTGCGGCACGTTCGACAGCTCGACGTCGCCCGAGGTCAGCAGGCCGGCGCACAGGATGGGCAGCGCCGCGTTCTTCGCGCCGGAGATGTTGATATCGCCGTTCAGGCGGTTGCCGCCTTGTATGAGGAGCTTGTCCATGCTTGCTTATCCTTGGTATTCGTCAGGGGTGAGGGTTTTCATCGACAGCGCGTGGATCTCTTCGCGCATGCGGTCGCCCAGCGCGGCGTACACGATCTGGTGGCGCTGGATCGGACGCTTGCCGACGAAGGCTGGCGAGACGATGACGGCCTGGAAGTGCTGGCCGTCGCCCTCCACTTCGAGGTGGGTGCATTCGAGGCCGGCCGAGATGTAGCCGTGGATCAGTTCTGGAGTGGTAGCCATGATGAGATATCCTTGGAATTAATGACGCAAACGATAACCGCTGCGCAGCAAACGAATCGCCAGCAGTGCCAACGCGACGAGGAAGGCGGAGACGATGCTCACGCTGACCAGCGGGTTGACGTCCGACTGGCCGAAGAAACCGTAGCGGAAGCCGTCGATCATGTAGAAGAACGGGTTCAGGTGCGAGACCGTCAGCCAGAACGGCGGCAGCGAGTGGATCGAGTAGAACACGCCGGACAGGAAGGTCAGCGGCATGATCAGGAAGTTCTGGAACGCGGCCAGCTGGTCGAATTTTTCGGCCCAGATGCCGGCGATCAAGCCCATGGTGCCGAGGATGGCCGCGCCCAGCAGCGCGAAGACGACGATCCACAGCGGCGCCGTGAACGACAGGTGGGCGAACCACGCCGTCACCACGAACACGCCGAAGCCGACCACGATGCCGCGCACCATGGCGGCGATCACGTAGGCCGAGAAAATTTCCCAGTGCGACAGGGGCGTCAGCAGCACGAACACCAGGTTGCCGGTGATCTTGGACTGGATCAGCGACGACGACGAGTTGGCGAAGGCGTTCTGCAACACGCTCATCATCACCAGGCCGGGGATCAGGAAGGCGGTGTAGCTGACGTCCGTGTAGACGGTGACGCGGCCTTCGAGCACGTGGCCGAAGATCAGCAGGTACAGCATGGCGGTCAGGATCGGCGCGGCGACGGTTTGCGTGGCCACTTTCCAGAAGCGCAGCGTCTCCTTGTAGACCAGGGTGCGGAAGCCGGTGGAGATGAAGTTCATACGGTGCCCTTGTCCATGATCTGCAAGAAGATGTCTTCCAGATCCGCTTGTTGCAGTTGCATTTCGTCGATCACGGCGCCGGACTCGCGCAGGCGCGCCAGCAGGGTTTCGACTTCGGCGTATTCGTTGATGCGCAGGCTGTACTTCTTGCCATGCTCGGACGCTTCCGGGTGCGTGACCAGGTGGCGCAGGTCTTGCGGCAGATCGCCGCTGGTCAGGTTGACCGTCAGTTGCGAGCCGGAGATGCGGCGGATCAGCGACGCCATGGTGTCGAGCGCGACCACCTTGCCGCTCTTGAGCATGGCCACGCGCTTGCACATGGCTTGCGCTTCTTCCAGGTAGTGGGTGGTCAGCACGACGGTGTGGCCTTCGCGGTTCAGGCGCGAGATGAACTTCCACAGCGTCTGGCGCAGCTCGACGTCGACGCCGGCGGTCGGCTCGTCGAGCACGATGACGGGCGGCTTGTGCACCAGCGCCTGCGCCACCAGCACGCGGCGCTTCATGCCGCCGGACAGCGCGCGCATGTTGACGTCGGCCTTGTTGGTCAGGTCGAGGTTGTGCATCACTTCATCGATCCAGGCGTCGTTGTTGGCCAAGCCGAAATAGCCGGACTGCAGGCGCAGCGTCTCGCGCACGGTGAAGAACGGGTCGAACACCAGCTCCTGCGGCACCACGCCCAGCTTCTTGCGGGCGGCGCGGAAATCGCCGGTGACGTCGTGGCCGTGGATGCTGACCTTGCCCGCATCGGGCCGGATCAGGCCGGCGATGATGGAAATCAGCGTGGTCTTGCCGGCGCCGTTGGGGCCCAGCAGGCCGAAAAACTCGCCCTCTTCGATTGAAAGGGACACGCCGCCCAGTGCCTGGAGCGACTTGTAGCGCTTCTCGACATTACTTATTTGGATCGCTGTCATTCTTGACTTATCAGTTGGTGCGACGGCACGGGCCGGCGCGTGGGTGCTCGTAGATGCCCAAAGGCGGAAGGTGGTGCAAGCGCCGCGGCTCTCAGGCAGCGGCAACGTTCAATTATATTGGAAATTCGGATCGGCAGAGCCAGACTGGCCATTTACCGGGGGTAACAGGTAACGAGTAAGACAGGGGACGGGGGCAGGGCGGGGGTCAATGATGGTGGTGCGAGGCCGTATCGTCGGCCAGACCGGTCTTGGGGGTGAAGACCGAGGTTGGTGCGTTAACCGGGGCGAATTCTTCGTGCAGGGGATTGGGCGGCACGGGCTCGCCCGCTTCCAGCTTGACCGACGGCGGGAACAGCAGCGAGCACACGCCGTACAGCTTGGTCAGGCTTTGCAGCGCCGGCGGCAGGTTTTTCAGTTCCAGCTTGACGCCGGCGTCCTGGGCAGCGCGCTGCCATGCCAGCATCACCGATACCGCCGCCGAATCGACCGTCAACACATGGCGCAGGTCGAACACGGTCTGGCCGGCCTTGAGGGCCGCCAGGCCGCGCTCCAGCGCCGCGGAGGCGTTGAGCACGGTCAGGGACGTGAGGGACTGCAGGTTGTCGATAGCTTCGGACATGGCGGCAAGGATTTAAGGTAAGGATTTACTTCGTGGCGGTTTTCAGCGGTCGGTTGGCCAAGGTCTTGTTCTTTTCAGTCAAGGTCTTGATCAGGCCGTCGATGCCGCCCTTGCTGATTTCCGAAGCAAACGTGCCCTTGTAGGTCTCGACCAGCCACGCGCCCAGCACGTTGATGTCGTAGATCTTCCAGCCGGCCGGGGTCTTGGCGACGCGGTAGTTCAGCGGAATCGGCTCGCCACGGGTCATGTTGACCTGCGAACGCACTTCCACGTCGGTATCGTCCGCCGCGGCGCGCATCGGCTTGAATTCCACCGTTTCATTCTTGATTTGCGACAGCGCGCCCGAATAGGTGTAGATCAGCAGGGTGCGGAATTGTTCCGACAATGCCTTCTGCTGCTCCGGGGTGGCCTCGCGCCAGAAGCGGCCGGCCGCCAGCGATGTCATGCGCTGCGAATCGACGTAGGGCAGGATCTTGGTCTCGACCAGGTCCATCACCTTCTTCGTGTCGCCGGCCTGGATCGCCTTGTCGGTCTTGGCCGTGTCGATCACGTCCTGGCTGATGCGCTTGACCAGCACGTCCGGCGCTTCGTTGGCGGGGGCCGCGGCATGGGCGTTGAACGCCAGTGCCACAGTTGCTAAAGCGATAATTTGTTTAATCAATTTCATGTTTTTGCCTTACCTTTATAAGTTCTTCGGGATCACAGGCTGGCGTTGTTCGCAGCCGGTGTGCCGGAGTTTAACTCTTTTGGCGCCGATTCGGATGACACGGGTGCCGAAGTTTCCGTCGCGGCAGTCGGCGCAGCGGCAGGTTTCGTGTCGATTTCAGCCGAATCGTCTTTTTTAGCTTTCCTGACAGGACCGCCATCGTCCGGGTGGATCTGGCTCTCGCGGCGCTGCAGGTAGCCGTCGCGGATGAACTCATAGCGGTCCAGCGCAGCGTCCTCCAGCAGGCTCGATGCGTCCAGCAGGTTAGCACGCTGATCGACAACGCGTAGCGCGGTACCGGTATTGCGGATATACACAGGTTCCTTGTAGGCCCAGATGTCGCCCTTGATGTCCAGCGGCAACGCCGCGGTGTCGCGCACGGTCGAAGGCCCCAGCAGCGGCAGCATCAGGTACGGACCGGACGGCACGCCCCACACGCCCAGGGTCTGGCCGAAGTCTTCCTTGTGCTTTTGCAGGCCGGCTTCGGAGGCGATGTCGAACAGGCCGACGATACCCACGGTGGAGTTGAGCGCGAAGCGCGACACGTCGGACATGCCGGCCTGGCCATTGCCTTGCAGCAGGTTGTTGACGGCGCTCCAGGCGTCGGCCAGGTTGCCGAAGAAGTTGTTCACGCCGGTCTGCACGAACGATGGCAGCACGTTCTTGTAGGCGGTGGCGGCAGGCTTCAGCGCGTAGGTGTCGACCGTGTCGTTAAAGCTGAACATGGCGCGGTTGAAGCCCTCGTAAGGGTCGCGCGGGTTCGGCCCGGCACAGCCGGCCAGCAGCACGGTGACGCCCAGCGCCAGCGCGGCGCCGCGGAGAGATTTCGGAGTACGGTGCATCATTTACTGTCCTTTCCCTCTGCAGCTTTGCTGTAGATGAATTGATTGATCAGGTCTTCCAGTACGGCGGCGGACTGGGTGCGGGCGATCTTGTCGCCGGAAGCCAGGTTGTTGGTGTCGCCGCCGGCCTCGATGCCGACATATTGCTCGCCCAGCAAGCCAGCCGTCAGGATCTTGGCGGAACTGTCTTTAGGGAATTTGTAGCCTTCTTCCATGTTCAAGGTTACCAGCGCCTGATAACTCTTGTCATCAAACTTGATCTCTCCCACACGGCCTACCACCACGCCGGCCGCCTTGACCGCCGCCTGCGGACGCAGGCTGCCGATGTTGTCGAACTTGGCGGTGATCGGGTACGACTTGCCGAAGGACATGGAACCCATGTTGCCGGCCTTCAGCGCCAGGAACATCAGCGCGGCGACGCCGACGACGATGAACAGACCGACCCAGACATCCAGAGATTTACGTTGCATAGCTATTCCTCACACTTTCTTAATCTTATTTGCTGAACATCAGCGCCGTCATCATGAAGTCCAGCCACCAGATCATCAGCGATGAAATCACGACCGTGCGGGTGGTGGCGCGCGCCACATCTTCCGGCGTCGGCTGTGCCTCATAGCCCTGGTACAAGGCGATGAAGGTGATCGCGATGCCGAACACGACGCTCTTGGCGAAGCCGTTGAAAATATCCTTGTACAGGTCGACGCCGCCCTGCATCTGCGACCAGAACGCGCCGTCGTCGACGCCGATCAGCTGCACGCCGACCAGCCAGCCGCCCAGCACGCCGACCGCGCTGAACACCGACGCCAGCAGCGGCACCGAGATCACGCCGGCCCAGAAACGGGGCGCCAGCACGCGCTGGATCGGGTTGACGGCCATCATTTCCATCGCCGACAGCTGCTCGCCCGCCTTCATCAGGCCGATTTCGGCCGTCAGCGAGGTGCCGGCGCGGCCGGCAAACAGCAGCGCGGTGATGACCGGGCCCAGTTCGCGGGTCAGGCCCAGCGCCACCAGCAGGCCCAGCGACTGCTCGGCGCCGTATTTATTGAGCGTGTAGTAACCCTGCAGGCCCAGCACCATGCCGACGAACAGGCCGGACAACGTGATGATCAGCATCGAATAGTTGCCGATGAAGTGCAGCTGCTCGATCACCAGGCCCGGACGGCGCAACAGGCCGGGCGACACGCCCAGCACATTGCCGAAGGTGCGGGCGCCGTAGCCTATGCTTTCCACATAGTCGCGCAGCGGCGCGCCCAGCTTGGACAACCAGTTCTTTAAACTCATGCTTGCGCTCCCAGGCCCAGGTCATCGGCCAGGGACTTGCCTGGATAGTGGAACGGCACCGGACCGTCGGCTTCCGCATTGACGAACTGGTGCACGTAAGGGTCGGTGGAGACCATCATGTCGGCCGGCGTGCCGTGCGCGACGATCTTGCCTTGCGACAGGAAGTACACATAGTCGGCGATGGCGAAGCATTCCTTGACGTCGTGCGACACCAGGATCGTGGTCGAGCCCAGCGCGGTGTTCAGGTTGCGGATCAGGTTGGCGGTGACGCCCATCGAGATCGGGTCGAGGCCGGCGAACGGCTCGTCGTACATGATCAGTTCCGGATCGAGCGCGATCGAGCGCGCCAGCGCCACGCGGCGCGCCATGCCGCCGGAGATTTCGCCCGGCTTCAGCTTGGCGGCGTTGCGCAGGCCCACGGCGTGCAGTTTCATCAGCACCAGGTTGCGGATCAGCTCTTCCGACAAATCGGTGTGCTCGCGCAGCGGGAAGGCGACGTTCTCAAACACGGTGAGGTCGGTGAACAGCGCGCCATGCTGAAACAGCATGCCCATTTTGCGCCGCAGCAGATACAAGCCAGCGGTATTAAGTTTGTGCACCACCTGGCCCTGTACCTTGACGTGGCCGCGTTTCGGGCGGATCTGGCCGCCGATCAGGCGCAATACCGTGGTCTTGCCGCTCCCCGAACCACCCATGACAGCGATCACTTTTCCACGTGGGAAATCCATCTGGAGACCCGACAGTATCGAGCGCTTTCCATAGGAGAAGTGTAAATCACGGATTTCGACAAGATTAGGCACGACTGAACTCATTATTTTTAATGCCGTATTGTAGTGCAGAAAGGTCAATCTCTGCAGGCGCCCCCCTCATTTGTGACAGAGAGAGGGACGGTGAGTGGCAGATAATACAACACTACTGAACCTAAAGTCAGCAATTTACACCCGGCACTAAATGTTACATATCGGGGTTTATTGCTGCATCGCACAAGCGCCGATGCGAAAAAAAACCGGGTAGCGAACGGGGATCACCCGCTCGCTCCCGGCAGGGAGTCAGGCTGAAGCTGTGCCGCTAGTGGGAATCAGCGCGGCAGATCGGAACAGCCCATCAGGAACTCGTCGACCGCGCGCGCGCACTGGCGCCCTTCGCGGATCGCCCACACCACCAGCGACTGGCCGCGGCGGACGTCGCCGGCGGCAAAGACGTTGGGGGCGGATGTCTTGTAGCAGCCGGCGCCGTCGGTCGTGGCCTTGGCGTTGCCGCGTGCATCTTTTTCGACGCCGAACGCGTCCAGCACGTTGGCCACCGGCGACACGAAGCCCATGGCCAGCAGCACCAGGTCGGCCTTCATCTCGAATTCCGAGTTTGGCACTTCGGCCATCTTGCCGTCTTTCCATTCGACGCGGCAGGCGATCAGCTTCTCGACCTTGCCGCCCTTGCCTTCGAGGCGCTTGGTGGCCACCGCCCAGTCGCGCTCGCAGCCTTCCTCGTGCGACGAGGAGGTGCGCAGCTTGGTCGGCCAGTACGGCCACACCAGCGGCTTGTTCTCTTGCTCAGGCGGCATAGGCATCAGTTCGAACTGGGTCACCGAGGCGGCGCCGTGGCGGTTCGAGGTGCCGACGCAGTCGGAACCGGTATCGCCGCCGCCGATGACGACCACGTGCTTGCCGGTGGCTTTCAGCTGGTCCTTGACCTTGTCGCCGGCGTTGACCTTGTTTTGCTGCGGCAGGAAGTCCATGGCGAAGTGCACGCCCTTGAGCTCGCGGCCCGGCACCGGCAGGTCGCGCGGCTGCTCGGCGCCGCCGGCCAGCACCACGGCGTCGAAGTCCTTGGCCAGGTCTTCAGGGAAGATGGTTTCCTTGGCCCAGTTGTTGACGTTGGCAGGGAAGTCCTTGCCGACCAGCACGCTGGTGCGGAACACCACGCCTTCGGCTTCCATCTGCTTGATGCGGCGGTCGATGTGCGACTTTTCCATCTTGAAGTCTGGAATGCCGTAGCGCAGCAGGCCGCCGACGCGGTCGCTCTTTTCAAACACGGTCACGGCGTGGCCGGCGCGCGCCAGCTGCTGCGCCGCCGCCAGGCCGGCGGGGCCGGAACCGACCACGGCCACTTTCTTGCCGGTCTGCTTGTCCGCGGGCTGCGGCACGACCCAGCCGTGTTCCCAGCCTTCGTCGATGATCTTGTGCTCGATCGACTTGATGCCGACCGGATCGTTGTTGATGCCCAGCGTGCAGGCGGACTCGCACGGCGCAGGGCAGATGCGGCCGGTGAATTCCGGGAAGTTGTTGGTCGAGTGCAGCGTGTCCAGCGCCTCGCGGTAGTTGCCGCGATAAACCAGGTCATTCCAGTCCGGGATGATGTTGTTGACCGGGCAGCCGGTGTTGCAGAACGGGATGCCGCAATCCATGCAGCGCGCGCCCTGCACCTTGGCCTGCTCATTGGTCAGGGTGATGACGAATTCGGAATAGTTTTTCAGGCGCGTAGCCGGCGGCAGATAGCTCTCTTCCTGACGCTTGAATTCCATGAAACCGGTGATTTTACCCACGATAAATCCTTAAATATTGTTCTGTCAGGTCAGGCTCAGGCTGCGATCGGCTGGGCGGAAGCGGCTTCGTTCGCCACGTCCTCGGCCATTTCGGCCAGGGCGCGCTTGTATTCGCTCGGGAACACCTTGACGAATTTGCCGCGGCTGTCGGCCCAGTTGTCCAGCAACAGGCGGGCACGGGTGCTGCCGGTGTGCTTGAAGTGACGCTCGATCAAACGCTTCAGGATCACTTCGTCCGCTTCGCGGCCCTGGTCCTTGTGCTGCACGTGGAAGGTCGCGCTGTGCGCTTCCTGTTCCTTGGCGGTCAGCACCTGCTCCAGCGACACCATCGCGGTGTTGCAGCGGGCTTCGAAATCGCCGTCCGGGTCGTACACGTAGGCGATGCCGCCCGACATGCCCGCCGCGAAGTTGCGGCCGGTCGCGCCCAGCACCACCACGGTGCCGCCGGTCATGTACTCGCAACCGTGGTCGCCGGTGCCTTCGACGATGGCGGTGGCGCCCGAGTTGCGCACGGCGAAACGCTCGCCGGCCACGCCGTTGAAGAAGGCTTCGCCGCTGATCGCGCCGTACAGCACGGTGTTGCCGATGATGATGTTATTCACCGCCCAGCCGCGGAACTCGGTGTTCGGACGCACGATGATGCGGCCGCCCGACAAGCCCTTGCCGACGTAGTCGTTGCCTTCGCCGACCAGGTCGATGGTGATGCCGTGCGCCAGGAAGGCGCAGGCCGACTGGCCGGCCGTGCCCTGCAGCTGGATGTGGATGGTGTCGTCCGGCAGGCCGGCGTGGCCGTAGCGCTTGGCCACTTCGCCCGACAGCATGGTGCCGACGGTGCGGTTGACGTTGCGCACCGGCGAGATGAACGACACGCGCTCGCCTTTTTCCAGCGCGGCCTTGGCTTGCGCGATCAGCTTGTGATCGAGCGCCTTGTCCAGGCCGTGGTCCTGTTCCATCGTATGGTAGATGGAGTCGCCGTTCGGTACTTCCGGCGAGTAGAAGATGTTGCTGAAGTCCAGGCCCTTGGCTTTCCAGTGCGTGATCGCCTTGGATTTGTCCAGCAGGTCGACCCGGCCGATCAGCTCGTCATAGGTGCGGATGCCCAGCTGGGCCATCAGCTGGCGCGCCTCTTCGGCGACGAAGAAGAAGTAGTTGACGACGTACTCGGGCTTGCCGGAGAACTTGGCGCGCAGCACAGGATCTTGCGTGGCGACGCCGACCGGGCAGGTGTTCAGGTGGCATTTGCGCATCATGATGCAGCCCTCGACCACCAGCGGCGCGGTGGCGAAGCCGATTTCGTCGGCGCCCAGCATGGCGGCGATGACGACGTCGCGGCCGGTACGCATCTGGCCGTCGGCCTGGACGCGGATGCGGCTGCGCAGGCCGTTCAGCACCAGGGTCTGCTGGGTTTCAGCCAGGCCCAGTTCCCAAGGGGTGCCGGCGTGCTTGACCGACGACAGCGGCGAGGCGCCGGTGCCGCCGTCATGGCCGGCCACCACGACGTGGTCGGCCTTGGCCTTGGTGACGCCGGCCGCCACGGTGCCGATGCCGACTTCCGACACCAGCTTGACCGAGATCGAAGCGCGCGGATTGGCGTTCTTCAGGTCGTGGATCAGCTGGGCCAGGTCTTCGATCGAGTAAATATCGTGGTGCGGCGGCGGCGAGATCAGACCCACGCCCGGCACCGAGAAGCGCAGGGTGGCGATGTATTCAGATACTTTATGGCCTGGCAGCTGGCCGCCTTCGCCGGGTTTCGCGCCCTGGGCCATCTTGATCTGGATCTGGTCGGCCGAGTTCAGGTAGGCGGCGGTCACGCCGAAACGGCCCGATGCCACCTGCTTGATGCGCGAGCGCAGCGAATCACCGGCCTGCAGCGGAATGTCGACCACCATCTGCTCTTTGCCCATGACCGAAGCCATGGTCTCGCCCTGCTTGATCTTGATGCCTTTCAGTTCCATCGTGTAGCGCGATGGATCTTCGCCGCCTTCGCCGGTGTTCGATTTGCCGCCGATGCGGTTCATCGCCACCGCCAGGGTGGCGTGCGCCTCGGTCGAGATCGAACCCATCGACATCGCGCCGGTGGCGAAGCGCTTGACGATTTCCTTGGCCGGCTCGACTTCGTCCAGCGGGATCGCCTTGGTCGGATCGAGCTTGAACTCGAACAGGCCGCGCAAGGTCAGGTGGCGCTTGCTCTGGTCGTTGATGATCTGGGCGTACTCCTTATAGCTGGAGAAGTTGTTGCTGCGGGTCGAATGCTGCAGTTTCGCGATCGCATCCGGGGTCCACAGGTGGTCTTCGCCACGCACGCGGTAGGCGTACTCGCCGCCGGCGTCGAGGTGGTTTTCCAGCACCGGATCGTTGCCGAAGGCCAGGTTGTGCAGGCGCAGCGCTTCTTCCGCCACTTCGAACACGCCGATGCCTTCGACGTTGGACGAGGTGCCCTTGAAGTATTTGTCGACCAGCGACTTGTTCAGGCCGACGGCTTCGAAGATCTGCGCGCCGCAGTAGGACATATAGGTCGAGATGCCCATCTTGGACATGACCTTCATCAGGCCCTTGCCGACCGCCTTGATATAGTTGTACACGGCTTTTTCGCCGGACATGTCGCCCGGCATGCCGTGCGCCATCTCGACCAGGGTTTCCATCGCCAGGTAAGGGTGGATCGCTTCGGCGCCGTAGCCTGCCAGCAGCGCGAAGTGGTGGGTTTCGCGGGCCGAGCCGGTTTCCACCACCAGGCCGGTGGACGCGCGCAGGCCCTTGCTGACCAGGTGCTGATGCACGGTCGAGGTGGCCAACAGCGCGGGTATCGCCACGCGGTCCGGGCCGACCGAGCGGTCCGACACGATCAGGATGTTGTGGCCGGACTTGACCGCGTCGACCGCTTCGGCGCACAGCGACGCCAGGCAGGCTTCGACGCCGTCCTTGCCCCATGCCAGCGGATAGCAGATGTTAAGCTCATATGACTTGAACTTGCCGCCGGTATGCGCGCTGATGCCGCGCAGGCGGGCCATGTCGTCGAAGCCCAGGATAGGCTGCGACACTTCCAGGCGCATCGGCGGGTTGACGTTGTTGGTGTCGAGCAGGTTCGGTTTCGGGCCGATGAAGGACACCAGCGACATCACCATCGCTTCGCGGATCGGGTCGATCGGCGGGTTGGTCACTTGCGCGAACAGCTGCTTGAAGTAGTTGTACAGCGGCTTGAGCTTGTTGGACATGACGGCCAGCGGCGAGTCGTTGCCCATCGAGCCGGTCGCTTCCTCGCCGGCGGCGGCCATAGGCGCCATCAGGAATTTCAGGTCTTCCTGGGTGTAGCCGAAGGCCTGCTGGCGGTCCAGCAGCGACGGCACGGCTTTTTCGCCCTGGGCCGGCGCCGCGTCCTTGGCGCGGTTGTGCGCCAGCTGGCTTTCGCTCAGCTTGATTTCGTTGAGCTTGATGCGCACCGCGTTGATCCATGCCTTGTACGGCTTGGCGTTGGCGTAGGTGTCTTTCAGCTCTTTATCGTCGATGATGCGGCCCGCTTCCAGGTCGATCAGGAACATCTTGCCTGGCTGCAAACGCCATTTCTGGATGATTTTCGATTCGGGAATCGGCAATACGCCCGATTCCGACGCCATCACCACCAGGTCGTCGTCGGTGACGATGTAGCGGGCGGGACGCAAGCCGTTGCGGTCCAGCGTGCCGCCGATGTAGCGGCCGTCGGTGAAGGCCATGGCGGCCGGGCCGTCCCATGGTTCCATCATTGCAGCGTGATATTCGTAGAACGCGCGGCGATTGTCGTCCATCGTGCCGTGATTTTCCCAGGCTTCCGGAATCATCATCATCATCGCCTGGGCGATCGGATAGCCTGCCATCAGCAGCAGTTCCAGCGCGTTGTCGAAGCAGGCGGTGTCCGACTGGCCTTCATAGATCAGCGGGAACAGTTTCTGCAGGTCGTCGCCCAGCACGGCGGATTTCATCACGCCTTCGCGCGCGCGCATCCAGTTGAAGTTGCCCTTGACGGTGTTGATCTCGCCGTTGTGGGCGATCAGGCGGTACGGGTGGGCCAGCGGCCATTCAGGGAAGGTGTTGGTCGAGAAACGCTGGTGCACCAGCGCCAGCGCGGAAACGCAGCGCGCATCCTGCAGGTCCTTGTAATACACGCCGACCTGGTCCGCCAGTAGCAGGCCCTTGTAGACGATGGTGCGGGCCGACAGCGAGGCCACGAAGAATTCCTTGCCGTGGATCAGTTTCAGCGCCTGGATGGCGTGGCCCGACGATTTGCGGATCACGTACAGTTTGCGTTCCAGCGCGTCGGTCACCATGATGTCGGCGCCGCGGCCGATGAAGATCTGGCGGATCACCGGCTCCTTGGCGCGCACGGTAGGGGACATCGGCATGTCGCAGTCGACCGGCACGTTGCGCCAGCCCAGCACGACCTGGCCTTCGGCGCGCACGGCGCGCTCGATTTCCTGTTCGCAGGCGATGCGCGAAGCGTTTTCCTTCGGCAGGAACACCATGCCGACGCCGTATTCGCCTGGCGGCGGCAGTTCGATGCCTTGCTTGGCCATTTCGTCGCGGTAGTACTGGTCCGGGATCTGGATCAGGATACCGGCACCGTCGCCCATCAGCGCATCGGCGCCGACCGCGCCCCGGTGATCGAGGTTTTTCAGGATCAACAGGCCCTGTTCCACGATGGAGTGGCTCTTGTTGCCCTTGATGTGGGCGACGAAGCCGACGCCGCAGGCATCGTGTTCATTGGACGGATCGTACAGACCTTGGGCTTTCATGGGCTCTCCACTGCAATTTGACTAACGAAAAGCTAGAGTAGTGCAATGCAGCAGAAAATTCAACAATAATAATTAGGGTCGGAGTCAGATTAATTTTCCACAAGTTGCTGAAAATTTTAATTAGGGACAGAGTGATGGGCTAAGTGGCCGCCGGCTTGATTTTGAACGGCCGTCCCCGTTTGGCCGGCAATACCTGCCGTTTTACCCGGTTCTGCAGCGTGGTCTTGAATTGCTCGGAACCCAGCGGCCAACCCTTGAGCAGCGCCTTGCTGACGGTGGCGATGTCCTCCTCGCTGAGCGGCGCCTCGGCCAGCGCGATATAAGCCGCCTCGCGCTGGAACGGCGTATTGCCCAAGGCCCAGAACTGCGCGTGGTCGATCACCAGGCCGTCCGGACGTATGCCGGCGTGGTGGCAATAGCTGGACCATGGATAATCCTCGGCCTTGCCGACCATGCCGTTGCGTACCGGATTGAACTCGATATACCGGCTGCACAACATGAAGTATTGCTCGGCGTCGATCAGCGAGGTTTTGTAGCGTCCATTCCACAAAGTTCCACTGCGGCTATATTTTTGGTTGAAATAGGGCACGTAGTAGCGGCCTACCCACTGCATCATCTGGCCCAAGCCGTTTTCATCGGCCGGAGTGACCAGCAAATGCAGGTGATTGGGCATGAGGACATAGGCGTGGATCGCCACTTTGTAGTTTTTGGCGGCCGTGCGCAGCCAGCCGAGGAAGGTTTGGTAATCCTCGGCATCCAGGAAAACCGGCTGGTTGTTGTTGCCGGTCTGGATGACGTGATGTGGTTGTCCGGGGACGATGAGACGGGGTAGGCGGGCCATGAATGCAAAAAGGAGGTGGATCGGTAACCCGATTCTACCTCCGTTGTTTGACTCCGTCCCCGATTAATTGGCGGCGGGCGCTAATCGCGCTGGCTCTGTCCCCATTAAGAGAGATTGAAGCTGGCGGACAGGCTGTAGCCCTCGCCGTAGGCGCTGCGCAGCGGCAGATCCTGGCCCAGGCCGGTGCGCGCCTTCTTGCGCAAGCGATACACCAGCATGTCGACGCGGCGGCCGGCATCCGGGTCGTCGCCGCCGATACCGGCCACGATGACCTGGCGCGGCACCGGACGGGTGTTGATCGTCAGCAGATGCAGGAAGTTGCATTCCTTTTCGGTCAGCGTGATCGCCATCCCCTGCAGCTCCAGCTGGCGGGCGCTGACTTTCAGCGTCCACTTGCTGGGCACGGGCAGGGTTTCCTGCGGACCGACGCGGCGGTCCAGCGCCTCGATATGGGCGGCCAGTTCCGGGAATTTGATCGGCTTGGTCAGGTAATGGTCGGCGCCCAGGCGCAGGCCGAGGATGCGATTGTCGAAAGCCACACGGCCGGTCAGCACCAGCAGGCCGATTTGCGGATACAGCTGGCGCATGCGCGGGATGACGTTGAAGCCGTCTTCGTCGGGCAAGCCCAGATCCAGCACCACTACGCCCACATTACCCTGGCTGAGCGCGGACCACATATCGCTGGCGTTGTTAGTGATGTGCACTTCGTGTTCAAGTTCAGTCAGGAATTCTGCCATTTCCTCGGCATACTCCAGATTGTCTTCCACGATGAGTATTTGCGTCATTGATGCGCCATTCGATCGATTATTGAGCAACCGTGCTCATTCCTGCCCTGCGGCGTCAGCTTGTGTCCAGAGAATTATCACTGTTGCCACCGGCCCGCGCAAGGCTTTTCCCGGAAGCGGCCGCTACAGGCAGCCAAATCCGAAATTCTGTGCCGCTTTCAGAAACATTCCGCGCGCTGACCGTACCGCCGTGCACGTCCAACACCGAGCGCGCCATATACAAACCCAGGCCCGATCCGGGTATGCCGGCGGCGTTACTGCCACGGAAGGATTTATCAAACACACGGGCCAGTTCCGCCTCGGGGATGCCGCGTCCATGGTCGCGCACCAGGAACTCGACCCCGCCTTCCATTGCCATTTTGCCTAGCAATTCTATAGGACTATTGGGCTCCGTGTATTTAATCGCATTATCCAGCAATATTTCTATGCATAAGCGTATGCCGGCCGGGTCGCAGCGCATCCATTGCGGCAAGCCGATGACCCGCAGCGAGACCGGATTGCGCCGGCTGCGCGCCTGTTCCACCACCGATTCCAGCAGCGCGGCCGGCGAGATTTCGTCGGGCTGGCGCGTGCGGCCGATGCTGGCCATGCGTTCGGGCGACAGGTATTCGTCCAGCATCGCCAGCATGCGGTCGACCGCCACCTGGATCTTGCGGTAGCGCTTGCGCGTGCCTTCGTCGTGATGGGCGCCGGTCATTTCCAGCCGCTGCACGGCGCCGTCTATGGTCGACAGCGGGGTGCGGAATTCGTGCGACAACATCGACGCGAACTTCTTTTGCTGGGCCGCCAGCTCCAGGCGCTCGTTCGCATGTTGTTCCAGCAGCAGGCGGCAACGCTCCACCTCCGCCCGGGACTCGCGCAACGCCGCCTCCAGTTCCGCGACGGTGGGCATTATTCCACCAGCGGCGCGAAGATTTGCTGCAGGTCTTCCTGGGTGAGCGCCATTTTCTGCGACTCGCCCTCGGCCAGGATCGATTGCGCCAGGTCCGATTTCTTCTGCTGCAGGACCTGGATTTTCTCTTCCAGCGTGCCCTTGGCGATCAGCTTGTAGACGAACACCGGCTTGTCCTGGCCGATGCGCCAGGCGCGGTCGGTGGCCTGGTTTTCAGCCGCCGGGTTCCACCACGGATCGTAGTGGATCACAGTGTCGGCCGCCGTCAGGTTCAGGCCGACGCCGCCGGCCTTCAGGCTGATCAGGAAAATCGGCACCGCGCCCTGCTGGAACGCCGCCACCTGCGCGCTGCGGTCCTTGGTGTCGCCGGTCAGCAGCGCATACGGAATGTCGCGCGCTTCCAGTTCTTCCTCGATCAGCTCGAGCATGCTGGTGAACTGCGAGAACACCAGGATCTTGCGGTTTTCCTCCAGCAAATCCTCGACCATCTGCATCAGGTCGATCAGCTTGGCCGAACCGGCGGCCTGCTGCTTCTTCGACGTGGACTTGACCAGCCGCGGATCGCAACAGACCTGGCGCAGCTTCAGCAGCGCTTCCAGGATCACGATCTGGCTGCGGGCCACGCCCTTGCGGTCGATCTCGTCGCGCACTTTCTGGTCCATCGCCAGCCGCACGGTTTCGTACAGGTCGCGCTGGGCGCCGGTCAGCTCGACCTTGCGCACCATCTCCGTCTTCGGCGGCAGTTCCTTGGCCACGTTGTCCTTGGTCCGGCGCAGCAGGAAAGGCTTGATGCGGCGGTTCAGCAGCGCGCGGCGCAGCGGATCGTCCTGGCGTTCGATCGGGTGGCGGAACACGGTGTTGAAACCTTTTTCATCGCCCAGCAGTCCCGGCAGCAGGAAGTGGAATTGCGACCACAGCTCGCCCAGGTGGTTTTCCAGCGGCGTGCCGGACAGGCACAGGCGGTGGCGCGCGCGCAGCAGGCCGGCGCTCTGGGCCGCCTTGGAGCGGGTGTTCTTGATGTAGTGCGACTCGTCCAGGATGACCAGGTGGAAATCGTGCTCGCGCAGTTTTTCCTCGTCGCGCGGCAGCAGCGCATAGGTGGTCAGCACCAGGTCGGACTCGGCGATCTGGTCGAACTGGGCCATGCGGTCCTTGCCTTGCAGCAGCAGCACGCGCAGGCCGGGAGCGAAACGCGCCGCCTCTTCCTGCCAGTTGCCCATCAGGCTGGTCGGCGCGATGACCAGTGCCGGCGCCGTCAAGCGGCCCGCCTCTTTTTCGACCAGGATGTGGGCCAGGGTTTGCACCGTCTTGCCCAGGCCCATGTCGTCGGCCAGGATGCCGGCGAAGCCGTATTCGCGCAGGAATTGCATCCAGGACAAGCCATCGCTTTGATAGTCGCGCAACGTGGCTTGCAGCCCGGCCGGCGTGGCGATGCGCTTGACCGCGCCGAACTGGTTCAGGCGCGCGCCCATGTCGCGCAATTCCTCGCCGCCGGTCCAGAGCAATTCGACGTTGCGGGCCAGTTCGTCCAGGCGCGCGGCGTCCAGCGTGGCCATGTGCAGCGAGGTCTTGATTTTGTCGCTGAAATACAACTCGCCCAGCGTGTTCAGGATCGGTTTGACGCGGCCCCACGGCAAGGCGACGCGGCTGCCGTCGGGCAGGGTGGCCAGCATCTGGTCCTCGTCGCCGTGGTTGGCGATGGCTTTCGGATTGAAATCGTTGGGCGCGCCGCGGATCAGCTGCACCAGCACCGGCAGCAGCGGCACGCGCTCCTGGTTGACCACGATGCCCAGCTCCAGGTCGAACCAGGCGTGGCCGCCGTCGGCCGGATCCTCCACCACTTCGGCGTACCAGTCGCCGACGTCGGTGATGTCGTAGCGGTATTTGACGGTTTTCTCGACTTTCCAGCCGGCCTCCTTCAAGGCGGCGATGCCGTCGCGGGCGAAGCGTATCCATTCCGCCTGCGTCGGCAGCAACAGGCCGCCCTTGACGCTGCTCAGCGGCAGCGTGGCCGGCGCCACGAAATGGCGCTCGGTCAGCAACGACAGCGCCAGCCCTTCGGCGTCGGCGTCGCGCTGGATGATCTCGGTGACGTCGCCCTTCTGGCGCACCACGCGCTGCGACGGGTCGAAGGACACGCGCTCGCCGTCGTAGTCGAACGACAGCACGGCGAAATCGTGCCAGCGCTGCAGCGAACCGTCGGCCAGCATCGCCGCGTCCAGCGTCAGCACCGGGCGCGGCTTGACGTCGTCGCGCACGCGCTGCGGCAGCGGCTGCGGCAGCGGCATCAGGCCCTGCAGGCCGTGCGCCAGCAGCAGCTGCGACACGCGCATCTTGTCGTTGGCGGTCAGCAGCGGGGCCTGCGCCACCAGCGCCTGCAGGTCGGCCAGCGGGATCGTCGCGCCGCCCTGGTTCAGCTGCAGCACGCCGCAGGACAGGTTGTCGATATACCACGGCGGATCGGTCGGCAGCATGTAGTCGACCTGGTCGGCGCCGACGTGCTTGGCGTTCGGCGGCGCCTGCACCTGCCAGCCCAGGCGCAGGCCCTTGCCTTCCTCGCGCCAGGCCAGGTTGGCTTCGCGCATCACGCCGCCCTTCAGCGGGTAGACCAGGCCGTTGCCGACGTCGGCCCAGGAGTTTGCCCAGAGCAATTTATCCTGTTCGGCCAGCATGTCCAGCAGAGCCGCGCCGATCTTGCCGCGCGGTTCGGTGGCCGAGCCGGTCTGGGAATTCTGTCCGCTGCGCATGGCAACGAAGAAGCGGATCAAGTCCTCGTCGCCGGGCGCGAGGAAACTCGGCGGCGCCGACAGCAGCGAAAACACTTCGCTGACGGGACTGGCCGCGGCGACGTCGCCGTTCGAGCGCAGGCGGGCCTTGTACAGGCACAGCGCCACATGGCGGCCGCCGCTGGTGGGCGCCATCACGTAGATCAGCTTGTATTGGGTTTGTTTGGGGTCGGTATCGACCGGCGGCGCGTTCAGTTTGGCTTTGGGATGGGCTGCGGCATCCACACGCTGCAGCCAGGTGGCTACGGCGTACGACAATTGATTCGCGGGCGGCGCAGGGCGGGCGGGAGATGCGGGAGCGGCCGGTGCGGCTGGCTTGGCGGGAACATCGTCGGTGGCGTCGTCGCGGGTAAAATCCATAGGTCGCATTGTTGTTCAAAGATGGTTCAAAAACGGCAACAGGCGATATTATCCGCCATACACGCGTTCGTGTTTGCGGATTCTTCATAAAACCCGCATGTAAACGTGTTACAGACCACGTTCTGGCCACGCCCACAGTCCTTTTGGACTGTCAAGACTGGCACATTCGCGCCGATTGCGTATCATTCCGGGCTTGACTGCTTAGGAATCACCCACATGTTGCCCTCTATCGAACAACGTCTTGCCCTGGAATTGACCTGCAAACCGGTTCAGGTCGCCGCCGCCATCGCCCTGTTGGACGAGGGCGCCACCGTCCCCTTCATCGCCCGCTACCGGAAAGAAGCCACCGGCGGCCTGGACGACATCCAGCTGCGTCTGCTCGAAGAGCGCCTGCGCTACCTGCGCGAGCTGGAAGACCGCCGTGCCGCTATCGTGGCATCGATCACCGAACAGAACAAGATGACGCCGGAACTGTTAGATGCTGTCATGCATGCAGAAGACAAGACCCGCCTCGAAGACTTATACCTGCCATACAAGCAAAAACGCCGCACAAAAGCGCAAATCGCCATCGAAGCGGGCCTGGCGCCGCTGGCCGACGGCCTGCTGGACAACCCGGAACTGAATCCGGAAACGGAAGCCGGCAAATTCCTGCGCGAAGCCTTCACCACCGCCGACGGCAACAATCCGGGCGTGGCCGACACCAAGGCGGCGCTCGACGGCGCGCGCCAGATCCTGATGGAACGCTTTGCCGAAGATGCAACCTTGCTGCAATCCTTGCGCGAATACGTACAAGAGCATGGGATTGTTGAGTCCAAGGTCATTGAAGGCAAACAGGACGAAGGCGAAAAGTTCGCCGACTACTTCGATTATTCCGAAACCATAGGCACCGTGCCGTCGCACCGCGCGCTGGCGCTGTTGCGCGGACGCCGCGAAGGCATCCTCGACGTCGTCCTGCGGCTCGATACCGAAGCCGAGAAACCGAAGTGGGACGCGCCGCACAATCCGTGCGAAGGCCGCATCGCCGCCCGCTTCGGCATCAAGAACCAGGGCCGTCCGGCCGACAAATGGCTGGCCGACACGGCCCGCTGGACCTGGCGCGTGAAGAGCTTCATGCACCTGGAAACCGAACTGATGGGCGCGTTGCGCGAACGCTCCGAGCTGGACGCGATCAACGTCTTCGCCACCAACCTGAAGGCGCTGCTGCTGGCCGCGCCGGCCGGCCAGCGCGCCACCATGGGCCTGGATCCGGGCCTGCGCACCGGCGTCAAGGTGGCGGTGGTGGACGCCACCGGCAAGGTGGTCGACACCGCCGTCATCTACCCGCACCAGCCGAAGAACGACTGGGACGGCTCGCTGCACACGCTGGGCCGGCTGGCCGCCAAGCACAACGTCTCCCTGATCTCGATCGGCAACGGCACCGCCTCGCGCGAGACCGACAAGCTGGCGCAGGACCTGATCAAGCAGCACCCCGAGCAGAAGATGACCAAGATCGTCGTCTCGGAGGCGGGCGCTTCCGTGTACTCGGCGTCCGAGTTCGCCTCGCGCGAATTGCCGGACATGGACGTGTCGCTGCGCGGCGCCGTGTCGATCGCGCGCCGGCTGCAGGATCCGCTGGCCGAGCTGGTCAAGATCGATCCGAAATCGATCGGCGTCGGCCAGTACCAGCACGACGTGTCGCAAACCCAGCTGGCCCGCTCGCTGGACGCGGTGGTCGAGGATTGCGTGAACGCGGTCGGCGTCGACGTCAACACCGCCTCGGCGCCGCTGCTGGCGCGCGTGTCGGGCCTGTCGGCCTCGGTGGCGCAGGCCATCGTTTCCTACCGCGACGTCAAGGGCGCGTTCACCTCGCGCGCGGCGCTGAAGTCGGTGCCGCGCCTGGGCGACAAGACCTTCGAACAGGCGGCCGGCTTCCTGCGCGTGATGGGCGGCGAGAATCCGCTGGACGCCTCGGCGGTGCACCCGGAATCGTATCCGCTGGTGGAGAAGATCCTGGGCGACATCAAGAAGGACATCAAGGCCGTCATCGGCGAAACCGCGCTGATCAAGACGCTGAACCCGGCCAAGTATGCGGACGACAAGTTCGGCGTGCCGACCATCTCCGACATCCTGAAGGAGCTGGAAAAGCCGGGCCGCGATCCGCGTCCGGAATTCACCACCGCCACCTTCAAGGACGGCGTGGAAGAGATCCGCGACCTGCGTCCGGACATGATCCTCGAAGGCGTGGTCACCAACGTGGCGGCGTTCGGCGCGTTTGTCGACATCGGCGTGCACCAGGACGGCCTGGTGCACATCTCGGCGCTGTCGAACACCTTCGTCAAGGACCCGCACACGGTGGTCAAGGCCGGCCAGGTGGTCAAGGTCAAGGTGCTGGAAGTGGACGAGAAGCGCAAGCGCATCGCGCTGACCATGCGCCTGACCGACAGCGCGCCGCAAGCCGGCTCGCAGCCGCAGCAGCGCGGCGAGCGTAGCGACGCCCGCCACAACGACCGCAAGAGCATGGGCCAGCACCAGAAGCAGACCGCCAGGTCCGAGCCTATCGGCGGCAGCATGGCGGCGGCCTTCGCCAAGCTGCGCGGCTAAACCGGCCGCAATAATACCGGCGCCGGCATTTTCTTATAAAATGTCGGCACCTAATACATCTTTTCACTGAGGCAGCTATGAGCGACGTACAAACCTGGATCAAAGAAACCGTGACCAACACCCCGGTGGTGCTGTTCATGAAGGGCACCGCCCAGTTCCCGCAATGCGGCTTCTCCGGCCGCGCCATCCAGATCCTGAAAGCTTGCGGCGTTGAAAACATTGCAACCGTGAACGTTCTGGAAGATCCTGAAGTCCGCCAGGGCATCAAGGACTACTCGAACTGGCCGACCATTCCACAGCTGTACGTGAAAGGCGAGTTCATCGGCGGTTCGGACATCATGAACGAAATGTTCGAGTCGGGTGAGCTGAAAGCCCTGCTGGATGCCTGACAGGCCGCGGCGGATCGTTGTCGCCATCACCGGCGCCACGGGCGCCGTGTATGGCGTGCGTCTGCTGCAGCATTTAAAAGATGCCGGGTCGGGGAGCCGCCCTATCGAGACGCACCTGATCGTCTCCGATGCCGCGGTCCTCACGCTGCACCAGGAAACCGGGCTGCAGCGGCGCGAAGTCGAAGACCTGGCCCACGTGGTGCACAAGGTGCGCGACATCGGCGCCTCGATCGCCAGCGGTTCCTTCCAGTCTGACGGGATGATCGTCGCGCCCTGCTCGATGAAGACGCTGGCCTCGGTGGCCCACGGCCTGTCGGACAACCTGATCGCGCGCGCGGCCGACGTGGTGCTCAAGGAGCGCCGCCGCCTGGTGCTGATGGTGAGGGAAACGCCGTTCAACCTGGCGCATTTGCGCAATATGACGGCGGTGACGGAAATGGGCGGGATCATCTTCCCGCCGCTGCCGAGCTTTTATCACAACCCGCAAAGTATTGCGGAGATGGTCGATCACACCGTCGGCCGGGTCATCGATTTGTTCGGCATCGAGCACACGCTGGCCCCGCGCTGGAACGGCATGAAGCCCACCAGCGAGTCCAGCTAAAACCAGCTTCCAGCCTAGCGTTTATCGAACTGCGATCCGCTGGCTTTCTTCAGATCCCGCGCTTCCTCGACCATACGGCGGTGGGCGATACGCTTGCGCATCACCTCGGCATGTTGGGCGGCGGTCATCGGGGGGACGGTCATCAAATCTTTTAGCTGCGCGACGTTGCTGTAGTTACTTTTCATAAGACGGCTCAAAAGCTTGGCTCCCGAAGTAAATGCTGCGGTTCAGCGGCGCTGATTGCCTATTGTGCCTCAAATCCGTGTCGAATCCATGACAATTCGCAAGGCGTCCAAAAATAAAAAGGGCGCCCCCTGAGGTGCGCCCGGTCCGAACAAAAGCTGGCTAAACCGTGAAACTAGTTTCACACGGAAACACTACTGTCGCCGGCCACATCCGGTCAAAATCTCTCCGTAATACTACTTAAAATGACTACTTTTGGTAATTAACACGGACCAACATGCGAATAAATTCGCGCGCGATCTGGCGATGATGCTCGTCCAGGCGCTGCAAATCGGCGATCAGCTTGACGTCGGCCGACTCGAAACGCGACAGGCCGTTGCCGCCGTCGCCGGCCGGCGCGCCCGCCTCGGGGCCGCCAAAACGCAGCCATTCGGCCGGTACGCCCAGCCACTGGGCGATCATGCGCAGCTTTTCCTGGGTCGGTATCGCCTCTCCTACCAGCCATTTGCGGGCGGCGTGGACGGTAATCGGACGACCATCGAAACGGATGTTGAACTCCCGCGCCAACCGCGTCGGACTATCGGGGGAGTAGTGGGCGTTCTTGAGAGCCTGTTGTAAGCGCTGGCTAAAGCTTTCGCGTTCATTTGAAGAATTCATAATTGCACTATTTCACGTTGCGTCATGAAAGTCAGTCTCTTGTTTTTAAGATCTGATTGTGACGTGATAGGATTTTATAATTAACACTTCATCCTCTGTAAGTGCAAACGTCTGCGCGGGCCGGCTCCGAATTTTGTTCGGTTCCGCACCGCGAAAGGAGCCGAAATTCCGGAGGCTATTTCAGTGGAAATAGTGAAGTTATTACAATAACACCACTCCCCGCCTGGAGCCAAACTTTCGACGTCACTTCATACGGAAACGTATGATGCCGTCGGCCCCTGTTTGACGTCGCACGATACCGTCGTGCCACAATTTGTGCAGGTGGGCCAGCGCCTCGCCCAGCGCGAAGCTCAGTTGGTGGGCATCCAGCGCCCGCTTGAACATCAGCGGCACGATGTCGGCCGCCGACTGCCAGTCGCGGCAGGCGTCGACCACCTCGGCCAGCCGTTCGACATGGTGCTGGCGCAATTGTGCGATGCGGGTGTGCAAGCCTTTGAATGGCTTGCCGTGGGAAGGCAAAACCAGTACATCGTTCGGCAAATCAACAAACTTGCCCAGCGAATCCAGATACAGCGTCAGCGAGTTCGCCTCCGGCTCGACGGCGAAAACCGATACATTGGTGGAGATTCTTGGCAGCACCATGTCGCCGGCGATCAGCACGTTCAGCTTGGCGCAGTACAACGACGCATGTTCCGGCGCATGGCCGAAACCGGTGATCACCCGCCATTGCTGGTCACCAATTGCCACCAACTGTCCGTCCTGGATGCGGGTGTAGGAGGATGGTACCGACGGTACCAGCGTCGGGTAGTAACTTTTCCGGCTAGTCATCTTTTCCAGCAGGTCCGGGTCGCGCAGGCCGTGGCGCTGGAAGTGCGGCAGCGCCGCGGCGCCGTCCACCCCCGGCAGGGCCGCCGACATCATGCGGGCGAACGCATATTCGCCGGTGGTGGTCCACAGCGGCGCGTCCCAGCGCCGGCACAGCCAGTCGGCCAGGCCGATGTGGTCGGGATGGCAATGGGTGGCGAACACCCGCCGCACCGGCAGGCCGTCCAGCCCGGTGGCGTACACCGCTTCCCAGGCTTCCCGCGTGGCGTCGCTGGCGACGCCGCTGTCGACGATGGCCCAGCCCGCACGCTCCTGGTCATCGTCCCTGAGCAGCCACAGATTGATGTGGTCCAGCGCGAACGGCAGCGGCATGCGCAGCCAGCGCAGGCCGGGAGCGAGCTCGTGCACGGTGCCGGCGGCCGGGATGGTGTCGCCCAGCGGATAATCCAGTTGCGCTTCGAGTGGGTTCATTTTTCTTCTTTCAGGAAGTCAGGCGCGCTACAATGTGCTTGACGTTGACGTAAACGGAAATTGTACGACTTTACCGCAAACCTAGAGATGCCTACCTATACCATCACCGAACTGGCCCGTGAATTCGACATCACGGCGCGCGCCATCCGCTTCTACGAAGACCAGGGCTTGCTCAATCCCTCGCGCGAGGGCGCCGGCGGCCGCAACCGAGTCTACACGCCGCGCGACCGCACCCGCCTCAAACTGACCCTGCGCGGCAAGCGCCTGGGCCTGTCGCTGTCGGAGATCAAAAGCCTGGTCGACATGTATGAAACGCCAAAAGACACCAGCGCCCAGATGAACCGCTTCCTCGACGTGCTGGCGCATCACCGCGAAACGCTGGAACAGCAGCGCGAGGACATCGAAATGTCGCTGGCCGAGGTCACCGCCCACGAAGACGAGTGCAAACGACTGCTGGCGGCCATCGCCGAACGTGGTTGACGTTTACGTTAACGTAACATGGGCGTATCATAGGCGCTCCAACCCGCTCCACAAAACAAAAGAATCGAGGACGACATGCTCCATCTCCCAGGCCTGACCTTTGACCACGGCGAAGACATCGCCGCCCTGCGCGAAGCCGTGCAACAGTTCGCCGCCGCGGAAATCGCGCCGCGCGCCGCAGAAATCGACCGCAGCGACCAGTTCCCGATGGACCTGTGGCGCAAGATGGGCGAGCTGGGCGTGCTCGGCATCACCGTGCCCGAGGAATACGGCGGCGCCAACATGGGCTACCTGGCCCACATCGTGGCGATGGAGGAAATCTCGCGCGCCTCGGCCTCGGTCGGCCTGTCCTACGGCGCCCACTCTAACCTGTGCGTCAACCAGATCAAGCGCAACGGCACCGAAGAGCAAAAGCGGAAATACCTGCCCAAGCTGATTTCCGGCGAATACGTGGGCGCGCTGGCCATGTCCGAGCCGAACGCCGGCTCCGACGTGGTCAGCATGAAGCTGCGCGCCGACTTCAAGGGCGACCGCTGGGTGCTGAACGGCACCAAGATGTGGATCACCAACGGCCCCGACGCCGACGTGCTGGTGGTCTACGCCAAGAACGACCTCGAAGCCGGCCCGAAAGGCATGACCGCCTTCCTGATCGAGAAACATTTCAAGGGCTTCTCCGTGGCGCAGAAGCTGGACAAGCTGGGCATGCGCGGCTCGCACACCGGCGAACTGGTGTTTGAAGACTGCGAAGTGCCGGCCGAAAACGTGCTGGGCGGCCTGGGCAAGGGCGTCAACGTGCTGATGTCCGGCCTGGACTTCGAGCGCACCGTGCTGTCCGGCGGCCCTCTGGGCATCATGCAGGCCTGCATGGACGCGGTGGTGCCGTACATCCACGACCGCAAGCAATTCGGCCAGCCTATCGGCGAATTCCAGCTAATGCAGGGTAAGATTGCGGACATGTACTCGACCATGATGGCGTGCAAGGCCTATGTCTACGCCGTCGGTCAGGCTTGCGACCGCGCCACCAGCCCGGAAGCGGTCCGCCAGCTGCGCAAGGACGCGGCGGGAGCCATTTTGTATAGCGCGGAAAAAGCGACCTGGATGGCCGGCGAGGCGATCCAGACGCTGGGCGGCAACGGCTACATCAACGAGTATCCGGTCGGCCGCCTGTGGCGCGATGCCAAGTTGTATGAAATCGGCGCCGGCACCAGCGAAATCCGCCGCATGCTGATCGGCCGCGAACTGTTCGCGGAAACCAAGTAGGAACCCGCTTGCACGTCATCCCCGCGAAAGCGGGGATCCATGCCGAGCTGGATTAGCAGGCGTTCCGTGGATTCCCGCCTGCGCGGGAATGACGGCTTAAACGACATCGGTACTTGACCCATGATCCAGGCTGCTTTCCCAAAACTGCTGCGCTCGCAGATCGCGTTCGACATCGCGCGCACGATACGCGACGGCTTCGACAAGCACTACCGCTTGTTCCGCCAGACCAGCCAGCAGGCCAAGCAGCACTTCGAGCGCGGCGCGTGGGTCGCGGCGCAGCAGGCCGCGCGCGAGCGCATCGACTTCTACGACAAGCGCGTGCAGGAATGCGTGCAGATGCTGGAAGACGAATACGACGCGGAGGAACTGACCGACGAAGTGTGGCGCGAGCTCAAGCTGCACTACATCGGCATGCTGTCCGACCACAAGCAGCCAGAGCTGGCCGAAACCTTCTTCAACTCGGTCTGCTGCAACATCCTGCACCGCAGCTACTTCCACAACGAATTCATCTTCGTGCGCCCGGTCGTGTCGACCGAATACATCGAAACCGAGGAACCGCGCCCGACCTACCGCGTCTACTATCCCGGCACCGACGGCCTGCACTTCACGCTCAAGCGCATCATCACCAACTTCCAGCTGGACGCGAAATTCGCCAACCTGACGCGCGACGTCGAACAGGTCGAGGTGCGGCTGACGCAAATCTTCGGCAACGCCAAGCTGGAGCCGAACCACCAGATCCACGTGCTGTCGAGCCTGTTCTTCCGCAACAAGGGCGCCTACATCGTCGGCAAGGGCATCAACGGCAACCGGGAATATCCGTTTGTCGTGCCCATCCTGCACAACAAGCATGGCGAGCTGATCCTCGACACCGTGCTGTTCGACCCCGAGCAGATCGCCGTCCTGTTCTCGTTCACGCGCGCCTACTTCCTGGTCGACATGGAAGTGCCGTCGGCCTACGTGCAGTTCCTGCGCACGCTGCTGCCGCGCAAGCCGCGCAGCGAGATCTACACCATCCTCGGCCTGCAAAAGCAGGGCAAGACGCTGTTCTACCGCGACTACCTGCAGCACCTGAAGCACTCGTCCGACCTGTTCGAGATCGCCCCCGGCATCCGCGGCCTGGTGATGCTGGTGTTCGCGCTGCCGTCGTTCCCGTACGTGTTCAAGGTCATCAAGGATTTCTTCCCCCCGCCCAAGGAAACCACGCGCGCGCTGATCAAGGAAAAATACCTGCTGGTGAAACACCACGACCGCGTCGGCCGCATGGCCGACACGCTGGAATACTCGAACGTCGCCTTCCCGCGCCACCGCTTCAAGGAAGAGCTGATCGCCGAGCTGAAACACTACGCGCCGTCGCTGATCGAGGAGGACGGCGAGCAGATCGTCATCAAGCACCTGTACATCGAGCGCCGCATGGTGCCGCTGAACATCTGGCTGACCAACGCCGAGAACGACAACGACGACGTGCAGATCGAGCACGGCGTGCTGGAATACGGCAACGCCATCAAGGAACTGGTGGCCGCCAACATCTTCCCCGGCGACATGCTGTACAAGAACTTCGGCGTCACCCGCCACCAGCGCGTGGTGTTCTACGACTACGACGAAATCGAATACATCACCGACTGCCATTTCCGCACCATTCCGGAAGCGCGCAACGAGGAAGAGGAAATGGCCGCCGAACCGTGGTACCCGGTCGGCAAGTACGACGTCTTCCCCGAGCAGTTCGGCAGGTTCCTGCTGGGGAACGCCAAGATCCGCAAATTTTTCATGAAGCATCACGCCGACTTGTTGACGCAAGCCTGGTGGCAAATGCGCAAACAGCGCATTCTGGATGGCCACGTCGAAGACGTGTTTCCATATCCGCAGCACATCCGATTCAGCAATCAACACGCAAACCCACCGGCGGCGATCCAGCCGCCATTTATGGAGATACTAGAAAATGAATGATCCTATCGTTATCGTCGGTGCAGCCCGCACCCCCATGGGCGCCTTCCAGGGCGACTTCTCCGCCAAGGCCGCGCACGACCTGGGCGCCGTCGCGATCCAGGCCGCCGTCGAGCGTTCCGGCATAGCCGCCAATCTGGTCGAGCACGTCTACTTCGGCAACTGCCTGATGGCGGGCCAGGGCCAGGCGCCGGCGCGCCAGGCCCTGCTGAAAGCCGGCCTGCCGACCTCGACCGGCGCCGTCACGCTGTCCAAGATGTGCGGCTCGGCGATGCAGGCCGCCATCTTCGCCCACGACCAGCTGGTCGCCGGCAGCGCCGAGGTGGTGATCGCCGGCGGCATGGAATCGATGACCAACGCGCCCTACCTGGTGCCGAAGGCGCGCGGCGGCTACCGCATCGGCCACGGCATGCTGTTCGACCACATGATGTACGACGGCCTGGAAGACGCCTACTCGCGCAACGAGAAAACCGGCGAAGGCCGCTCGATGGGCACCTTCGCCGAAGAGTGCTCGGCCAAGTACGAATTCACCCGCGAGGCGCAGGACAACTTCGCCATCGAATCGGTCAAGCGCGCGCAGGTCGCCACCAGCGAAGGCTGGTTCAAGTGGGAAATCGCGCCCGTCACCGTCACCAGCCGCGCCGGCGACACCGTCATCGACAAGGATGAAGGCCCGCTGAAAGCCAAGGTTGAGAAGATCCCGACCCTGCGCGCCGCGTTCAAGAAGGACGGCACCATCACCGCCGCCTCGTCGTCGTCGATCAATGACGGCGCCGCCGCGCTGGTGATGATGCGCGAATCGACCGCGAAGAAGCTGGGCCTGACGCCGATCGCCAAAATCCACGGCCATGCCACCTTCGCCAAGGAACCCAACCTGTTCACCACCGCGCCGATCGACGCGGTCGAAAAGCTGTACAAGAAAATCGGCTGGAGCACCAAGGACGTCGACCTGTTCGAGATCAACGAAGCCTTCGCCGCCGTGCCGATGGCCGCCATGCGCGACCTCGACATCCCGCACGACAAGATCAACATCCACGGCGGCGCCTGCGCGCTGGGCCACCCGATCGGCGCCTCCGGCGCGCGCATCATCGTCACCCTGATCGGCGCGCTGAAGCGCACCGGCGGCAAGAAGGGCGTGGCGGCGCTGTGCATCGGCGGCGGCGAGGCCACGGCAATGGCCATCGAGCTGGTGTAAGCGGATGGCGACGGCACTCATCATCGGCGCCTCGCGCGGCATCGGCCTGGAAATGGCGCGCCAGTACCTGGCCGACGGCTGGCGCGTGATCGCCACCGCGCGCAAGGCGGAAGATGTCGACACGCTGGCCGCGATGGGTGCCGAAGCCCATGCGCTGGACGTGACCAATGTCGAGGCCTGCGCCGGCCTGGGCTGGAAGCTGGACGGCGAGGAGCTCAACGTGGCCATCCTCAACGCCGGCGTGTACGGCCCGCGCCACGACGGCTTCCCGCTGCAGACGGACTTCGACAGCGTGATGCACACCAACGTGCTGGCGGCGATGCGGCTGCTGCCCATCATCGCGCCGATGGTGGGCGCGGCGCGCGGCAAGCTGGCGGTGCTGTCGTCGAGAATGGGTTCGCTGAGCGAGCGCAACAACCCGAGCGGTTCGCTGTACCGCGCCAGCAAGGCCGCGCTGAATTCGGTGCTGATCGACACGGCGCTGACGTTCGGCAAGCAGGGCGCGACCTGCGTGGCCTTCCATCCGGGCTGGGTGCGCACCGACATGGGCGGCGCCGGCGCCGATATTTCGGTGGAAGAAAGCGCGGCCGGCATCCGCGCGACGCTGGCGGCGCTACCCGCGTCCGACACAGCGGTCTATCGCAATTACGATGGCACAACCATCGGCTGGTAACACAAAACATAAACGAGACAACATGATACTGAGCGAAGAACACGAAATGATCCGCGATGCCCTGCGCACGTTTGCGCGGGAGCGTCTGGCCCCCAACGCGGCCCGCTGGGACAGGGAGCATCACTTCCCGAAAGAGGAATTGAAGGAGCTGGCGGCGCTGGGCGCCTTCGGCGTGGCCGTGCCGGAAGCGCTGGGCGGCGCCGGCATGGATTACGTGTCCCTCGCGCTGGTGCTGGAAGAGATCGCGGCCGGCGACGGCGGCACCTCCACCATCATCTCCGTCAACAACTGCCCGGTGTGCAGCATCGCGATGATGTACGCCAACGACCAGCAGAAGCAGCAATGGCTGCGTCCGTTGGCGCAGGGCGAGATGCTGGGTGCCTTCTGCCTGACCGAGCCGCACACCGGCAGCGACGCCGCCGCGCTGCGCACCACCGCCACGCGCGACGGCAATGAATACGTCATCAACGGCACCAAGCAGTTCATCACCAGCGGCAAGTATGCGGACGTGGCCATCGTCATGGCCGTGACCGACAAGGCGGCCGGCAAGAAGGGGATCAGCGCGTTCTGGGTGCCGACCTCGGCGCCGGGCTACATCGTCACCGGGCTGGAGCAGAAGATGGGCCAGCACTCGTCGGACACCGCGCAGATCCTGTTCGAGAACTGCCGCATCCCGGCCGAAAACCTGATCGGCGAGGAAGGCCAGGGCTACAAGATCGCCCTGTCCGGACTGGAAGGCGGCCGCATCGGCATCGCCTCGCAGGCGGTGGGCATGGCGCGCGCCGCGTACGAGGCGGCGCTGGCGTATGCCCGCGAGCGCGAGAGCTTCGGCAAGCCCATCTTCGAGCACCAGGCGGTGCAGTTCCGGCTGTCGGACATGGCGACGCAGATCGAAGCGGCGCGCCAGTTGATCCGCCACGCGGCCTCGATGAAGGACGCCGGCCTGCCATGCCTGAAGGAAGCCGCGATGGCCAAGCTGTTCGCCTCCGAGATGGCCGAGCGGGTATGTTCGGACGCGATCCAGGTGCACGGCGGCTACGGCTACGTGTCCGACTTCCCGG
This sequence comes from Duganella sp. Dugasp56, assembly GCF_047304105.1. Taxonomy (NCBI): domain Bacteria; kingdom Pseudomonadati; phylum Pseudomonadota; class Betaproteobacteria; order Burkholderiales; family Oxalobacteraceae; genus Duganella; species Duganella sp. Dugasp56. Next base: position 39,857 of record NZ_JBGLYQ010000061.1, read on the forward strand.
TGGAGCGCATCTACCGCGACGTGCGCGTCTGCCAGATTTACGAAGGCACCAGCGACATCCAGAAACTGCTGATCGCCCGCGCGCTGTAACCCCGGCCGTCTGAAACAACCCGGGGTCAGATCTGACATTCGGACACGGGCTCTGCCGTAGCGGCCGCTATGGCAGAGCCCGTGTCCGAATGTCGGATCTGAGGTATCCCGGATTTCCCGGACAGTTAAATAGGCACACAGAATTGTGCCTCGACTT
>NZ_JBGLYQ010000062.1:0-38134 GCF_047304105.1 Duganella sp. Dugasp56
TTTTTTAAAAAAAAAAATTAAATTTTTTTATCCCCGCGGGGGGGGGTTTTTTCCCCCCCCCCCTGTTTTGGGGGGGGCGGGCCGTCCCCCCCCCCCCCCCCACGCCCGGCCCCATTGTTTTTGGCGCAGATCTATTGCGATGGCGAGATGCCGTGCTAGAGTGAAATCGATGCCGAAGAAAATTGTGAAGGAATTGCTATGCGGACGAATACTTTGGATCAAGTGGGGCTACGCGCCCTGCTTGCCTCGGATGAAGAATTCAACGTGTCGGCAGTCGGTGCCAACGGCTGCTGGCACGTCTGTATTTATACCGATTCCGGTGTGCGGGCATTCAGCGCGGCACACACGGAGAAGCTTCTGGAATTCAAGACGCTATCAGAAGTCGAACTATGTTTGCGTGAACTTGGCATCTATCAGTTTGAGGTGGACGGCAGTTCGTTTGACAGTGGCGGGAACCCGCATTTATCTGTGGCTGACCAAGAATATGAAGCATGGTTTAAAGCTGAAGTTCAAGAGGCGCTGGATGATCCGAGCCCTGCCATTCCCCACGAGGAGGCAATGCGCCTGATACGTGCCGAGCTTAAATTAAGCTGAGAGGCCACAGTGCATGCCGTGAACTGGAAAGCGAGAGCGCTTGCTGATTTGGCGGCAATTCTCCGCAAGATTTCCAGTGGTAGTAGTCTCGGCGCAGAAAGGTTGATGCGCCAGGTAGCGGCCAGGACAGCTCTGCTTTTATTTCATCCTCAACTGGGGCGGGAAGGGCGGCAACCGGGTACCCGTGAACTTGTCATCCATCGCCACTATGTGATGGTCTATCGAATAGACGGCGACCAAATCTCTATTCTGCGAATCCTGCATACGGCTAGGCAGTGGCCACCGAAGATCGGCTTCCGTCGCTGATGGCTGGACTTCCCTTTGCATGAGCGGTAGAGTTGGCGCATGATGACAACGCTGGAACCTTATGAGTAAGACCATCCTGATCGTCGAGGATGAGCAGGCGATTGCCGACAGCATCGCCTATGCCCTGCGCACCGACGGCTTCACGCCGCTGCATGTGACGCTGGGCGAGCAGGCGCTGGCGGCCATGCGCGCCGAGCCGGCGCCGCTGCTGGTGGTGCTCGATGTCGGCCTGCCCGACATGAGCGGGCTCGAAGTGTGCCGCCGCCTGCGCCAGTTCTCCGATGCGCCCATCATGTTCCTGACCGCCCGCAGCGACGAAATCGACCGCATCGTCGGCCTGGAGATCGGCGCCGACGATTATGTGACCAAGCCGTTCTCGCCGCGCGAGCTGGTGGCGCGCATCCGCGTGATCCTGCGCCGCATGACGCCACCGGCGCCGCGCTCCGCGACCGCTGCGGCGCCATCCGCCGCGGCCGGTTTCGAGCTGCGGCCGCAGGAAGCGCGCATCCTATACTGCGGCCAGCCGCTGGATCTGACCCGCTACGAATACCTGCTGCTGAAGACCCTGCTCGAGCATCGATCGCACGTGCTGTCGCGCGCGCAGCTGATGGACCGCGTCTGGACCGACGCGCCGGACACGCTGGAGCGCACCGTCGACGCCCACGTCAAATCGCTGCGCGCCAAGCTGCGCCTGATCGACGCCGACACCGATCCCATCCTCACCCATCGCGGCATGGGCTACAGTCTGGCCGCATGAGGATCGGCCTGCGCATCCTGCTGGGCTATTTCCTCATTGTCGGGCTGGCCGCGTGGTTCCTGCTGAATGTGTTCGTGGCCGAGGTCAAGCCCGGCGTGCGTTCGACCCTGGAAGATACGCTGGTCGACACCGCCGAACTGCTGGCCGGGGTGGTGGCCGAGGACATGAAGTCCGGCGCCCTGCGGGCCAGCCCCAAGCTGGCCGGCATGCACGACTACGGCCGCCGCCGCGTGAGCGTGGTGATCAATGGCGTGACCAAGCGCAAGCTGGACTACCGCGTCTACATCGCCGATGCGCGCGGCATCGTGGTCTACGATTCCGAAGGCGCGGCGACCGGCAAGGATTACTCGCGCTGGAACGATGTCTACCTGACGCTGCAGGGCAAGTATGGCGCGCGCAGCACCCGCACCGTCGAAGGCGACGACCGCAGCACCGTGATGCACGTGGCCGCGCCGATCATGGACGGCGAGCGCATCATCGGCGTGCTGACGGTGGCCAAGCCCCTGTCCAGCGTGCAGGCCTTCGTCGACCGCAGCCAGCGCAAGATCCTGCAGCGCGGCACGGTGCTGCTGGTGCTGTCGCTGCTGATCGGCCTGGGGTTTGCATGGTGGCTGGCGCGCGCGCTGCGGCAGCTGATGCATTACGTGTCCGAGGCCGAGGCCGGCCACAAGGTGGCGCCGCCGGCGCTGGGCAACAACGAGATCGGCACGCTGGGGCGCGCGCTGCACGCGATGCGCACCCGGCTCGAGGGCAAGGAATACGCCGAGCAGCTGATGCATACGCTGGCGCATGAACTGAAAAGCCCGATCGCCGCCATCCAGGGTTCGGCCGAGCTGCTGGCGGAAGGCGTGCCGGCGGAAGAGGCGCGCCGCTTTCTCGACAACATACTGAGCCAGAATGCGCGCCAGAAGCAGCTGATCGACAAGCTGCTGGCCCTGGTGCGCGTCGAGCAGCAGCAGGGGCTGGACGGAGCCGGGCCGGTGGGGCTGGCGGCGTTGTTGGACCAGGTAGCCGCCGACGCGGACAGCCGGTTGCGGCAGCGCGGCCTGCGCCTGCTGCTCAACGCGCCGGCCCAGCTGACGGTGCGCGGCGATGCGCTGCTGCTGCGTCAGGCCGTCGGCAACCTGCTGGACAATGCGATCGACTTCGCGCCGCAAGACGGCGCAGTGCGCATCGAGCTGGCGCGCGATGCGGCGGAGGCGGTGATCGCCATCGTCGACGGCGGCCCGGGCATCCCGGACTATGCGGTGGAACGCGTGTTCGAGCGCTTCTACTCGCTGCCCCGGCCGGCCGGCGCCAAGAGCACCGGACTCGGCCTGCCGTTCGTGCGCGAGGTGGCGGCCCTGCACGGCGGTTCCGTCACCGTCGCGAACGCGGAGCAGGGCGGCTGCCGCGCCGAGCTGCGCCTGCCGCTGCCGTTGACGCTCTGACTTCACACAGAACGCATCAACAACGCACATGGCGTTTCTACACTGGTAGCACTTTCAGCCAGAGGAATCGCCATGCAAAAAAAACTACTACTCAAATGCCTGATCATCTTCGGGCTGATGCTGTTGATCGGCTTGCCGCTGATGATGGTCGAAGGCACGATCAACGAACGCCTGCGCTTTCATGAGCAGGCGGTGCAAAGCATTGCCGAGGATTCGGTGCGCGAGCAGCGCGTGATCGGGCCGGTGCTGGTGCTGCCGTACACGGAGGAGGTCAAGGATCGCGATACCACCCGCATGGTGGTCCGCCGCAAGCTGGTGTTCCCGAACGAGCTGAAGATCGCCAGCAAGATCAACACGGAACGGCGCTATCGCGGCATCCACCAGGTGCTGATGTACAGCGGCGGCCACAGCTTCGCCGGCGACTTCAGCCTGCCAGCACTCGGCGACTTCCCGCGCGAGAGTCCATCCTCCCAATTGACCATGGGGCGGCCGTATATCGCGCTGTCGGTGTCGGACGTGCGCGGCATCCGCGACATTCCGGCCGTGATCGTGGCCGGCCGCAATTACAAGTTCGAGCAGGGCGCGCGCCTGCCCGGCTACCCCGGCGGCATGCACGTGCTTCTGGACCTGGCCGAGCTGAAGGCGGCCGGCGCGACGATACCGTTCGGCTTCTCGCTGCGCCTGGCCGGCACCGAGCGGCAGCACTTCGTTCCGGTCGGCACCAACAACATCGTCACGGTGGAATCGAACTGGGCGCATCCCCAGTTCGGCGGCAACTTCCTGCCGGAGACGCGCAATATCGGCGAGGCCGGCTTCAAGGCGGGCTGGCGGGTGTCGGCCATGGCCAGCGGCGCCCAGCAGCAGTTGACGGCGCAGGAAGTGGCGGGCGCGCTGCCAGCCGGTGCCGCCGACGCGCACACCAAGCTGGACAGCTTCAACATCGGCTTCATCGAGCCGGTCAACATCTACTCGCAGGCCGATCGCGCCACCAAATACGGCCTGCTGTTCGTGGCACTGACCTTTGCCGCCTTCTTCGTGTTCGAGATCCTCAAGCGCCTGCCGATCCACCCGATCCAGTACACGCTGGTGGGGCTGGCGTTGATCATGTTCTTTCTATTGCTGGTCAGCCTGTCCGAGCATATCGACTTTCTGGTGTCGTACCTGATCGCCGCCGGCGCCTGCATCGCGCTGATCACCTACTACCTGGCGGCCGTGCTGCGCAGCCGCGCGCGCGCCGGCGGCTTTGGCGCCGGGCTGGTGCTGCTGTATTCGGCGCTGTACGGCCTGCTGATCTCGGAAAACAATGCGCTGGTGCTGGGCAGCCTGCTGCTGTTCACGGCGCTGGGCGCGGTGATGGTGGCCACCCGCCGCTTCGACTGGTATGGAATTGGCAACGATGCCGAGCAGGAATCGTTGCCGTGAAAACCCGACATACCTCGTATTAAGTTGTTGCGTCAAGTGTCTTTTCACGCTACACTAGCCGGCTTCGGTATGGATACGCCTTTTTATTGATCCGTACTAATTTTAGTAGTTCAACATATCCCCGCCCAATCGTAGGTGGGAATTGGAGAAAAAATGAGCCTTGGCCTTCTCGGTCGCAAGGTTGGTATGATGCGCATCTTCACCGATGACGGGGATTCGATCCCAGTCACCGTGTTGGACGTATCGAACAACCGTGTTGCGCAAATCAAAACTCCTGAAACTGACGGTTATTCCGCTGTTCAGGTCGCATTCGGTCAACGTCGCGCTTCCCGCGTAACGAAGGCTGTTGCTGGTCACCACGCTAAAGCTGGTGTTGAAGCCGGTACTCTGTTGAAAGAGTTCCGCGTCGACGCTACCAAAGCTGCCGAACTGAAAGCTGGCGATGTCGTTGCCGCTTCCCTGTTCGAAGTCGGTCAAAAGATCGACGTTCAAGGTGTCACGATCGGTAAAGGCTATGCCGGTACCATCAAGCGTCACCACTTTGCTTCGGGCCGTGCTACCCACGGTAACTCCCGTTCGCACAATGTTCCCGGTTCCATCGGTATGGCGCAAGATCCAGGCCGCGTGTTCCCAGGTAAGCGCATGACCGGTCACCTCGGTGACGTCACCCGCACTGTGCAGAACCTCGAAATCGCCCGTATCGATGCCGACCGTCAGCTGCTGCTGGTCAAAGGCGCGATCCCAGGCGCGAAAAACGGCCAGGTCGTTGTATCGCCTGCTGTCAAAGTTAAAGCAAAGAAGGGAGCTTAAACGATGGAACTCAAGCTCTTGAACGCTCAAGGTCAAGCCGCCTCTAACGTAGCTGCCGCCGACACCATTTTCGGCCGTGACTACAACGAAGCCCTGATCCACCAAGTCGTCGTTGCTTACCAAGCCAATGCTCGCAGCGGCAACCGTAAACAAAAAGACCGTGAAGAAGTCCACCACACGACCAAGAAGCCATGGCGCCAAAAAGGTACCGGCCGCGCTCGTGCTGGTATGTCGTCGTCGCCACTGTGGCGCGGCGGTGGTCGCATCTTCCCGAACTCGCCTGACGAGAACTTCACCCACAAAGTGAACAAGAAGATGTATCGCGCAGGTATCTGCTCGATCCTGTCCCAGCTGGCCCGCGAAGATCGCCTGACGATCATCGAAGACCTGACGATCGAAGCGCCAAAGACCAAGCTGCTGTCGCAAAAGCTGACCGGCATGGGCTTTGACTCGGTTCTGATCATCACCGACGTCGCCAACGAAAACCTGGAACTGGCATCGCGTAACCTGCCTAACGTACTGGTTGTTGAACCACGTCACGCAGATCCAATGTCCCTGGTGTTCTACAAGAAGATCCTGGTCACCAAAGCTGCACTGGCTAAGATTGAGGAGATGCTGGCATGAGCGCATTGAAATTTAGCGAAGAGCGCCTGATGAAGGTGCTGCTGGCTCCGGTCATTTCCGAAAAGGCCACCATGGTCGCGGAAAAGAACGAACAGATCGTGTTCCGTGTAACCACCGACGCGACCAAGCCAGAAATCAAAGCCGCTGTTGAACTGCTGTTCAAAGTGGAAGTGGAATCGGTGCAGACCGTCAACCGCGAAGGTAAGCAGAAGCGTTCCGGTGCCCACACCGGCCGCCGCAACCATACCAAGCGTGCTTTCGTGTGCCTGAAACCTGGCCAGGAAATCAATTTCTCCGAGGAGGCTAAATAATGGCACTCGTTAAGATGAAGCCAACCTCCCCAGGCCGTCGCGGCATGGTGAAAGTTGTGAACCCGGACCTGTACAAAGGTCGTCCGTTCGCAGCCCTGGTTGAGAAAAAATCGAAAACTGCTGGTCGTAACAACAACGGCCACATCACCACCCGCCACATCGGCGGTGGTCATAAGCAGCACTATCGCCTGATCGACTTCAAGCGTCAGAAGGATGGCATTCCTGCGAAAGTGGAACGTATCGAATACGATCCTAACCGCACCGCGAATATCGCCCTGCTGTGCTACGCCGACGGCGAGCGTCAATACATCATCGCCACCAAAGGCATGAGCGTTGGCGACACCGTGATGAACGGTTCGGAAGCGCCGATCAAGTCGGGCAACTGCCTGCCGATCCGCAACATCCCAGTCGGTACCGTCATGCACTGCGTCGAAATGCTGCCAGGTAAGGGTGCCCAGATGGCCCGTACCGCCGGCGCCGGCGTGGTCCTGATGGCCCGCGAAGGTACCTACGCTCAAGTGCGCCTGCGCTCGGGTGAAGTGCGTCGCGTGCACATCGAGTGCCGTGCAACCGTGGGTGAAGTCGGCAATGCCGAACACAGCCTGCGCAAGATCGGTAAGGCCGGCGCGATGCGCTGGCGCGGTGTTCGTCCTACCGTTCGCGGTGTGGTCATGAACCCGGTCGATCACCCGCACGGTGGTGGTGAAGGTAAAACTGCAGCTGGTCGTCATCCAGTGTCGCCTTGGGGCCAACAGACGAAGGGTAAGAAGACCCGCAGCAACAAGCGCACTTCTTCCATGATCGTCTCGCGCCGCGGCAAGAAATAAGGGGTAGCACATGACTCGTTCATTGAAAAAAGGGCCGTTCTGTGACGCCCACCTGGTGAAAAAAGTCGAAGCCGCACAAGCAGCCAAAGACAAAAAGCCAATCAAAACCTGGTCCCGTCGTTCGACCATCATGCCTGACTTCATCGGCCTGACGATCGCCGTCCACAATGGCAAGCTGCACGTGCCGGTGTACGTCTCCGAGAACATGGTTGGTCACAAGCTCGGTGAATTCGCGCTGACCCGCACGTTCAAGGGCCATGCCGCTGACAAGAAGGCGAAGAAATAATGGAAACCAAAGCTATCCTCAAGGGTGTGCGCTTGTCGGATCAAAAAGGTCGCCTCGTGGCTGACCAGATCCGCGGCAAGAAAGTTGACGCTGCACTCAACATTCTGCAATTCAGCCCAAAAAAGGGCGCGACCATCATCAAGAAAGTGCTGGAGTCGGCTATCGCCAACGCCGAGCACAATGACGGCGCGGACATCGACGAACTGTTCGTGAAAACGATCTACGTCGAAAAGGGCCCGATCCTGAAGCGCTTCACTGCACGCGCTAAAGGCCGGGGCGATCGTATCTCGAAACAATCGTGTCACATTTACGTGACCGTCGGCAACTAAGGAGCTAAAAATGGGTCAAAAAATTCACCCAACCGGCTTCCGCCTGTCGGTTACCCGTAACTGGGCGTCGCGTTGGTACGCGGGCAACAGCAACTTTGCCTCGATGCTCAACGAAGACTTGAAAGCACGCGCTTACCTGAAGACCAAGCTGAAGAACGCTTCGGTCGGCCGCATCGTCATCGAGCGTCCTGCCAAGAACGCGCGCTTCACGATCTACAGCTCGCGTCCGGGCGTGGTCATTGGTAAAAAAGGCGAAGACATCGAAGTACTGAAGTCGGCGCTGACCAAGATCATGGGCGTGCCTGTCCACGTGAACATCGAAGAAATCCGCAAGCCGGAAATCGACTCGCAGCTGATCGCCGATTCGATCGCCCAGCAGCTGGAAAAGCGCATCATGTTCCGCCGCGCGATGAAGCGTGCGATGCAAAACGCCATGCGTCTGGGTGCCCTGGGCATCAAGATCATGTCGTCGGGTCGTCTGAACGGTATCGAAATCGCTCGTAAAGAGTGGTATCGCGAAGGCCGTGTGCCACTGCACACCCTGCGCGCCGATATCGACTACGGCACCAGCGAAGCTTCGACCACCTACGGCATCATCGGCGTTAAGGTCTGGGTATACAAGGGTGACCGCGCGCCTAACGGCGACGCACCAGTCATCGATACCCCGCCAGACGAGAAGAAGCCACGTGGCCCACGTCGTGACGACGGCAAACCAGCTGGCCGTCCGCGCCCAGCCGGTGCCGGCGCCGGTGCGAAACCAGCCGCTCCAGGTGCAGCCCGTGTGCGCAGCGCCGCCAAGCCGGCCGAGAAAGCAGGAGAATAATCATGCTGCAACCAGCACGCAGAAAGTATCGTAAAGAGCAGAAAGGCCGTAACACCGGCATTTCGCACACCGCCGGCACTTCGGTGTCGTTCGGCGAGTTCGGTCTGAAAGCCGTTGCCCGTGGTCGTATCACGGCACGCCAGATCGAGGCAGCACGTCGCGCCATGACCCGTCACATCAAACGTGGCGGCCGTATCTGGATTCGCGTGTTCCCGGACAAACCGATCTCGAACAAGCCTGCCGAAGTCCGTATGGGTAACGGTAAAGGTAATCCGGAGTACTACGTCGCTGAAATCCGTCCAGGCAAAGTCCTGTACGAAATGGATGGCGTCGCAGAAGAACTGGCGCGCGAAGCATTCCGCCTGGCCGCTGCCAAACTGCCACTGGCGACCACGTTCGTGATCCGCCAAGTCGGCCAATAACAGGAGTGAAATATGAAAGCATCTGAACTCCGCGGCAAAGACCAGGTAGCTCTGCAAAAAGAGCTGAATGACCTGTTGAAGGCACAATTCGGCCTGCGTATGCAAATCGCTACGCAACAGCTGAGCAATACTTCGCAGCTCAAGAAGGTACGTCGCGATATCGCACGTGTAAAAACGGTAATGAACACCAAGGAAGCCAAATGACCGAAACAGTGAACAAGCCGCTCAAGCGCACGCTGATCGGTAAGGTGGTGTCCGACAAGATGGACAAGACCGTTACCGTTCTGATCGAACGTCACGTGAAACATCCTTTGTACGGCAAGATCATCGTGCGCTCGAACAAGTACCACGCGCACGACGAGACCAACCAGGTGAAAGCCGGTGACACGGTGGAAATCGTGGAAGGTCGTCCGATCTCCAAAACGAAGGCATGGACCGTGACCCGTGTGGTGCAAGCCGCACAAATCGTTTAATTGAAGTGCACGCCCCCGCTGGCAACAGCGGGGGCGCTTCAATTAGTTCTTGCAAGCCCGCGAGTTGTATGTAATACTTGCGGGCTTCGTTCATGTAACGCCGCAAAGTGTCTGGCCACAGACGCAGAACCGTGCGGTCAGTGCAGTACGAAGGTCAAGCACCCAAACAGTGGGCCCAGCAGGGCACTCTGGCGGGACCAAGACTGACCGCAGGTCCGCATTGTGTGGATTCTTCGGCTTAAGTTGGGAAAGAGAATACTATGATTCAAACTGAAAGCCGGCTCGAAGTGGCTGACAATACCGGTGCCAAAGAAGTTATGTGCATCAAGGTATTGGGCGGCTCCAAGCGCCGTTATGCTGGCATCGGCGACGTGATCAAGGTAACCGTTAAGGTTGCTGCGCCACGCGGTCGTGTCAAAAAAGGTGAAATTTATAACGCCGTGGTAGTGCGCACCGCTAAAGGTGTTCGCCGCCAAGACGGTTCCCTGGTGAAGTTCGACGGCAACGCTGCCGTTCTGCTGAACGCCAAGCTGGAACCGATCGGTACCCGTATTTTTGGACCAGTGACGCGCGAGCTGCGCACTGAAAAGTTCATGAAGATCGTGTCCCTGGCACCGGAAGTCCTGTAAGGAGTCGTAATGGATAAGATTCGTAAAAACGACGAAGTCATCGTTCTGACCGGGAAAGACAAGGGCAAGCGTGGCGTCGTTCAGCAGCGTATCGATGCTGAGCATGTCGTGGTTGAGGGCATCAACGTCGCCAAAAAAGCGACCAAGCCTAACCCAATGACTGGCGTACAAGGTGGTATCGTCGATAAGACTATGCCGATTCACGTGTCCAACGTTGCATTGTTCAATGCAGCGACTGGCAAGGCAGACCGTGTCGGTTTCAAAGAAGTGGATGGCAAAAAAGTCCGCGTCTTCAAATCGTCCGGCGAAGTAGTGAAGGCTTAAGAAATCATGGCACGTCTCCAAGAATTCTATAAAGAAAAAGTCGTCGCCGACCTGACCGCGAAATTCGGTTACAAGTCGGTGATGGAAGTTCCACGTCTGACCAAGATCACCCTGAACATGGGTGTTGGTGAGGCCATCGCGGACAAGAAAGTCCTCGAGCACGCTGTCGGCGACCTGACCAAGATCGCCGGCCAGAAGCCGGTGACGACCAAGTCGCGCAAAGCTATCGCGGGTTTCAAGATCCGTGAAGGCTACCCGATCGGTACCATGGTCACCCTGCGCGGCGCTCGCATGTACGAGTTCCTCGATCGCTTCATCACCGTGGCCCTGCCGCGCGTGCGCGATTTCCGCGGTGTCAATGGCCGCTCGTTCGATGGCCGTGGTAACTACAACATCGGCGTGAAAGAGCAGATCATCTTCCCGGAAATCGAGTACGACAAGATCGATGCGCTGCGTGGTATGAACATTTCGATCACCACCACCGCCAAGACCGACGACGAAGCGAAAGCTCTGCTCGCCGCCTTTAAATTCCCGTTCAGGAACTAAGAAGATCATGGCAAAACTCGCACTGATTAACCGTGAGCAGAAACGCGTCGACCTGGCAAACAAGTTTGCCGCCAAGCGCGCCTCGCTGAAGGCCATCATTGATGACCAGTCGAAGTCGGAAGAAGAACGTTACGAAGCGCGCCTGAAGCTGCAAGCGCTGCCACGTAACTCGGCACCGACTCGCCAGCGTAACCGCTGCGCCGTCACCGGTCGTCCACGCGGCACTTTCCGTAAATTCGGTCTGGGCCGTATCAAGCTCCGTGAATTCGCCATGCGTGGTGAGATCCCGGGTATGACTAAAGCAAGCTGGTAATAGGAGAATATGCAATGAGTATGAGCGATCCTATCGCCGATATGCTGACCCGCATTCGTAACGCCCAAGGCGTGCAAAAGACGACCGTGGCCATGCCATCGTCGAAAGTTAAAATTGCGATTGCCAACGTCCTCAAGGACGAGGGTTACATTGAAGATTTCGCCGTAGCCGAAGCTGGTGGCAAGGCGGAACTGAAAATCGGTTTGAAGTATTATGTTGGCCGTCCCGTCATTGAGCGCCTTGAGCGCGTGTCCCGTCCGGGCCTGCGCGTCTACAAGGGCAAAGACGAGATCCCTACTGTGATGAATGGCTTGGGTGTGGCGATCGTGTCGACTCCGCAAGGCGTCATGACTGACCGCAAAGCACGCGCTACCGGTGTCGGCGGCGAAGTTATTTGCTACGTCGCATAAGGAGTTAGACATGTCTCGTGTAGCTAAAATGCCAATCGCTGTGCCAGCTGGCGCTGATGTCGCCATCTCCGCGCAAGCGATCACCGTCAAGGGCCCGCTGGGCGTCTTGACCCAGGCCCTGAACGGCCAGGTAAAGGTGGAAAACAACGCAGGAACCCTGAGCTTCGTCGCCGCTAATGACAGCCGCGAAGCCAATGCCATGTCCGGTACGCTGCGCGCACTGGTCAACAACATGGTCGTTGGCGTGACCAAGGGTTTCGAGAAAAAGCTGAACCTGGTCGGTGTGGGTTACAAGGCGCAAGCGCAAGGCGACAAGCTGAATCTGTCGCTGGGCTTCTCGCACCCTGTCGTGCACGCCATGCCAACCGGCGTCACCTGCGCTACCGCAACGCCGACGGAGATCATCATCAAAGGGATCGACCGTCAGCAAGTGGGCCAAGTGGCTGCTGAAGTTCGCGCTTACCGCTCCCCTGAGCCTTACAAGGGCAAGGGCGTCCGTTATGCGGACGAAGTGGTTAAGATTAAAGAAACCAAGAAGAAGTAACTAGGGGCTGACGATGGACAAGAAAGAATCACGTCTGCGCCGCGGACGCCAAACCCGGATCAAGATCGCGCAACAGAAAGTGAACCGCCTGTCGGTACACCGCACTAACCTGCATATCTACGCGAACCTGATCTCGCCGGATGCCAAAGTACTGGTATCGGCCTCCACGGCAGAAGTCGAAGTGCGCAACGAACTGGCTGGCAAATCGGGCAAGGGCGGCAACGCTGCTGCTGCCGCGATCGTCGGCAAGCGCGTCGCAGAGAAAGCACTGAAAGCAGGGATTACCGAAGTCGCGTTCGACCGCTCCGGTTTCCGTTACCACGGCCGTGTGAAGGCGCTGGCAGAAGCCGCGCGCGAAGCCGGTCTGAAGTTCTAAGGAACGATCATGGCAAAAATGCAAGCAAAAATGGCAAGCGACAAGCCGGATGACGGCATGCGCGAAAAAATGATCGCGATCAACCGCGTGACCAAAGTGGTCAAGGGTGGTCGTATCATGGGTTTCGCCGCGCTGACCGTGGTTGGTGACGGCGATGGCCGCATCGGCATGGGCAAGGGCAAGTCGAAGGAAGTACCGGTTGGTGTGCAGAAGGCAATGGAAGAAGCCCGTCGCAACCTGATCAAGGTCTCCCTGAAGAACGGCACCCTGCAGCACACCGTTACCGGCCGTCACGGCGCATCGAAAGTGATGATGTCGCCTGCGAAACCAGGTACCGGCGTCATCGCCGGCGGCGCAATGCGCGCAATCTTCGAAGTAATGGGCGTGACCGACGTCGTGGCGAAATCCACCGGCTCGAGCAACCCTTACAACCTGGTGCGCGCCACGCTGGATGGTCTGGCAAAAATGAGTACTCCTGCTGAAATTGCTGCGAAACGCGGCAAGTCGGTAGAAGAGATCCTGGGCTAAGGTGAACGACATGACAACTAAAACCGTCAAAGTACAATTGGTCAAGGGCTTGATCGGCACGCGTGAAGATCACCGTGCCACCGTCCGCGGTCTGGGCCTGCGTCGCGTCAACTCGGTCTCCGAGCTGCAAGACACCCCATCCGTGCGCGGCATGATCAACAAAGTCTCGTACCTCGTTAAAGTAGTTGCGTAAGCCCCCGGGCTTACACACGGAGAAATCATGGAACTGAATACCATACAACCAGCCGATGGCGCTAAGCACTACAAGCGTCGCGTCGGCCGCGGTATCGGCTCCGGTCTGGGTAAAACCTCGGGCCGTGGTCACAAGGGTCAAAAATCGCGTTCGGGCGGCTTCCACAAAGTCGGTTTCGAAGGCGGTCAGATGCCTCTGCAACGCCGTCTGCCTAAGCGCGGTTTCAAGTCGCTCAACGCCACCTTCAAAGCTGAAGTGCGCCTGTCCGACCTGAACAAGCTGGCTGTCGGCGATGTCGACATCCTGGTGCTGAAGCAAGCTGGCGTACTGAGCGTGCTGGCACGCGACGTGCGCGTCATTCTGTCCGGCGAGATCACCAAAGCGGTGAACCTCAAAGGCCTGAAAGTGACCGCTGGCGCGAAAGCCGCCATCGAAGCAGCCGGCGGCTCGGTAGCCTGAGTTGACCGCTAACAGCTTGATCGGAGCGAAAATTGGCGACTAACCCACAATTAGCTAAAAGTGCAGCAGCTGGTTTCCCCTGGGGCCGGCTCTGGTTCTTGCTTGGCGCATTGGTGGTTTATCGTATCGGCGCTCACATCCCGGTTCCCGGGATCGATCCGGTACAATTGGCCGCGCTGTTCAAGTCGCAAGAGGGTGGCATCCTGGGCATGTTGAACATGTTCAGCGGTGGCGCTCTCGCGCGCTTCACAGTCTTTGCGCTGGGTATCACGCCTTACATCTCGGCCTCGATCATCATGCAGCTGGTGTCGATCGTCTCGCCGCAGATGGAAGCGCTCAAAAAAGAAGGCGAAGCAGGCCGTCGCAAGATCACCCAGTACACCCGGTATTTCACGGTGGTGCTGGCGTCGTTCCAGGCGTTCGGCATTGCAGTCGCACTGGAGTCGCAAGCTGGCCTGGTGCTGGATCCAGGCTTTGCATTCCGTTTCGTGACGGTCGTGACGCTGTTGACCGGAACCATGTTCGTGATGTGGTTGGGCGAGCAGATTACCGAGCGCGGTCTCGGTAACGGCATCTCGATCATCATCTTCGCGGGTATCGCCGCCGGCCTGCCGGGCGCGCTGGGAGGCCTGGCCTCGTCGGTGAGCAACGGTTCGATCGGTGCCTTGTCCGCGATCATCATCATGATCCTGGTTGTGGCGGTGACGTTCTTCGTGGTGTTTGTCGAACGTGGCCAACGCAAGATTCTGGTGAACTATGCGAAACGCCAGGTGGGTAACAAGATTTACGGTGGACAAACGTCGCACCTGCCATTGAAATTGAACATGGCCGGCGTGATCCCACCGATCTTCGCTTCGTCGATTATCTTGTTCCCGGCAACGATCGTGGGCTGGTTTACGACGGGCGCCGACACGGCCAACCCGGCGGTCCGGTTCCTGAAAGATTTGGCAGCATCGATGGGGCCAGGCGAGCCCATCCACGCACTGTTGTACGCCATTGCGATCGTGTTTTTCTGTTTCTTCTATACAGCGCTGGTCTTCAACAGCAAGGAAACAGCGGATAACTTGAAGAAGAGCGGGGCCTTTGTGCCAGGGATACGTCCCGGTGAGCAGACTGCCCGTTACATCGACAAGATCCTGACACGTTTGACACTGGCTGGCGCCATCTACATCACTTTGGTGTGTTTGTTGCCGGAATTCATGCAAGCCGAGTGGAAGGTACCGTTTTATTTTGGCGGCACCTCTCTGTTGATTATTGTAGTTGTGACCATGGACTTCATGGCGCAGGTACAAAACTACGTGATGTCGCAGCAATATGAATCGCTGCTGCGCAAAGCAAATTTCAAGGGCGGAATTCCGACGCGATAAGCGCGGTAAACATACCGAATGGCAAAAGACGACGTCATACAGATGCAGGGCGAGATTCTTGAGAATCTCCCGAATGCAACATTTCGAGTAAAGCTGGAAAACGGACACGTGGTGCTCGGGCATATTTCGGGTAAAATGCGGATGAACTATATCCGCATTCTTCCTGGCGACAAGGTGACGGTAGAGCTGACACCTTACGATCTGAGCCGCGCACGCATCGTGTTCCGGACCAAGTAACTATAGATAATCGAACCAAGAAGAGAGAGCAAAATGAAAGTTAACGCCTCAGTCAAGCGGATCTGCCGCAACTGCAAGATCATCAAGCGCAAGGGCGTTGTTCGCGTAATCTGCGTCGAACCACGTCACAAGCAGCGTCAAGGTTAATAACCGTTATTTATCGAGGAATAACGAATGGCACGTATTGCAGGGGTTAATATCCCCAATCATCAGCACACCGTTATCGGCCTGACGGCCATCTACGGTGTAGGCCGTCCACGCGCAAAGTTCATCTGCGCCGCAACGGGTATCGCGACCAATAAAAAGGTCAAGGATCTGGACGACAGCGAACTGGAAAAGCTGCGCGATGAAGTAGCTAAATTCATCGTCGAAGGCGATCTGCGCCGCGAACTGTCCATGAACATCAAGCGTTTGATGGATCTGGGTTGCTACCGCGGCATGCGTCACCGTAAGGGCCTGCCGGTCCGCGGTCAGCGCACCCGCACCAATGCACGTACCCGCAAGGGCCCGCGCAAAGCCGCTCAATCGCTCAAGAAATAATCTAGGGAAATCACATGGCTAAGCAACAAAGCAGCGCAGCAGCAGCGCGCGTACGCAAGAAGGTCAAGAAGAACGTTGCCGAAGGTATCGCGCACGTTCACGCTTCCTTCAACAACACCATCATTACCATCACCGACCGTCAGGGCAATGCGCTGTCGTGGGCAACCTCCGGTGGTGCTGGCTTCAAGGGTTCGCGTAAATCGACCCCGTTCGCAGCGCAGGTTGCGGCTGAAGCAGCTGGTAAAGTCGCGGTTGAGTGCGGCGTGAAGAACCTGGAAGTGCGCATCAAGGGCCCTGGTCCTGGTCGCGAATCCGCAGTGCGCGCACTGAACAACCTGGGCATCAAGATCACCGAGATCCAGGACGTTACCCCAGTGCCGCACAACGGCTGCCGTCCTCCAAAACGTCGTCGTATCTAATAGTCCGGTCGGCGGCGAAGTTCGCTTCGCCTCCTTCCCGCTGTTAAAAAAATCGCTGGAGCAGATGACCGGAAACGGTTATACTGCCCGGCTATTGTCGTCTGTCTGGCTGATATGCCGGCAGACTTTAGCCACGTCCGGCCCGTGAGGTCAGGACTAGCGCCTAACTGTGAGCAACTGCACAGCTGGGGCGTCATCATTTAAAAAAAGGAAGCATCGTGGCACGTTATATCGGACCTAAAGCAAAACTCTCCCGTCGTGAAGGTACTGACCTGTTCCTGAAGAGCGCACGTCGCTCGCTGGACAGCAAGTGCAAACTGGACGTCAAACCAGGCCAGCACGGCGTCAAGTCGGGTGCCCGCACCTCGGACTACGGCAACCAGCTGCGCGAAAAGCAAAAAGTCAAGCGTATGTACGGCGTGCTGGAACGTCAGTTCCGTCGCTACTTCGCAGAAGCCGACCGCCGCAAGGGCAACACCGGCGAAACCCTGCTGAAGCTGCTGGAAACCCGCCTGGACAACGTCGCATACCGCATGGGCTTCGGCTCGACCCGCGCTGAAGCGCGTCAGCTGGTATCGCACAAAGCCTTCACCGTGAACGGCCAGGTTGTGAACATCGCTTCGTACGTGGTCAAAGTCGGCGACGTCATCGCTGTCCGCGAAAAGTCGAAAAAGCAAGTGCGTATCGTTGAAGCGCTGTCGCTGGCTGAACAAGTCGGCATGCCAGCCTGGGTGTCGGTCGACTCCAAGAAAATGGAAGGCACCTTCAAGTCCCTGCCAGAGCGCAACGAGATCGCCAACGACGTCAACGAATCGCTGATCGTCGAACTGTACTCGCGTTAATCTGTAGTCTAGCAGCACCAAAACCCGCCCACTCGCTCGAGTGGGCGTTTTCACTAATGCCATCAGCCTTATCGGCCTAACGCGCCGAGGGTATTGAAAAGGACATTTACATGCAAAACAGTCTGTTGAAGCCACGTATTATCGATGTAGAGGCGCTGGGCGCCGGCCACGCTAAAGTAGTGATGGAGCCGTTCGAACGCGGCTATGGCCATACATTGGGTAATGCGCTGCGTCGCGTGCTGCTGTCGTCGATGGTGGGCTACGCGCCGACCGAAGTGACGATCGCGGGCGTTGTACACGAATACTCGTCGCTCGACGGCGTGCAGGAAGACGTCGTTGACCTGCTGCTGAACCTGAAGGGCGTGGTCTTCAAAGTCCACAACCGTGACTCCGTCACCCTGACCCTGAAAAAGGAAGGCGAAGGCGCCATCCTGGCTTCGGACATCGATCTGCCACACGACGTGGAACTGATCAATCCGGACCACGTGATCGCTCACCTGACCGCCGGCGGCAAACTGGACATGCAGATCAAAGTCGAAAAAGGCCGTGGCTATGTGCCGGGTAACGTACGCCGCCTGTCCGAAGACACCAACAAGACCATCGGCCGCATCATTCTGGATGCATCGTTCTCGCCGGTTCGCCGCGTTTCCTACTTCGTCGAGTCCGCTCGCGTGGAACAGCGTACCGACCTGGACAAGCTGATCATCAACATCGAAACCAACGGCGTGATTTCGCCGGAAGAAGCGATCCGTCAATCGGCCCGCGTGCTGGTCGATCAACTGAACGTGTTCGCCGCCCTGGAAGGCACCGAAGCCGCTGCCGAAGCCCCATCGCGCGCACCGCTGGTCGATCCTATCCTGCTGCGTCCGGTGGACGACCTGGAGCTGACCGTCCGTTCGGCCAACTGCCTGAAAGCGGAAAACATCTACTACATCGGCGACCTGATCCAGCGTTCGGAAAACGAACTGCTGAAGACGCCGAACCTGGGCCGCAAGTCCCTGAACGAAATCAAGGAAGTGCTGGCTTCCCGCGGCCTGACCCTGGGCATGAAGCTGGAAAACTGGCCGCCTGCAGGCCTGGAAAAATAACAAATTGGGTGACAGTGCCGGACATCGCGCAGCGATGTTCGGTCCTGTTACCAACTGATTTGCATTTTGTAGTACCGCCCGGCGCATGTTGTGCCGGGCGTATATCCCTAGAACCGGTCCGCGCTCCCCGTCAAACGTGAGCGATCGAAGAACTCGGATTTAAACACCTGAAAGGAAGTACCATGCGTCACCGTCACGGCCTCCGTAAACTGAATCGTACCTCGTCCCACCGTCTGGCTATGCTGCGCAACATGACCGTTTCCCTGCTGCGTCATGAAGCCATCAAAACCACGCTGCCAAAAGCTAAAGAGCTGCGCCGCGTAGTTGAGCCTATCCTGACCATGGGCAAGACCGACACCCTGGCTAACAAGCGTCTGGCATTCTCCCGCCTGCGCGATCGTGAAATGGTTCTGAAGCTGTTCGCAGAACTGGGCCCACGCTACGCAAACCGCAACGGCGGCTACCTGCGCATCCTGAAAATGGGTTTCCGTGTTGGCGACAACGCTCCAATGGCTTACGTTGAGCTGATGGACCGTCCAGAAGTCACCGACATCGACAGCGCCCCAACCGCGGAAGAGTAATCTTCGCAGTTGCAGCAACGTTAGAAGAAAGCCAGGCTCAGCCTGGCTTTTTTTTATTTGAGGCGCTGGTCGCCGGCCGCCTTGAACTCCGAGCCGGCGCTCCATTCCGGCGTGGTGCCCTGCGCGATGTCGAGCCCGACCTGGAACAGCAGCTGGATGTCCTGCACCGCGCCGCTGAAGTCCCAGTTGCTGCGGACGTTGTCGGTCACCTGGTGGTAGTCGTGCGCGACATAGCTGTCGACCACCTCGTGCGCATAGCTGTCCGGCTTGTCCAGGTAGCGGCTGCGGGCCTTGGTGTACAGCACCGGCACGCCCACGCGCGCGAACTCCAGCTGGTCGGCGCGGTAGAAGCTGCCCAGCTCCGGCCGGCTATCCTTCTCCATCAGGCGGCCCTGCGTCTTCGCATATTTCTCCAGCAGGCCGTCGATGCTTGAATGGCCCGACGTCACGTTCTCGATCTGCGCCGTCTTGCCCCAGGCGTTGATGCCGTCGATATTGATGTTGGCCACCGTCTGCTTCAGCGGATACAGCGGATGGCTGGCGTAGTATTTCGCGCCCAGCAGGCCGCGTTCCTCGGCCGTGGTCGCCACGAACAGGATGGAGCGCTTGGGCGCCTTCGGCAGCGCCTTGTAGGCCTTGGCGATCTCCAGCAGCGCGGCGATGCCGGAGGCGTTGTCCAGTGCGCCGTGATAGATCTGCTTGCTGCGCTCGCCCGGCAGCCGCTCGTCGATGCCCAGGTGGTCCCAGTGGGCACTGTAGATCAGGTATTCATGCTTCAGCTTGGGATCGCTGCCGGGTATCATCGCCACCACGTTGTTCGAGTTGACGGTGCGCGCGGTGTTGTCCACCTTGAAGTCCGCCGTGGCCTTCAGGCTGACGGGACGGAAGTCCCGGGTCAGCGCCTGGGCTTTCAGCGTGTCGAAGTCGTAGCCGGCGGCTGCCATCAGCTCCCTGGCCTTGGCCAGCTGGATCCAGCCCGGCACCGTCGGCGCGTCCGGATCGGCGCCGTCGCGCAACAGGCTGAACTGCTCGGCGTTGCCGCCGCTGCGCACCACGTCCCACGGATAGGCGGCCGGCTTGGTCTCGTGGATGATGATGGCGGCCGCCGCGCCCAGCCTGGCGGCGATCTCGTACTTGTAGGTCCAGCGTCCATAGTAGGTCATGGCGTTGCCCTTGAACATGGACGGATCCAGTTTCGACGGGTCCTTCGGATCGGGAACGGCCGGGTCGTTAATCAGCATCAGGATGGTCTTGCCGCGCACGTCGACGCCCTTGTAGTCATCCCAGCCATATTCCGGCGCCTGCACGCCGTAGCCGACAAACACGATCTCGGAATTGGCGACGTTGACGCTGGTCGGCTGGCTGGTCGAATGGGCAACATAGTCTTCCGGGAAATTCAACGCGACCGTCTTGCCGCCGACCTGGTAGCTGAAGGTTGGCGTCGGCGTCAGGCCGCGCATCGGCACAGCCTGTATCCAGCTGCCGTTGGGGTTGCCCGGCTTCAGGCCCAGCTTCTTGAATTGCTGCTCGATGTAGGCGACCGTCTTCGCTTCGCCCGGGGAGCCCGGCGCGCGGCCCTCGAAGTCGTCCGACGCCAGCGTCGTGATGTGAGCGAGGATCTCCGGCGCCGAGATCGCGCTCAGGGCCTTGACGGGGGCTTGCGCGCCGGCCGACGCCAGGGCCAGCGCCAGGACGGAAAACAGCAGGGGGCGGGTGTTGGTCATCTGTTGCTCCTGAGCGGGAAAGTGTTGAGTTTCGCACAAAAACCGGAGACGTTGCAGGGATTAAGAAGGGATTAAGCCCCGCCTCAGGCGGGAAAAGCAGCCCCGGTGTACTATGCTGGTGCTCGTTTCGTCGAAAGAAAACTCATGCTCCGTTTCGCCCGTCTGTTCGCCCCGCTGCTGTCGCTGATCGCCCTGTTGCTGGCTCGTCCCGCGCTGGCCGATGACGGTTTCCTGGAGCCGGATGCGGCCTTCAAATTCTCGGCGCAGATGGTCGACGGCCATACACTGTCGGTCAGCTTCCAGATCGCCGACGGCTACTATATGTACCGCGAGCGCTTCAAGTTCAAGGCGGACGGCGCCAAGCTGGGCGCGCTGGCCATCCCGGCCGGCACCGTGCACTTCGATGAAACCTTCGGCAAGAACGTCGAGACCTATCGCAAGACCGTCACCATGACGATGCCGGTCGATGCCGCCGGCGCGTTCACGCTGCTGGCCACCGGCCAGGGCTGCTCGGACAAGGGCCTGTGCTACGCGCCGCAGGATTACAAGATACAGCTGGTGGGCAGCGGCAGCGTGCCGCTGCCTGCAGCTGCTGCGGTTGCGACCGCGTCGCCCTCAGCCGGTGCCGCCGCAGCGGGCGCATCGTCCGCTCCGGCCGCCGCCATCGGCGAAGGCACGCCCGCCGCCGTCACGCCGGGCGTCACCATCGTCGCCATCCCGACGCCCAAGGTCGCCGTCATCTCGCCGCCAGCTCCGCCGGTTGCCGCAGCCGCCGCCCCGGCCACCGAATCCGGCCGCCTGGAAGCGGCCCTGAAAGGCGGCAAGCTGCTGGTCATCCTGCCGCTGTTCGCGCTGCTGGGCCTGGGCCTGTCGTTCACCCCGTGCGTGTTGCCGATGGTGCCCATCCTGTCCTCGATCATCGTCGGCGAAGGCGCCAGCAGCAGCCGTGGCCGCGGCTTGCTGCTGTCGGTCACCTACTCGCTGGGCATGGCCATCGTCTACACCGCGCTCGGCGTGGCTGCCGGACTGGCGGGCGAGGGCCTGGCCGCCGCGCTGCAAAATCCGTGGGTGCTGGGCAGCTTCGGCGTGTTGATGGCGATCCTGTCGCTGTCGATGTTCGGCTTCTACGAGCTGCAGGTTCCGGCCGCGCTGCAGTCCAAGCTGAGCACCGTGTCGAACCGTCAATCTTCCGGCAAGCTGGCCGGCGTGTTCGTGATGGGCGCCATCTCCGCGCTGATCGTCGGCCCGTGCGTGGCCGCGCCGCTGGCCGCCGCGCTGGTCTACATCAGCCAGAGCCGCGACGTCGTCATCGGCGGCGCCGCGCTGTTCGCGATGGCGGTCGGCATGAGCGTGCCGCTGATGCTGGTCGGCGTCTCGGCCGGAGCCTTGCTGCCGCGCGCCGGCATGTGGATGGACGCCGTCAAGCGCTTCTTCGGCGTGCTGATGCTGGCGATGGGCTGGTGGCTGGTGGCGCCGGTGCTGCCGGCGGCGGTGCAGATGCTGGGCTGGGCCGCGCTGTTCGTCGGCTATGGCATGCATCTGCTGATGAATTCGGGTAAGTGGGTGGCCAAGTCGGTGGGCGTGATCGTCGCCGTGCTGGGCCTGATGCAGCTGATCGGCGTGGTCAGCGGCGGCCGCGATCCGCTGGCGCCGCTGGCCCACCTGGCCGGCGGCAAGCATGAGGCGCCGCTGGCCTTCCAGCGCGTCAAGACCGTGCAGCAGCTCGACGCCGTGCTGGCGCAAACCGGCGGCAAGACCGCGATCCTGGACTTCTACGCGGACTGGTGCGTATCCTGCAAGGAGATGGAAAAACTGACCTTCGTCGATCCGCAAGTGCGCGCCCGGCTGGCCAACACCATGCTGCTGCAAGTGGACGTGACCGCCAACGATGCCGACGACAAGGCCATGCTGAAGCGCTTCGGCCTGTTCGGCCCGCCGGGCATCATCCTGTTCGACAAGGCCGGCAAGGAAATCGACGGCGCCCGCGTCATCGGCTTCCAGGACGCGGCGAAGTTCACCGCGTCCCTGTCCCGCCTGAACTAGGCTCAGCCGCGGTGGCCGCCCCAGCCGCCGCGATGGCCGTGGAAACCGCCATGCTTGCCGCCCATCGTATTGTCGTCGAAGATGGCTTTCTGCTCGGTGGTCAGCTGGCCGTAGAACGCGGTCAGCGCCGGCAGCGTCGCCTCCATCTTCGCTTCGTGCTGCTTGGCCATCTCGATCATCTTGCTCAGGCGATCAGGCGCCGACAAGGTGGCGAACGATGTGTGGTCAGCCGCGCCGGTGGCGGCCGGCTTGATCGCCGCCTGGTAGGTCGCCCAGGCCGATTCCTGTTGCGCGGTCAGCTTCAGCAGGTCGTGCAGCTTGGCCTGGCGCTTGGCGAACATTTCCGCCATCTTGGCCTGCATCTGCTCCTTGCTGACGACGGCGCCGTGACGGCCGGCCGGCGGCGTCGTATCCTGTGCCTGTGCGGCGGCCATACCCAGTACGGTAAAACCGATCAGTATGCTTTTGCGTAAGACGTTCATGGTCGTTCCTTTATCATTGAAAGTTAGGTATCGCGGTGCGTTGGTCACCGCGCTTGAACCCATGTTGGCAGCGCTAGGTTGCCGCCAAGTTTCGCGGCCCGAAGTTTTTGTATCCATATGTTTCGACCCTATGGTCATATACAAGACGATACAATTGGTGATTGGTCACACGGGGCCGAACTGGGGATAATTAGCATATGGAACCCACATCTACTATCTTGATCGTCGACGACGACCGCGACATCCGCACCCTGCTGGCAGATTACCTCGAATCTAACGGTTACCGCGCCCTGTGCGCCGCCGACGGCATCGCCATGTGGAAGCTGCTCGACGAAGCCCGCCCCGACCTGGTCGTGCTCGACCTGAACCTGCCGGGCGACGACGGCCTGACCTTGTGCCGCAAGCTGCGCGCCCACTCGACGCTGCCGGTGATCATGCTGACCGCACGCAACGAACCGCTGGACCGCATCCTCGGCCTCGAGATGGGCGCCGACGACTACCTGCCGAAGCCGTTCGAGCCGCGCGAGCTGCTGGCGCGCATCCGCAGCGTGCTGCGCCGCAGTAACGCCATGCCGTCCGGCAGCGGCACCGACAAGGCGCAGCAGATGCGCTTTTCCGGCTGGACCCTGGACCTGACCGCGCGCCACCTGCTCAATCCGGACGGCATCGTCATCATGCTGTCGGGCGCCGAGTTTCGCCTGCTCAAGGTCTTCCTCGAGCATCCGAACCGCGTGCTCAACCGCGACCAGCTGCTGAACCTGACGCAGGGCCGCGACGCCGATCCGTTCGACCGCTCGATCGACATCCAGATCAGCCGCCTGCGGCAGAAGCTGGGCGAGGACGCGCGCCTGCCGCAAATCATCAAGACCGTGCGCAACGGCGGCTACGTGCTGGCCGGACAAGTGACCGTGGAGCCGCTAGCGTGAAAGCCTTTTTCGGATCAATGACCGGGCGCGTGTTCCTGATCCTGCTGCTCGGTATCGTCGCCTCGGCGGCGCTGACCCAGTGGCTGGCCGTCGGCGAACGCACGCGCGCGCTGGAACGCTACCGCGATTTCCATGCGCTGGAGCGGGCCGAACAATTGATCACCACGGCGGACGTGCTGCCGGAAGCGTCGCGCCCGACCTACCTGCGCATGGCCAATCGCGGCACGGTGCGCCTGGAGCGCAGCGACGTGCCGAGCGCCACCGCGCTGCCGCAGACCGAATTTTCCGCCACCTTGCAGCAGCGCCTGGGCGACGGCTTCAAGCTGGGCCCGCTGGTCGAGCATCCGGCCGCCTGCGACCTGCCGCGCCAGTCCCCCAATATGTTCGCGCCCAGCCAGTGGCGCGGCACCTGCGAAACCATGAACGTGCGGCTGCACGACGGCCAAGTGCTGAAGCTGTCCGTGCTGCCGCCGCGCTCGCCGCCGCCGTCGGCCCACAGCGAGCTGCTGACCATGCTGCCTTTCCTCATCAGCATTACCGCGCTGGCCTACCTGGTCACGCGCATGACGGTGCGTCCGCTGAAGCTGCTGGCGCAGGCCGCCAAGGACCTGGGCAACGACATCAACCACCCGCCGGTGGTGCTGAGCGGCGCGGCGGAAATCCGCCAGGCCAGCGCCGCCTTCAACGCCATGCAGGCGCGCATCCGCCAGCACATCATGCAGCGCACGCAAATGCTGGCGGCGATCACGCACGACCTGCAAACCCCGCTGACCCGCCTGCGCCTGCGGCTGGAAAAAGTCGGCGACGCGGAATTGCAGCAGCGCCTGATCGACGACCTGTCGGCGATGCAGCAGATGGTCAAGGAAGGCCTGGATCTGGCGCGCAGCATGGACACCACCGAAACCATGCAGGCGCTGGACCTCGATTCGCTGCTCGACAGCGTGTGCAGCGACGCCACCGACGGCGGCCAGCAGGTCGAGCTGCGCGGCAGGGCGGCGATGGCGCTGATGGGACGTCCGCTGGCGATCCGCCGCTGCCTGGTCAACCTGATCGACAACGCGGTGAAATATGGACATTACGCCAACGTGACGGTCGAGCGCATGGTCGGCGCCGCCCGCATCCGCATCCGCGACGGCGGTCCCGGCATCGACCAGGACCAGATGGCGCGCGTGTTCGAACCGTTCTACCGCATCGAAACCTCGCGCTCGCGCGAATCCGGCGGCACCGGCCTGGGGCTGACCATCGCCCGCAATATCGCCGAGCAGCACGGCGCCAACGTCATGCTGTCCAACCATGCGGACGGTGGACTGGAAGTCACTCTGATCGTTCCGGAATACTACGCCGGCTCCTGACGGGACCACCGCCGTTCCCACACCGCTGCGCCCAGCCCCCGCGCAGAAAAAAACCGTCCGGCGGCTGTCGCCGCGCGGTTTTTCCAACAAATACTATGCGACAATATTCCGCCTTATGCACGGCGGCAATATTTTACGACGGTAAAACCTGGTTCAAAAAATGAAAAAATCTTCCTTAGCAATCCTGGCCGGCGCCATCGCCGTCATCGGCGGCGGCATCTGGTACACGACCCACGGTTCGGGCGAGCAGCAAGCCGGCGCCAAGCCCCTGAACGGCAGCGGCCCACAAGGCCCGACCACCGTCAGCGTGATCGCGCCCAGCCGCCAGGATGTGCCGGTCGTGCTGCAGGCCAACGGCACCGTGACCCCGATCAGCACCGTCGACCTGCATCCGCAAACCACCAGCACCATTTCCAGGGTCCATATCAAGGAAGGCCAGTTCGTCAAATCGGGCGAGCTGATGTTCACGCTGGACGACCGCAGCGAGCGCGCCAACGTCGACAAGGCCCAGGCCCAGGTCGAGCGCGACCGCGCCGCGCTGGCCGACTACGAGCGCCAGTACAAGCGCTCGATGGAGCTGCTGTCGAAGAACTTCATCGCCCAGGGCGCGGTCGACACGCTCAAGAGCCAGGTCGATTCGGCGCGCGCGCTGCTGCAGTCCGACATCGCCGCCGCCCGCTCGGTCGGCGTGGACGCCAGCTACACCAGCATCCGCGCGCCGATGACGGGCCGCGTCGGCGCCATCAACGTCTACCCGGGCAGCCTGGTGCAGCTGGCGACGTCGCTGACCACCATCACCCAGCTGGACCCGATCACCGTCGCCTTCACCCTGCCGGAATCGGCGCTGGCCGGCTTGCTGCAGGCGCAGCATGAAGGGCCGGTCACGGTCAAGGTCGCGCTGGGCAGCTCCGACAAGGAAATCACCGGCGCGCTGAGCTTCATCGACAACACCGTCGACCCGGTGGCCGGCGTGATCCGCGTCAAGGCCCAGTTCGACAACAAGGACACCAACCTGTGGCCCGGCCAATACGTCAACACCCGGCTGATCTCCCATGTGCTGAAAGATGCAACGGTGATCCCGCAAAACGCTATCATTAGCAATAGCCGAGGTACATTCGTGTACGCGGTCGATGCCGACCAGTCCGCCAAGGTGGTCAACATCAAGCGGCTGTACGCGTTTGGCGACAACGCCGCCGTATCGGGACTGAGCGGCAGCGAGAAAGTCATCGTCGACGGCAAGCAGAACCTGCGGCCGGGCGGCAAGGTGCGCGTCGCGTCGGCCGACAAGCCGGCCGACGGCGCGAAAGAGAAGGGCTAAGCAATGAACCTTTCAGAACTATGCATCCGCCGGCCGGTGATGGTGGTGCTGCTGTCGCTGAGCCTGATATTGGCCGGCGTGCTGGCCTACTTCTACATTCCGGTCGCCGCGCTGCCGAGCTACAACACCCCGGTCATCAACGTCTCGGCCGACCTGCCGGGCGCCTCGCCGGACACGATGGCCTCGTCCGTCGCGCTGCCGCTGGAAAAGCAGTTCTCCACCATCGCCGGCCTGGCGATGATCACCTCGACCAACACGCTGGGCAATTCCTCGCTGACGCTGGAGTTCGATCCCAGCATCAACGTCAACGAAGCGGCGGTCGACGTGCAGGCCGCGCTGCTGCGCGCGCAGCGCCAGCTGCCGGTCGAGATGACGGATCTGCCGTCCTACCGCAAGGTCAACCCGGCCGACGCGCCGGTGCTGTTCATGACGATGAATTCGCCGTCGCTGACCTTGTCCGAGCTGAACGACTACGCCGAGAACCTGATCGCGCCGTCGCTGTCGACCCTGCCGGGCGTGGCGCAGGTGACGGTCAACGGCCAGAAGCGCTTTGCCGTGCGCGTGCGCGCCAAGTCCGAGCTGATGAACGCCCGCAACATGACGCTCGACGAGCTGCAGCAGGCGATCAAGTCGGCCAACGCCAACACGCCGCTGGGCGTGCTTGACGGCCCGAGCCAGACGCTGACCATCCAGGGCAATGCCCAGATGATGAAGGCGTCCGAATTCGCCGAGCTGATCATCGCCATGCGCAACGGCGAGCCGGTGCGGCTGAAGGACGTGGCCGACGTGCAGGACAGCTTCCAGTCGGTCAAGAGCTACGGCAGCTACAACGGCGAGCGCTCCATCGTGCTGCTGGTGCAGCGCCAGCCCGACGCCAACACCGTGCAGGTGGTCGACGGCGTGCGCCGCCTGCTGCCGCGCTTCAAGGCGCAGCTGCCGGCGTCGATCAACATCAACCTGGTCAACGACCGCTCGGTGTCGATCCGCGAAGCGATCCACGACGTCAACCTGACCTTGCTGCTGACCATCGCGCTGGTGGTGCTGGTGATCTTCCTGTTCCTGCGCCGCGCCGCCGCCACCTTCATCCCGGCCATCACGATGCCGATCTCGCTGCTGGGCGCGCTGGCCCTGCTGTACGCCTTCGGTTACAGCCTGGACAACGTTTCGCTGCTTGGCATCACGCTGGCGGTTGGCCTGGTGGTCGACGACGCGATCGTGGTGCTGGAAAACATCGTGCGCCATATCGAACTGGGCAAGAAGCCTTTGCAAGCCTCGCTGGTGGGCGCCAGGGAAATGGGCTTCACCATCATCTCGATCTCGGTGTCGCTGGTGGCCGTGTTCATTCCCATCTTCTTCATGCCGGGCGTGATCGGCCTGATGTTCCACGAATTCGCCGTGGTGGTGGCGCTGTCGGTGCTGGTGTCGGCGGCGGTGTCGCTGATGCTGGTGCCGATGCTGGCCAGCCGGCTGCTGCCGGCCGACGCCATCGATCCGGAACACGACAAGGGCGGCTTCATCGGCCGCTGGTTCGAGACCGGCTTCACCGCGCTGCGCAACGGCTACGTGCGCACGCTGGACATCGCGCTGCACCACCGCTATGTCGTGCTGGCCGCCGCGGTGGGCACCTTCGCGCTGACCGCCGTGCTGTACATCACGATCCCGAAAGGCTTCTTCCCGGAGGAGGACCTGGGCCAGATCCGCGTCAGCACCGAGGCATCCGAGGATATCTCGACCTCGGCCATGCTGGCGCTGCAGGACCGCGTGGCGGCCGTCATCAAGGCCGACCCCAACGTGCAGGACGTGACCTCGTTCACCGGCGGCGGCAACAGCGGCCGCATGTTCCTGGTGCTCAAGCCGCGCAACCAGCGCGACAAGATGCCGCAGGTGCTCGACAGCCTGCGCCAGGCCACCAGAAAGGTCGCCGGCATTTCCGTCTACCTGAGCCCGGTGCAGAACCTGCAGCTGGGCGGACGCCAGTCCAAGAGCCGCTACCAGTACACGCTGCAGTCGGTCAGCCCCGGCGCGCTGAACGAATGGGCAGAGAAATACCTGGACCGCCTGCGCGCCGATCCGGACTTCCGCGACGTCACCAGCGATTCGCAGAACAAGGGCCTGCAGGCGTCGCTGAAGATAGACCGCGACAAGGCCAACAACCTGGGCGTGGCCATCGGCGACATCCGCACGGCGCTGTACCTGGCCTTCGGCGAGCGCCAGGTGTCGACCATCTACTCGCCGGCCGCCAGCTACTACGTGATCATGGAGGCGGCCGACGCCGACCGCCAGTTCGACAGCGCGCTGACCAAGATTTCGGTGCGCAACAAGACCGGCCAGCTGGTGCAGCTGTCCAGCTTTGCCAGCGTCGAGCGCACCATCGGCCCGACCGCCGTCAACCACCAGGGCCAGCTGCAGGCGATCACGCTGTCGTTCAACCTGGCGCCGGACGTGCCGCTGGGCACGGCCACCGCCAAGATCGACAAGATGGGCGCGGACATGCATCTGCCGGCGTCCATCATCACCAACTACGGCGGCGACGCGGCCGTGTTCCAGAGCTCGCAGAGCAGCCAGCTGATCCTGATCATCGCCGCGCTGGGCGTCATCTACGTGCTGCTGGGCGTGCTGTATGAAAGCTATATCCACCCGCTGACCATCCTGGCCGGCCTGCCGTCGGCCGCCGTGGGCGCCTTGCTGACCCTGCGCCTGTTCAACCTGGACCTGACGATGATCGCCATCATCGGCATCCTGATGCTGATCGGCATCGTCAAGAAGAACGCCATCATGATGATCGACTTCGCGCTGCACGTGCAGCGCAACGAGGGCCGCACGCCGGCCGAGGCGATCCGCGAAGCCTGCGTGCTGCGCTTCCGCCCGATCATGATGACCACCATGGCCGCGCTGATGGGCGCCTTGCCGATCGCGCTGGGCCTGGGCGCCGGCGCCGAGCTGCGCCAGCCGCTGGGCCTGGCGGTGGTCGGCGGTCTGATCTTCTCGCAAGTGATCACCTTGTACATCACCCCGGTGATCTACCTGTTCCTCGACAAGTACAGCGGCAGCGGACCGATGGGCGACGACGAGCTCGCCGACGACGCCGCGCAGCCGGTGCCGGAAGGTGTGCACGCCGTGCCACTGAAAGCGGTGAACACCGTCAAGCATTGAGCGGTGACAAGCTGAGCGGGAGACCGCCTCTTTATCATAGGCAAGTTGGCTACGATGAAAGGGCGGTCGCAGATGAAGCGTTACAGTGTCACCATCATCGGCATGGGCCCGCGCGGGCTCAGCGTATTTGAGCGCATCGCCGCCATCGCCGGCAGCCGCCAGCTGCCGCTCGACATCATCCTGGTCGAACCCGGCGAATGCGGCCCGGGCGTGCACGGCATGCGCCAGCCCCAGCATCTGCTGATCAACACCATCGCCAGCCAGGTCACGCTGTTTCCCGCCGCTGGCGCCGTGCGCCACGCGCCGGTATGCGCGACGCCGTCGCTGACCGCGTGGGCGCGCCAGGCCGGCTACCGCCGCGTCGGCGAGCGTTTCTACCGCCTCGGCGACCACGGCGGGGCCGACATCACCGAAGCCGACTACCTGCCGCGCTGCCTGCTGGGCGAATACCTGGCCTGGGCCTACCAGCAGATCGCCGCCGCGCTGCCGGCCAGCACCACGCTGACGCACCACCGCCTGCGCGCCGCCGACCTGTGGCAGCAGCCGGACGGCCGCTGCGCCATCGAGCTCGACAGCGGCTTCATGGTCTACAGCGATTTCGTCTTCCTGACGACCGGCCACGGCCGCAACCTGCCCAGCGACCTGGACGCCTGGCTGGGCAAGTTCGCCCAGGATCACGCGCGCTACAACAGCCGGCTGGGCTTCGTGCGCCATGTTTATCCGCTGGACAAGCTGGATCGCATCGCCGCCGACGCCCGCGTGGCGATCCAGGGGCTGGGCCTGAGCGCGCACGACGTCATCGCCGAGCTGACGACGGGGCGGGGCGGCGTTTTCGCGCAGGGCGAGCAAGGCTTGCTGTACCGCCGCTCCGGCCGCGAACCGCAGCTGACGCTATGTTCCCGCAACTGCCTGCCGTACGCCGCGCGCGGCGTCAACCAGAAGGGGCTGGACGGCCGCCACCAGCCGCGCTATTTCACCCCCGACGCGGTGGACGCGCTGCGGCGCATGGCGCTGTCCGGCCGGGGCAGCCGCCAGCTCGATTTCGACCGCGAACTGCTGCCGCTGCTCAAGCGCGAAATGGCCTGGGTCTACCGCGCCACGCTGGCGCTGGCCGCGCCGGACGGCGCCGTGCCCGATCCCGCCGCCTTCGTGCCCAGTGCGCAGGACGAGGCGCTGATCGACGAGCTGCTGTTCCCGCTGCGCGAGCGCCAGTTTGCCACGCTGGACGACTTCCGCCACTTTTTCACCGGCTGGCTGCGCGCCGACCTGGCCGAGGCGCGGCTGGGCAACGTCGGCAGCGCGGTCAAGGCCGCCACCGACGCGCTGCGCGACGTGCGCGCCACGCTGCAGGCGGCGATCGAGCACGGCGGCCTGACGCCGACCTCGCACCGCAAGTTCCTCAACGTCTACCATCCGGCCATCAACCGCGCCGCCTTCGGCCCGCCGCTGCGGCGCAACCAGGAATTGCTGGCGCTGCTGGACGCCGGCGTGGTCACCATCGTTTCCGGCCCCAACAGCACCATCGACATCGACGAATATGATTCGACCTTTGTGCTGGGCACCAAATTCGGCGGCGGCACCGTCAAACACCCGGTCGATGTGCTGGTAATTGCCCGCCTGGACGGCTTTTTTCCCGAAATCGACGAATCCTTACTTATCCGTAATATTCTCAAAAGAGGGCTGGTGCGGCCCTATTACAACGGCGTTTTCCACCCCGGCGGCATCGAAATCGACGCCGACTGCCGGCCGGTCGATGCCCGCGGCAAGGCCGCCGCCGGCATCTGGGCGCTGGGCTATCCGGTGGAGGGCGCGCACTACTACACCCATGCCTTGCCCCGGCCGCAGCTGCGTTCGCGCCAGGTTTTAGACGCGGATCGCTGCGTAAACGCGATGTTTGGCCTGATGGAGGAGGCGCCCCGCCGCGGCGCGCGCCACCGCGCCGCCGCCGCGTCCGCCACGGCCTTGCCGCAGCCGATTTCGTGAGATTGCTGATACATACGGTAACACCCATCAAGACGCGGAACTTGTAAGCTACTCCCGGTATATACCCTGGAGCGTACGCGTTGCCGTCCGGCGCGCTATCATGGCCCCTGTTCAGCAGTTCCCAAAATCGCGGGACTCTGGCACTATGGCCGCATTTTTGTCGACTTCGTTCCCACCCAAGGTTTGCTATTTTGCACCACGATTCCCACATACTTTCTGCAAATTCCGAATATTGCGAAACGTGCGGCCAGCGCTTGCCTGAGCCGGGGGCGAGGTACGCCGATTGGGATCGCAAGTCGCAGTCGCGCCGGGTCGGCATCGGTATTTCCATCGCGCTGCACTTGCTGGGCGTGCTGTACTACTTCCTGTCGCCGGCGCCCGAGCGCAAGCATTCGGCCCCGCCCAAGGGCGGCGTGATGGTGTATATCGCGCCGCTGCCGGACAAGGCGCCGAACAAGCCGCAGCCGAAGAAGACCGAGGTGGCCAAGGCCAGCAAGCCGCCGCCGCCGCGCAAGCAGGTGGTCAGCAAGGAGGCGCCGGCGGCGATCCGGCCGAAGCTGGAAACCTATGTGCCGCCGGTGCAGGCGACGATGACGCCGCCGCCCGAGGCGGACATGTCGGAAATGATCGCCAAGCGCCGCGCCGCGCGCGAAGCCAACAATCCGCAGCCGGCGCCGCCGGCGCCGACCGAGACCGAGAACGAGCGCGCCACCCGCATCGCCAAGGCCAACATCGCCGGCGCGCAGGGCCGTTCCGGCGGCGCCGACAAGGACGACACGGGCGGCATCTTCTCGGTGGACAAGAGCTACCACAGCGCGGACGTCAAGTTCCGCGGCTGGAACACCAACTTCAAGCGCAACTGGACGCAGCAGGTGCACGTGGAGCAGGGCGCCGAGCCGGACATCGAGACGGCCGTGGTCAAGGAAATGATCAAGGTGATCCGCAAGGAAAAGCAGGGCGATTTCCCATGGGAATCGCGCCGCCTCGGCAAAGTGGTCATCATGAGCGCGCGCAAGGAAGACGAGAAGGACCTGATCGCCTTCTTGCTCAAGGAAATGTTCCCCGAGTACACGCGGGGCGCCAGCCGCTAGCGGCCCCGCGTTGTGAAAAAATGTTGTACTGTTCGTCAATTGCTTAATTGACAGCATCAGCCGTGGACGGGATACTGCCACGGATGATTGAGCTCAGCGCTATCCGCAAAACCTACCGCCAGGGCGGCAACGACATCCGTGCGCTCGACGGTGTCGACCTGCATATCGCCTCCGGCGAATTTGTCGCAGTCATGGGGCCGTCGGGCTCGGGCAAGTCCACGCTGCTCAACGTGCTCGGTGTGCTGGACCGGCCCGACAGCGGCCGCTACCGGCTTGCCGAGGACGACGTCAGCGCCCTCGACGACGATGCCGCCTCCGACGTGCGCAACCGCCGCATCGGCTTCGTGTTCCAGTCCTTCCACCTGCTGCCGCGCCTGACGGTGCTGGAAAACGTGCTGCTGCCGCAGCGCTACGCCCGCGCCGCCGATCCGGAAGCGGCCGGCCGCGCCATCGCGCTGCTGGAGCGCATCGGCCTGGGCGAGCGGGTCGGCCACCTGCCGGGACAACTGTCCGGCGGCCAGTTGCAGCGCGCCGCCATCGCCCGCGCGCTGCTGAACCGGCCGGCGTTGCTGCTGGCCGATGAGCCGACCGGCAACCTCGATTCCCGCAGCGCCGCCGAGGTGATGGCGCTGTTGCGGGAACTGCACGCAGGCGGACAGACGCTGGTGCTGGTGACCCACGATCCGGACGTTGCCGCCGCCGCCCAGCGCACCATCCACCTGCGCGATGGCCGTATCGACGAGGCCGCCGCGTGAGGCCGCGTCTGCGGCCAACGACGATTGCGCTGCTGTGCGCGCTGCCGTTGCTGGCCGCCGGCATCGCCGCCGCCGTGTCCGCCGTGTCTTCTGCCGCTGCACCGCCATCGCCTGCGGCGCCGGCGCGGCAGGCCGTTGCCGGGGCCGCACCCATCGCCCGGCCGGTATTGCTGACCGGTGAAATCGAAGCGCTGGACACGCAAACCATCGTCGTGCCGCCGTCGATGTCGGCGCCTGTGGTGCTGCGCAACTTCGTGGCCGAAGGCACGCCGGTCAAGGCCGGCGACCTGGTGCTGCGGATTGAAACCAGCGGCGGCGCCAACATCGACCGCATGAAGATCGAACTGCAACGCGCCATCGCGCGCACCCAGCGCGAGGTCGCCAATCTCGAGGCCGGCGCCATCGATACCGAGAAAGCGCTGATCAGCGCCGAGGCCGCGTTGGCCAAGGCCAAGGTCGACGCCGCGCTGCCGAAGCTGCAGATCACGCCCCTCAACTACGACCGCTACCAGGCCGAGCTGGACCGCGCCACCCGCGACCTGGCGATCAAGCGGGAAACCCGCGACAACTATCTGCGCTCGGTCGATCGCCGGCGCGAGGATGGCGAGCTGGAAATGAAAAAAATGCAGATCAACCTGGCTTTCCAGATCGCCCAGTTGAAGCAGTCCGAAGTGCGTGCCGAGCGCGATGGTGTGGTGGTGCATGGCTACAGCCCTTGGAAGGGAGAGCGCTTCGAGGAGGGGGCGTCGGCCTGGCCCGGCAACGCGGCCGGCGTGGTGCAGGGCCAGGGCCAGATGGCGGCCAGCGCCTGGGTGCTGGAAGCGGACCGGCCCTACCTGTCCGAGGGCCAGGACCTGAGCCTGCGCTTCGACGCGCTGCCCGGCGCCGCGCTGACCGGCAAGATCCAGTCCATCACCAGCGCGCCGGAAGCGCGCGCCAGCTGGGGCCGGGGCCGCTATTTCCGCGTGCGCATCGGGCTGCCGGAAGGGCACGGCTTGCCGCTGGTGGCGGGCATGAGCGTGTTTGCCGAACCGCGCACGGCGGCAGCGGCCGTGCGTCCGCCGCCGCCGTCGGTGCAGCTGCTGGCCATCGAGGGCGAGATCGCGTCGCGCCAGGCGCTGCCGGTGTCGCCGCCGTCCATTCCGTATGTGTGGCAATACAAGCTGGCCAGCATCCCTCCCGAAGGCACGCTGGTCCAGGCCGGCCAGCCGATCGCCCAGTTCGAGGCCGGCGAGGTCACCACGCAGCTGATGCAGCAGCA
Organism: Duganella sp. Dugasp56; assembly: GCF_047304105.1. NCBI lineage: Bacteria > Pseudomonadati > Pseudomonadota > Betaproteobacteria > Burkholderiales > Oxalobacteraceae > Duganella > Duganella sp. Dugasp56. The sequence continues at coordinate 34,899 of NZ_JBGLYQ010000062.1, forward strand.
GGGCCAGCTCAACGAAAAGCGGCGCGCGCTGGAAAAGCTGCTGCTCGACCAGGCCGAGGCCGACCGCGCCGGCGAGCTGGCGGTGGCCGAGGCGCAGAGCAATGCCGAGAAGTCCGAGCGCAAGGCCAGCCAGCCGAAGGAACTGATACGCCGCGTCGACTATGACAAATTGGTCATCGAACGCACGGAAAAAACCGCGCTGGCCAAGCTGGCGGTGCAGCAGCGCGCGGCACAAATCCGCGCCCGCCATGCCGAACGCGCCGACCTGGAATCCGAAGTGGCGGACTTGCAACTGCAACAGGCCGCGCTGGCCAAGGGCCAGGCGGCGCTGACCGTGATCGCGCCGCGCAAGGGGCTGCTGATGTATCGCAGCAATTTCAGCGGCGAAAAATTCAGCGTGGGCAGCCAGGTGTTCATGGGCCTGTCGGTCGCCACGCTGGCCGATCCCGAGCAGCTGTACATCAACGCCGCGGTGCCCGAGGCGCAGGCTTCCAGCGTCCATGTCGGCCAGCAGGCGCGGGTGACGGTGCCTGGCGCCAACCAGGCGCTGAACGCGCACGTGGTCGCGCTGGGGCGCGCCTTCCACGGCAAGTCCACCGCGCAGTCGACCATCGTGCGCAATGTCGAACTGCAGTTTGATGGGACACCGGCCGGCCTCAAGCCGGGCGCCGCCGTGCAGGCGGTGCTGGTCGTCGATGCCGGCGGCAAGGAGCGCAGCCGATGAAGCAGCGAGTGATGAAGCAGCGACTGCCGAGCCTGCGGCTGGCCGCATCATCGTTGGCGCTGATGCTGGCGCTGGCCGCCTGCGGCGACCGTGAGCCGGCCGCATCCGGCGCCATCGAAACGCTGGCCGCGCGGCCGTGGGCCGAGACGCTGCAGGTCGACGGCGAAATCAATGCCGCCGCCAGCACCATGCTGGCCGTGCCCGGCAGCGGCTGGAGCCAGCGCGTGTTGGTGAGCATGGTGGCGGAGGGCAGCGCGGTCCGCCAGGGCGACGTGGTGGCGCGCTTCGACGCGCCGCAGTCGCGCATGGAATTGTCGCAGGCCGAACTGGAACTGCTGCGCAAGACGCTGGCCGAAGCCGGCAACGCCGCCAACGCCGCCGTCGAACGCAGCACACTGGCCGGCGAGCGCGCCAAGGTCGAGGACGACCTGGGCCTGAGCCGGCGCTACGCCGACGTCGACCTGACCATCTTCGCCCGCAACACCATCCTCGACGCGCTGGCCGACGTCGGCTTCCTCGGCGCCAAGCGCAGCTATCTGGACTGGAAGAGCGGCCAGGCGCAGACGCGCGCGGCGGCCCAGGACGCGGTGCTGCACTCGCAGCGCGACAGCATCGAGCAGGCCGCCGGGCGCAACCGCGACAGCCTGGCCGCGCTGGACCTGGTGGCGCCGCACGACGGCGTGTTCCTGCTGGTGCCGCGCTGGGACGGCGCCAAGCCGGAAATCGGCGCCAGCCAGTCGGCCGGACAGGTATTCGGCATGCTGCCCGACCTGCGCCAGCTGGTGGCGCACTTCAGCGTGGCCGAGGGACAGGCCTTCGGCTTGAAGGCCGGCCTGCCGGTGCAGGTGCGCCTGGCCGGCACCGGCACCGCACTGGCGTTGACGGTGACCCGCGTCGGCAGCACCGCCGGCACCGTCTCCGCCGAATCGCCGGTCAAGTACAGCGACTTCGACGCCGCCATTCCGAACGAGACGGCGCTCAAGCTGGGCCTGAAGCCGGGCCAGGCGCTGCGGGGCAGCGTGCAGCTGGTGGCGCGGCCGGCCGCGCTGACCGTGCCCAACCTGGCGCTGGTGCAGGATGGTTCCGGCTACGCCGTCTATACCGAGGAGCAGGGCAAGCCGGTGCGGCACAAGATCGAACTGGGCCAGCGCGGTCCGGTGCGCAGCGAACTCAAGAGTGGGCTGGCGGCCGGCGCGCGCGTCGTGCTGCTGCCGCCGGCGGCGGTGAAGTCATGAACCTGGCGCTGATACGCGAAGCGGTCACCGAACTGCGGCGGCGCAAGCTGCGCACCGGGCTGACCTTGCTGGGCATGATCTTCGGCGTGGCCGCCATCGTCGCCATGCTGGCGGTGGGCGAGGGCGGCCGGCGCGAGGCGCTGCGGCTGGTGGCCGAGCTGGGACTGGACAATGTGCTCGTCGAAAGCAAGGCCATCGAACCCGAGCGCTTGAAGGAAATCCGCACCCGCTCGCTGGGCCTGTCCGCCGCCGACGCCGAAGCGGCGCTGTCGGTGGTGCCGGGCGCGCAATCGGTGGCGCTGAAAAAGGAGATCAAGGTCGACCAGCTGGTGCTGGGCGACAAGGTGGTGACGGGCCGCGCCTACGCCGTGTCGCCGTCGTATGCGTCGCACAGCGGCATGACGGTGGCCAGCGGGCGCTGGCTGGCCGCGCAGGACGGCGCCACGCTGGCGCCGGTGTGCGTGGTCGGCGCGCGGCTGGCGCGCACCCTGTTCGGCGACGGACCGGCGATCGGCCAGCGCGTCAAGCTCAACCACGTCTGGCTGGAAGTGGTCGGCATCCTGGCCGACCGCGCGCAGAGCAAGTCCGATTTCGAAGGCGTGAAGCTGGGGCTGGATGACGAACGGCTGTTCGTGGCCTGGGAGACCGGCCGCGCGCGCTTCAGCTTCAAGCGCATCGAGGACGAGGTGGACGGCATCAGCGTGCGGCTGGGAAGCGGCGTGGCGCCGGACAGCGCGGCGCGCGTGCTGCAGGCGCTGATCGCGCAGCGCCACGGAGGCGCCGACGACACCAATCTGATCGTGCCGATGGGGCTGTACCGCCAGAATCAGCAGACGCAGCGGATCTTCACCATCGTCATGAGTTCGATCGCGGCGGTGTCGCTGCTGGTGGGCGGCATCGGCATCATGAACATCATGCTGGCCAATGTGCTGGAGCGGCGGCGTGAAGTGGGGTTGAAGCGGGCGCTGGGCGCGCGCCGGCGCGATGTCATCGAGCAGTTCCTGGCGGAGGCGCTGGTGATCGCCGTCAGCGGCGCCCTGCTGGGCTTGGCGCTGGGCGCGGTGGCCGCCTACAGTATCGCGGCGCTGGCCGGATGGTCGGTCGCGTGGTCGCCGTTGAGCCTGATGGTGGCGGTGCTGCTGTGCGTCGGCGTCGGGCTGGCGTTCGGCGTGTTCCCGGCGCGCCAGGCCGCCGCGCTCGACCCCATCGCCGCGCTGCGCAGCGACGGATAAAAAAGCGGGGTCAGTTCCGGCAATGTGCCACGCGTGGCACATTGC
>NZ_JBGLYQ010000063.1:0-37798 GCF_047304105.1 Duganella sp. Dugasp56
TCTGCACATTGTTGAGCAGCGCGCGCAGGTTCTCGAACATGCGGTCCAGGCCATGGGCCAGCTGGCCGATGGCGTCGGCGCCGGCCACCTCGATCCTGCCGGTCAGGTCGCCGGCGGCCGCCTTCGAGACCACGGCCAGCAGCGAGTCGACCTTGGACTTGAGCAGGTTGGTGGCCGCCAGTTCGTTGGCCTGGCTGTCCTGGATCGCCTGCGCCATGCGGTTGAATTCCATCGTCACCTGGCCCAGCTCGTCGCCCGACACGACGGCCGCGCGGGCGTCCTGCTGGCCTGCGGCGATCTTGCCGACGGCTTCCGTCAGGCTGCCCACCGGATGCATGATGGAACGCAGCAGCGCCAGTCCGATCAGCACCGCCAGCGCCACGCACACCACGCCGCCGATGCCAAGCACCAGCGTCATGGTGCGCTGCAGCGCCGACGAGGTGCGCGCACGCAGCTCGAGCAGGCGGTTTTCCTCGGCGGTGGCTTCGTCGATGAGGGTGCGGATGGCGGCTATGTTGCGGGAGCCGGAACGCAGTTCGGCGCCGTGCCCCAGCTGGTCGGCCGCGCCGGCGCTTTCCCCCAGCGCCCGGCGCTTTTCCAGCAGCGGGTGGTAGACCTGCGTAAGCCAGTCCCTGACCAGCGTGCGCAGCTTGAGCAGGCGCTCCTGCTGTGAGGGATTGTCCGAGGTGAGCGTCTGCAGCTTGCCCAGGCGGCGCTCCAGGTCCGCCTCGGCGTCGGCGCTGAAGGAGAGCAGCTTGTCGTCGCCGCTGAGCAGGTAGCCGCGTTCCGCCGATTGCAGTTCCAGCAGCGAGATCGAGCTGCGGTCCGCCTCGCGCAGCACTTCCAGCGTGTGCTTGTCCCATTGGCTGGCATCGGACAGCTTGCTGAAATTGACATAGGCGACAGTCAACAGAACCAGGATGATGGCGACGATGCCGCCGAATCCGATGGCGAGTTTTGTCTTGATACTCAGGTTTTTCAGCATATGCGCTCCACTCCGGTCAGACTGTGGGAGCAATGTATCATTTTGTCGCCCGTCGCGGAGGACAAAAAAAGGCCGCTCATCGAGCGGCCTTGCCGGTCATGCCTGATATGGCTTACTGGCCGCGCTTCAGGCGCGCGTTGGCGGCGATGCGCATGCGCAGCGCGTTGAGCTTGATGAAGCCGCCGGCGTCGGCCTGGTTGTAGGCGCCGCCGTCCTCGTCGAAGGTGGCGATGTTCATATCAAACAGGGAGTCGGTCTTCGAATCGCGCGAGACGACGATCACGTTACCCTTGTACAGCTTGACGCGCACCCAGCCGTTGACGGTGGCCTGGGTGTGGTCGATCAGGGTCTGGATCGCGACGCGCTCCGGCGCCCACCAGTAGCCGTTGTAGATCATCGACGCGTAGCGCGGCATCAGGTCGTCCTTCAGGTGGGCCACTTCGCGGTCCAGCGTGATCGATTCGATGGCGCGGTGCGCCTTCAGCATGATGGTGCCGCCAGGGGTTTCGTAGCAGCCGCGCGACTTCATGCCGACGTAGCGGTTCTCGACCAGGTCGAGGCGGCCGATGCCATGCTTGCCGCCCAGGCGATTGAGTTCGGTCAGCACGGTGGCCGGCGACATGCGCACGCCGTTCAGCGCGACGATGTCGCCTTTTTCGTATTCGATGTCCAGGTACTCGGCCTGGTCCGGCGCCGCCTCGGGGCTGACGCTCCAGCGCCACATGGTTTCCTCGGCTTCGGCGCTCGGGTTTTCCAGGTGCCGGCCTTCGAACGAGATGTGCAGCAGGTTGGCGTCCATCGAGTACGGCGCGCCGCCGTTCTTGTGCTTCATGTCGATTTCGATGCCGGCGTCTTCCGCGTACTTCAGCAGTTTTTCGCGCGACAGCAGATCCCATTCGCGCCACGGGGCGATGATTTTCACGCCCGGTTTGAGCGCGTAGGCGCCCAGTTCGAAGCGCACCTGGTCGTTGCCCTTGCCGGTGGCGCCGTGCGAGATGGCGTCGGCACCGGTCTCGTTGGCGATCTCGATCAGGCGCTTGGCGATCAGCGGACGTGCGATCGAGGTGCCCAGCAGGTATTCGCCTTCGTACACGGTGTTGGCGCGGAACATGGGAAACACGAAATCGCGCACGAATTCCTCGCGCACGTCGTCGATGTAGATGTTCTCGGGCTTGATGCCGAACTTGATCGCCTTGGCGCGTGCCGGTTCCAGCTCTTCGCCCTGGCCCAGGTCGGCGGTGAAGGTGACGATCTCGCACTGGTAGTTATCCTGCAGCCATTTGAGGATGACGGAGGTATCGAGGCCGCCCGAGTAGGCGAGGACTACTTTTTTAATATCGCTCATGCTAGTTCCAATTGGTGGTGTATGTTGCTTGGTTAGTTGTTTTCTATGCGGCCGATCAGCAGGTATTCGAGCAGGGCCTTCTGGATGTGCAAACGGTTTTCCGCTTCATCCCAGACCACCGACTGCGGGCCGTCGATGACGTCGGCCGAGACTTCCTCGCCGCGGTGGGCCGGCAGGCAGTGCATGAACAGCGCGTCCGGCGCGGCGCGCGACATCTTGGCGCTGTCGACGATCCAGCCGTCGAAAGCCTTCAGGCGCGCGGCGTTTTCCTCTTCGTAGCCCATGCTGGTCCAGACGTCGGTGTTGACCAGGTGCGCGCCTTCGCAGGCGTCGGACGGGTTCTCGAAGAAGGTGTAGCGGTCGGTCGAGACCAGCGACATGTCCATGTCGTAGCCCTTCGGCGTCGACACGTTGACGTGGAAGCCGAACACCTCGGCCGCCTGCAGCCACGAATACAGCATGTTGTTGGCGTCGCCGACCCAGGCCACGGTCTTGCCGGTGATCGGGCCGCGGTGCTCGTAGTAGGTGAAGATGTCGGCGAACACCTGGCATGGATGGTGTTCGTTGGTCAGGCCGTTAATCACCGGCACGCGCGAATTGGCGGCGAAACGCTCGATGATGTCCTGGCCGAAGGTGCGCACCATGATGATGTCGCACATGCGGCTCATCACCTGGCCGGCGTCTTCCACCGGCTCGCCGCGGCCCAGCTGCGAATCGCGCGTGTTCAGGTAGATCGCCGCGCCGCCCAGCTGGTGCATGCCGGCCTCGAACGACAGGCGGGTGCGGGTCGAGTTCTTCTCGAACACCATGACCAGCGTGCGGTCGATCAGCGGGTGATAGATCTCGTAGTTCTTGAATTTTCGCTTGATCAGGTGCGCGCGTTCGATGACGTACTCGTATTCGGCCAGCGTGAAGTCGGAAAACTGCAGGTAATGCTTGATCGGTTTTTGAATAGACATAGTGACAACTGACAGGTGTGCGGGCCTGGGGCGAGGTGCCTGGCCGGCTTAGCCGAACAATTATAAAGGCAATTCGGTGGATAGGGCTAATTGCCGTGGTTTATGCTGTCTAGACAGGTTGTCGTGCTCAGTTGTAGATCTGCGTGGCCGCCGCGATCTGGTGCTCGGGCGCCGTCAGAGGGAGATCGAGGGTAAAGATGGTGCCGTCGCGCGAGCTGTGGACGCTGATATGGCCGCCCAGTAGCGAAGTGACAATGTTGTAGCTGATCGACAGTCCCAGCCCGCTGCCGCCCTGACCGAGCTTGGTGGTGAAGAAGGGATCGAAGATGCGCGACATGTGCTCGGGCGCTATGCCGCCGCCGTTGTCGCCGAAGGTGACGAGCACGCGGTTGTCGGCCGGCAGGGCGGCGCGCAGCCACATGGTGCCGCTGCGGTCGCGCCCGAACGCGTGCAGCAGCGCGTTGTTGATGAAATTGGCGATCACCTGGCCGAACGGGCCGGGATAGCTGTCCATCGAGATCAGCTCCGGCACGTCGATCTCGATGCGGTGGTTGGCGGCGCGCACGCGGTTCATCATCGTCGCGATCACTTCGTGCGACACCTGCTGCAGCTGGAACACGCGGCGCTGCTCGGTGGTGCGGTCGACGGCCACCTGCTTGAAGCTGTTGACCAGGTCGGCCGCGCTGGTCAGACCGCGCATCACCAGCTCGTGCGCCTTGCGGGCGTCGGCCAGGTAGCCGGCCAGTTCCGAGCGGCGCAGCCCGGGGCCGTTGACCTGCGCCTCCAGCTCCTCGGTTTTCTGCGCCAGCGTGCTGGCGATCAGCAGGCTGTTGCCGATCGGCGTATTCAGTTCGTGCGCCACGCCGGCCATCAGCGATCCCAGCGCCGCCAGCTTTTCCTGCGACACCAGCTGGGTTTGCGCGTCCTGCAGCTGGCGGTAGGCGTCGGCGTTGTCGAGCGCGATGGCGCCGTAGGCGCACAGCGTGCGGAAGATCAGCCGTTCGCGCTCGCCGTAGGCGCGCGCGTGCCTGGCCTGCACCGTCATCACGCCCAGCGCCCGTTCGCCCACCAGCAGCGGCACGTACAGCGCGCTGACCATCAGCTGGCTGCCCGGCGCCAGGAAGATGTCGTCCGGCCCGGCCTCCTCGACATAGATCTCGCGCCGTTCGCGCAGGCAGCGGGCCGAGTTGGCGCGCGGGTTGTCGACGGCGATGGTGTTGGCCGGCAGCGCGCGGCCGTTCTCGATGCCGAAGGCGCGGCTGACGGTGTCGCCGCCGGCGTCGCACAGGTAGATGGCGAAGGTGTCGGCCGCCAGCAGCGCCTGCACGTGGCGGTTCAGCGCCTGGAACACGGCGCCGGCGTCGAGGTGGATGGTGATCTCCTGGCCGATCGCCGATAGGCGCTCCAGCGTGGCGCTGGTCTGCTGCAGGATTTCCGCGCGGCGCGCCTCGGACGCGGCCAGCTCGCGGTGGTGCATGCCCTCGGCGCGCGCGTGCTCGGTCTGGTGGTGCACCTGCATGGCGATGGCGCGGTTGGTGGCTTCCTGGCTGTGGATCTTTTCGCGCGCGGCGGCGGCGGCCTGCGCCGACTGGTAAGCCTTGGCGTAGTCGCCGGCCTGCGCGTACTCGCGTCCCAGCGCGTCGTGCAGGTCGCCGGGCAGCGTGTAGCCGTTGATGCCGGAGGCCACTTCCAGCGCCTGGTGCAGGTAGTGCAGCGTGGCGTTTTGCTCGGTCATGCCGGCCGGCGGCGGCAGCGGATGGCGGCGGTGGATCTCGGACAGCACGCGCAGCGCCGCCACGTGGTTGACCAGGTTGGACTGCCCGGCCGCCAGCTCGACGGCGTGGTGGGCCATCTGCAGCGCTTCCTGCGGCCGCTCCAGATAGCACAGCGCGTGGGCCTGGCCGCGCCGCGCGATCGACTGGAAGTCGGCCTGCTGCAGCGCGTCGGCGCGCTGCTCCATGCGGCGGAAGGCGTCCAGCGCGGCGCCGTAGTCGTTCTTGTCCAGCGCCAGGTCGCCCAGGTAGGACAGCGCGTTGGCGTAGCTGCGCGCGCCCGCCAGCGGCGTCAGGATCTGCAGCGCTTCTTGCAGCAGTTCCTCGGTGGCGTCGAGGCGGCCCAGGCGGCGCATGGTGTCGGCCGTGTGCATCAGGCAGGCGCCGATGCTGCGCGGCCAGCCGGTCGGGCGCGCCAGGTCCAGCGCGCTTTGCATCCATTCCAGCGCCGAGTGGTGGTCGTTGAGGATGGTGAAGTTCAGGCCGATGTTGATGGCGGCGGTGATGGCCACGCGCAGCTGGCCGGTCTCGAGCGCCGTTTCATAGCAATGGATGTAGTAGCGCGCGGCGCCGCCGTAGTCGCTGTGCTGGCTGGCGGCCAGGCCGTGGTAGTCGTAGATCCAGGCCGAGACGGCGGGGTGGTGCGACTGCGGATCGGCGGCGAAGCGCTGGCCCCAGCGCCGCTCGGCGGCCGCCAGGTCGTGCAGCACCGCCCAGCGGGCGTTGGCGGCGTCGGCCACGGCGATGCGCTGCTCGTCGCCGACCTGGCCGGCGGCCGAGGCCATCAGTTCCAGTTCATCCTCGCCGCGGCGGTGCTCGCCGCGGTCGATGGCGATCCAGGCGCGCAGCCAGTGGGCGTCGGCGCAGCCCTGGTGGTCGCCCAGCGAGCACAGTTGTTGGTAAGCCTGTTCGACGATGGCGGCGGCGGCGTCCAGCTCGCCGGCCAGCCAGCGCGCCTCGCCGTGGACCAGTTGCAGCCGCGCGGCGATCAGTTGCATCTCGTCGGGCGCCAGCGCGGTGGCCTGCAGCAGCTGCAGGCCTTCGCTGGCCAGTTCGACGGCGCGGCCGGTGTCGCGCTGGCGCAGGTGCCAGGCCAGCGGCACCAGCACCGGCAGCCGCGCCGGGCCGCGCAAGGGCAGCAGGGCCGCTTCCCATTGCGCTACTTCGTCGTCGACAGCAAACATGTCCATCGGTAATCCTTGGGCGGAAATTGCCTTGAGGAATTATAGTCTGCAAATGCAGATTGCGCTTAGGCCATGACAATTGTTTTTTTTAATATAGGGTCTGGGATGATTCGTGCAGCAGCTGGCCGTACAGCGTATGCCGCATTTTAGCGACTTTGCCCTCGGCCACGGCCGCCAGGATCGCGCATTGCGGCTCGATCAGGTGGCGGCAGTTGTAATACTTGCAATGGCCGAGGTAGGGCTCGAAATCGACGAAGGCGCGCTCCAGCATGCCCTCGCTCAAATGGTAGAGGCCGAATTCCTGGAAGCCGGGCGAGTCGATGATCGACGAGCCGGGCCCCAGTTCCGGCAACTGGTACAGCCGGGTGAAGGTGGTGGTGTGCTTGCCGGTGTCGAGCGCGGCGGAGATCTCGCGCACGGCGATGTCGGCGTCCGGCACCAGCAGGTTGATCAGCGAGGACTTGCCCATGCCCGACTGGCCGATCAGGATCGACGACTGGCCGGCCAGCAGCGGCCTGAGGATGGCCAGCGCCTCGTCCGGCCGCGCCTTGGCCGACACCTCGTGCACCGGGTAGCCCAGCGAGGCGTACGGCTGCAGGCGTTCGCGGGTGCGTTCCAGCGACGCGGTGACGTCGGTCTTGTTGAGGATCAGGCGCGCGGTGATGCCGGCCGCCTCGGCCGCCACCAGCGAGCGCGACACCAGGTCGTCGGCGAAGCCGGGCTCGGTGGCGACGACGATGAACAGCTGCGTCAGGTTGGCCGCCAGCAGCTTGGACTTGTACTGGTCCGAGCGGTACAGCAGCGTCTTGCGTTCGGCGATCTTGTCGATCACGCCCTGGTCGGCCGAGGTCAGGGTGACGTGCACCAGGTCGCCGACGGCGACATTGGTCTTCTTGCCGCGCGTGACGCACTGCAGTTTGACGCCGTCTGCCTCGGCCAGGTAATGGCGGCCGTGGGCGGCGATGATGGTGGCGGTCAGCTGCTGGGGCTTGCTCATGCCTTCACCGCCGCCGAGTGGAACAGCACGCCGGCCTTGGCGGCGCAGATGAAGTCGTTGTCCGACAGCCCGCCCTGGCCATTGTTGACCGAATGGGTGTCGTAGCGGACGACGCAGGTTTTATAGGTCACGGTCATTTCCGGGTGATGGTCTTCGGCGTGGCTCAGGTAAGCGAGCGCGTTGACGAAGGCCATGGTGCGATAGTAGTTGTTGAAGCCGAAGGTGCGGACCAGCTTGCCGTCCTCCAGCGACCAGCCCGGCACCAGCGCCAGCAGGCGCGCGGCCTCGGCGGCGTCCAGCGCATCCCTGGCCGGACGGCAGTTGCGGTTCAGCAGGTCGGCGGCGGTGGCGATGGGCGTACTCATGCTGCCGCCGCGTGCAGGTGACGGATGCGCACGCTCGCCGGCGGGTGCGTATCGTAGAAGGCCGAGTGCAGCGGGTCCGGCGTCAGGGTCGAGGCGTTGTCCTCGTACATCTTGACCAGCGCCGACACCAGGTCGCGCGCGTCGGTGTGCTGGGCGGCGAAGGCGTCGGCCTCGAATTCGTGCTTGCGCGAGCTGATCGAGGTCAGCGGGCCGAACAGGAAGGTGAACACGGGCAGGGTCAGCATGAACAGCAGCAGCACCATGGCGTCGTTGCCCTGGCCGGGCAGCAGCAGCGGGTCGACGCCCAGGCCGGTGTAGAACCACAGCTGGTTCTTCAGGTAGCCCAGCAGCGCCAGGAAGCCCAGCGACAGCGCGAACATCATGGCGATGCGCTTGATGATGTGCTTGAGCTTGAAGTGGCCCAGCTCGTGCGCCAGCACCGCCTCGATTTCCTGCGGCTGCAGGCGCGACAGCAGGGTATCGAAGAACACGATGCGCTTGTTGGCGCCGAAGCCGGAGAAGTAGGCGTTGCCGTGGGCGCTGCGCTTGGAGCCGTCCATGACGAACAAGCCCTTGGAGGCGAAGCCGACGCGCGCCATCAAGCCTTCTATGCGGGTTTTCAGCGACTGGTCCTCCAGCGGCGTGAACTTGTTGAACAGCGGCGCGATCACGGTCGGGAACAGCACCATCATCAGCAGCTGGAAGCCGCTCCACACCAGCCAGGCGTACAGCCACCACAGGTTGCCCGATTTTTCCATCAGGGTCAGCATCACCCACACCAGCGGCAGGCCGATGGCGGCGCCCAGCAGCATGCCCTTGACCATGTCGCCGAAGAACAGGCCCTTGCTCATCTTGTTAAAACCGAAACGCTGTTCGAGGCCGAACTGCTTGTAATAGTCGAACGGCAGGTCGATGGCGCCGGAAATGGCGGCAAACGCGGCCAGCAGGGCCAGCTGGTAGAGCATGCCGGCGCCGGTCAGCTTGAAAATCTCCAGCGACAGCCATTGCAGGCCGCCCAGCAGCGTGAATCCGATCAGGACCACGGTATTGACCAGCAGCGTGACCAGGCCGAACTTGGTGCGGGCCACGGTGTAGTCGGCGGCCTTCTGGTGGGCGGCCAGGGGGATGCGCTCGGCGAATTCGGCCGGCACGGCGCTGCGGTGCGCCAGCACATGGCGGATATGGCGCGAGGCGAGCCAGAAGCGCACGATCAGCGTCAAAATGATGAAAGAAACAAACAAAATCGAAAACGCGAGTGAATACATTCTATGCCTGTGAGAAAATGGCGGATTCGGATAAACAATGGGCTCCACCCGAGCCAAGAGAGAATTATGTCACAAGCTACTGATTTGCCTGAAGGTTCCGCACCGGCGGCGACCGCCCCGCGCCAGAATGAGTTCAACCTGGTGTGGGTGGACATGGAGATGACCGGCCTGGAGCCGGACACCGACCGCATCATCGAAGTGGCCGTGGTGGTCACCGACATGCACCTGAACGTGCTGGCCGAGGGCCCGGTGTTCGCGATCCACCAGAGCGACGAGACGCTGGACAAGATGGACGCGTGGAACAAGGGCACGCACGGCCGCTCGGGCCTGGTCGACCGCGTCAAGGCGTCGACGGTGACCGAGGCCGAGGCGGAAGAGGAGCTGATCAAGTTCATGAAGCTGTGGGTGCCGAAGGGCAAGGCGCCGATGTGCGGCAACACCATCGGCCAGGACCGCCGCTTCATGGTGCGCTACATGCCGAAGCTGGAAGCCTATTTCCACTACCGGAACATCGACGTCTCCACGCTGAAGGAACTGTGCAAGCGCTGGAAGCCGGAAATCGTCGGCGGCTTCAAGAAGCACCAGAAGCACACGGCGATGGCCGACATCATCGAGTCGATCGATGAGCTGAAATACTACCGCGAGCATTTCATCAAGCTGTAATTGAAATCGCAGCTGCGACAACGCCGGCCGAGTCCGGCGTTTTTTTCGTCGCCTATCCCATGAAGCCGAGGTCTTTCAGTCCGAAGTTGCCCAGTTCGTTCTTGAAGACCTGGGTTTCCAGCATGTCCGCATCGGCCCCGAACCAGCGGCCCAGGGTGGCGCCGTATTGCTGGTTGGAGAACTGCGGTATCCACGCGCCGCGCCCGGTGGCGTCGTCCTTGCCGCCCAGCGTGAAGTCGGGGAACTGGCCGTAGACGCCGCCCTTGACCGCCGCGCCGACCACCAGGTGGTGATTGCCCCACGCATGGTCGGTGCCGCCGCTGTTCGGCTGCAGGGTGCGGCCGAATTCGGACATCGTGAAACTGGTCACCTGCTGTTCGGCGCGGATCTCCGCCAGCGCCAGCTGGAACGCGGCCAGCGCCTGCGACACCTGGCGCAGCATGTCGAACTGCTGGTAGGCCTGGCCGCCGTGCGTGTCGAAGCCGCCTTGCGAGACGAAGTACACCTGCCGTCCCGGCCCTTGCGGCGCGCGGATGCGTATCAGCTGCGCCACCGTCTTCAGCTGCTGTCCGAGCGAGGTGCCGGGGAACACGGTCGCCAGCGGCGCGCCGGTATTGGCGGCCTTCAGGTTGGTCACCAGGTCCATGCCGTTCAGCAGCGCCTTGTTGGCGGCGTCGGCGATCAGGTTGGGATGTTGCGCCGACAGGATCTGCACCAGCGCGGCGCGGCGCGCGTCGGCTTCCTTCTGCGGCCAGAAGTTCATGCCGGCCAGGTCCAGCTGGCCGTTGCCGGGCAGCAGATTGCCGTGGGTGCTGGCGCCTTCGACAAACAGGCCGCCGGCGCCGACCGAGATCGCGTCCAGGTGGCCGCCGGTGCCCAGCACGTCCACCAGCCGTCCGCCCCAGCCGGTGGCGGCGGAGGACGGCGTGCCGGCCTGGTTCTGGATGGTCTGGTCGGGATGCGAGAACAGCTGCGACGGCACGGCGGTGCCAGCCAGGTACTGCGCCTTGCTCAGCGGCTGGCGCAGGCTGCCGACGTTGAGGATGGCGGCGACCTGGCCCTGGCCGTACAGCGCGTCCAGTTCCGGCATGCCGTAGTGGAAGCCGAATGCCTGCGTGACCGGATTGGTCGTGGCCTGCAAGGTTGCGCTGCGTGGCGCCAGCAGCGTCTTGGCGACGGTCGACAGCGCCAGGCCGTGGCTGCCGCGTATCGCGTTGTATTGCGCGTAGCGGGTGCTGTCGAGCGGCACGATCATGTTGTTGCCGTCGTTGCCGCCGAACAGATACAGGCAGACCAGCGCCTTGTAGTCGGTGACGGCGGCGCGGGCCGGCGCGGCGATGCCCATCAGGCCCATCGCGGACAGCGCGCCCAGCGCGCCGGTTTGTGCGCCGGTGCCGAGGAAGCGGCGGCGGGAGGTGGAGTGCTTGCTCATGTTGTTCCTCTCTTCTTTTATTGGGCTACGGCGAATTCGGCGCTGATGGCGGCGAGGTAGAGCGCGGTGATGGCGCGCTGGCGCGTGTCGGCCGAGGCGTTGACGGCGCCGCCGATGGCGGTGCGCGCCGTGGCCGACATGCGGCCCGCCAGCAAGGTCGAGTCGACCAGGTTGATCAGCGCGGTGGCGTCGCCGGCCACGGCGACGAACGGCGCGATGTCGACGTTGACCATGCCCTTGTATTCGCCGGAGATGAACTTGTAGAGGAAGTTGGCGCGCGCCACGGCCAGGCTCGGCGCGTACAGCTGGAACTCGGGGCCGTAGTATTGCGGCGAGCCGGGCAGGCGCGTCATCGGCGAGTAGAAGTTGAACACGCTCGGCGCGGCGGTGATCTTCTGGCCGAGCAGGAAATAGTCCCAGAACAGGTTGCCCGGATCGGTGATCGTCGCGCCCAGGGTGCGGAACAGGCCGATCGATTGCAGCATCGGATCCTTCAGGTGGCCTTGTACGGTGGCCGGTACGTCCTGGCGCGCTTCGGGATCGGTCAGCACGGCGGTCAGCGTCGCCTGCAGGTCGCCGCGTCCGGCGCTGCCGTAGGCGAACACGTCGGCCACGCGGGTGATGTAGGCCGGGCTTGGGTTGCTGGTGACGAAGGCGCGGATCAGGCGCGTGGCGATGAACGGCGGCAGGTTCGGATGCTGGAACAGGTTCTGCATCACGCCATCCATGTCCTGCACGGCGGTCTGGCCGGAAGGAAGGACTGCGCCCAGCAGCAAGGTCTTGCTGCCTTTGTCGTGGAACTTGTCGCGCGGCTGCAGCGGGCCGGTGAAATTTTCCCAGTTGATGCCGGTGGCGCTGCTGCCGGGATAGGTCCAGCCGCTCAGGGCGCGCGCGAAGTCGCTGATGCGGGCCTGGTCATAGGTCGGGATCGGGTCGCCGTTGCGATCGGTCTGCACGCTGCCGTCCTGGTTCAGCAGCACGGGGCCGAGGGTGAACAGCTGCATCACTTCACGGGCATAGTTTTCGTTCGGCGCCGGCGTGATGCTGTTGCCGAGGTCGAGGTACTTGCCCATCGACGGATTCAGCGTCATCTCGCGCAGCAGCGTGTTGAAGTTGCCGAAGGCGTTGTTGGAGATCGTCGTCAGCCACGGCTGGATTTCGTTGGCGTACGGGTTCTTGTCGGCGGAGATGACGAACAGCTGCGATAGCGCGAAGATCATGCGCTGGCGCAATTGGTCGGGACCGGTCGCCATGTTCTTGTACCAGGTGTTTTGCAGCAGCTTCATGTCCGTGGTGACAGGGATGGCGCTGGCCGGCGCGGCGAACTGCTGCTTGAGCCAGGCGGCCTGGCCGTTGGCCTTGATCGCGGCGACGTCGGCCGGCGTGGCGCCGAAGGTGGCTTGCTCCAGCAGGCGCACGGCGCTGATGCGCGCGGCGTCCGGCGCCGGTTGCTGGCCGATGGGCGGCGGAACCGGCGCCGGCGCAGGTACAGGCGTTGGCGCAGGCGCCGGGCTTGGTGTCGGCGCAGGCCTGGGTTCCGGGCTCGGCGTTGGGGAGGGAGCCGGTGCCGGCGCGGTCGCTGCCTTCAAGGTCAGCGTGGTGCTGGCGGACAGGTTGGCGCCGACCTTGGCATCCTTGGTGGTGGTGCCGGTGATGGTGATGGTCACATTGGCCGGCAGCACCGACGGCGCCACGTACTCGCCGTTTTGCGAGTTGAGCCTGCCGTAGGTGGCATTGCCGCCAGGGACGCCATTGACGGCGAAGTTCATGTAGACGCCCTGGCCATCGACTTTGCCGAGGAACCATACTTTACTGCCCAGCGCCACCGCACCCCTGGCGGTGCTTTCCACCGTGGCCGTGGCGGCCCAGACCGAACCGCTCAGCGTCAGCAGGCAGGCGGCGGGCCATGCGCGTGTTGGTAAGAATGACATGCATCTCTCCTGTTTTATTTTTAGACGACATGTGCCATCTGGCAACAATCGTGCCACAGGCTAAGTGCTTGATTTTGGGAGAGTAGCGACAAAAATTGCCGGCGCCGGACAAAAATTGTCAGGCATGCCGCTGACAAATATTGTCAATGCGATTGTCAGTGCGGGCGGCGCTGGGCGAACAGCCAGTCGCGCCAGGCGGGGGAGAGCAGCATGTCGGCGGGAACCTGGTGTTCCATGCCCTGGTATTCAAGGAAGCGGATGCGGGCGGCGCCGGGCTGGCGCCGCAGGGCGGCGAACATGGCGCGGTCGGGCTCGATGGGATTTTCGGTGTCGGCGTTGCCGTGCACGATCAGCAGCGGCATGCTGCTCAAGCGGGCGGCGGCGCTGCGCTCGGGCGGAATGCCGGAGAAGGCGACGCCGGCGGCAAACATGGCGGGGTTTTGCAGCATGGCCTGGGTGGCGGCGGAAGCGCCCATCGAGAAGCCGGTGACGTAGACGCGGTCGACATCGATGGCGAATTGCGGCATCAGGTTTTCCACCACGGCGAGCAGTGTGGGCAGGCGAGGGCCGGGCTGGGCGGCCAGCAAGCCGTCGGCGGAGGACGGCGCGTAGTTGGCGCTGCGCTCGGCGAATTGCGGCACCAGGACGTAGGCCGGGAAACGCTTGCGTATCGCCGGCGCGGCCCAGGACATGGCCAACTGGCCCAGCTGGCTGGTGTTGTCGGTGCCGACGGCGCCTGAACCGTGCAGCACGATGACCAGCGGGTAGCGCAGGCCCGGCTGGGCGTTGGCCGGCGACAGCAGGCGATAGGAGAGGGCGCCGGTCGGGCCGGCGTAGCTGCCGTTGTAGAACGCGTCGCGGTCCAGGGACTTCAGCAAGGCCGCGTCGGCGGCCTGTTTGGCGGGCGTGGTGCGGTCGGTGACCAGTTCCGCTGCCGGCTGGGCGGCGGACGCGGACGTCGCCGCCAGCAGCAGCGCTGGCAACAACAATTGCAGCAAAGACCGCACCACGCCGCGCAACGTCATCGGCTTATTCGGCCGTATCGGCGCCGTGGCACTTCTTGTACTTCTTGCCGCTGCCGCAAGGGCAGTCGTCGTTGCGGCCGACTTTCGGCTCGTCGCGCTTGATGGTGGTGACGGCGGCCTTGCGGCGCGGCACCCAGAACTTGTAGATGGACGGCAGGTTGGCCTCCAGCTCCTGCGCCAGCTTGTGCGCCTTGACCGGATCTTCGACCAGCGGCAGTTCTTCTTCCTCGATCTCGTCGGCGCCCAGTAGGTAGATCGGCTTCATCAGCTCCTGCACGTCCGATTCCCAGATCTCGTCCCACGAGCCGGGACGCAGCTCCATGCCTTCCCAGAAGCCCCAGCACCACGCTTCGGCGTCGATCAGGGTCTGGCCTTCGTGCTCGTGCTCGACGAACAGCGGTTCGAATTCCTTGGGCGCCACTTCAAACGTCACCAGCACTTCGTTCATGAAGCGCATGATCAGTTGGAGGATGCGTTCCTCTTCCTTTTCATTCTTGAACTTCGGAATATCGGTGTCTTCCTGGCCCCAGACGCGTTTCAGCCATTCGGCCGGCATGATGGTTTCCGGGCCGATGGCGATGGCGGTCAGGTAACCGTGCAGCATGTCCATCGTCATCGCATCTTCCGGGCTGCGTTCGGACAGCAGGAAATTGTCTAATTCGTCGAATTCTTTTTCGCTCAGTGGCTGGTCGAGTTGCATGGCTTGCTCTTTTCTTGGATGGAAGCCGACAGTATACACGCCGCGCCCCGTACAATGCGGGGATGAACCAAGATCATTTAGACGAAGACGCTGACGACGAAGCGGCCGATGCCCGTGCGGCGGCGCTGGCCGCCGGCATGCTGGACCAGCTGGCCGCCGTCCACGACGCCCCGCAGGAGCAGGTGCCGCATCCGTATTCGGCCCTCAATCCGGAATGCGTGCTCGACGCGCTGGACAGCCTCGGCCTGCGCGGCGACGGCCGGCTGCTGGCGCTGAACAGCTATGAAAACCGGGTTTACCAGGTCGGCATCGAGGACGACAAGCCGCTGGTGGTCAAGTTTTACCGTCCGGGGCGCTGGAGCGACGCGGCCATCCTGGAGGAGCACGGCTTCACCGAGGAACTGGCGGCGCGCGAGATCCCGGTGGTGCCGGCGCTGGCGCTGGGGCAGGACCGGGCCACGCTGCATCACTTCAACGGTTTCCGGTTTGCCGTGTTCGCCCGCCACGGCGGCCGCGCGCCCGAGCTCAGCGATCCGTCGGTGCTGGAGTGGACCGGCCGCTTCATCGCGCGCATCCACGCGGTCGGCGCGATCAAGCCTTACCTGCAGCGGCCTGCGATCGACATCGCCACCTTCGGCACCGAGCCTTGCGAGTACCTGCAGGCCAACCAGTTCATTCCGGCCGATTTGAAGGAAGCCTACGCCAGCGTGTCGCAACAGGCGCTCGACGGCGTGCGCCGCAGCTACGAGCGCGCCGGCGAATTGCCGCAGCTGCGCCTGCACGGTGATTGCCACGGCGGCAACGTGCTGTGGACCGACGCCGGCCCGCATTTCGTCGATTTCGACGACAGCCGCATGGGGCCGGCGATCCAGGACCTGTGGATGATGCTGTCCGGGGACCGGGCCGAGCAGACGCGCCAGATGAGCGACATCCTGGCCGGCTACGAGGATTTCTGCGAATTCAACCCGCGCCAGCTGCACCTGGTCGAGGCGCTGCGCACCTTGCGGCTGATCCATTATTCGGCCTGGCTGGCGCGCCGCTGGGACGATCCTGCCTTCCCGATCGCCTTCCCGTGGTTTAACACCCAGCGCTACTGGCAGGACCGTATCCTGGAGCTGAAAGAGCAGATTTCGCTGATGGACGAACCGCCGCTGCGGCCGGTGTAAATACCGCTGCGATGAAAATAATCTGATTTGCCTGTCACAAGTCTTCCGCCTGTCCCGTCTTATAGGCAGGAAGACCCTTAGAGCACATTGTTAATCTATTGAAAGGCACATCATGAAGATCGTCGTTATCGGTGGTACCGGCCTGATCGGCTCGAAAACTGTATCCATCCTGCGCCAGGCCGGCCATGAGGTGGTCGCCGGCTCGCCCTCGAGCGGTGTCAACAGCATCACCGGCGAGGGCCTGGCGCAAGCCATGGCCGGCGCGCAGGTCGTGATCGACCTTGCCAACGCGCCATCCTGGGAGCCGCAAGCCGTGCTGGAATTCTTCCAGACCGCCAGCCGCAACCTGCTGGCGGCCGAGGCCGAAGCGGGCGTGCGGCATCACGTCGCGCTGTCGATTGCCGGCACCGACCGTATGCCGGACAACGGCTACTTCCTGGCCAAGGTTGCGCAGGAGAAATTGATCGCTGCGTCCGGCATTCCCTACACCATCATCCGCTCGACCCAGTTCATGGAATTCCTCAACGGGATCGCCGCGTCGGCCGCGGACGGCGATACGGTGCGTCTGGCATCGGGCCTGTTCCAGCCTATCGCGGCGGACGACGTGGCGGCCATCGTGGCCGATGTCGCGCAGGCCGCGCCGCGCAGCGGCATCGTCGAGATCGCCGGCCCGGAACGCGCGCCGTTCAACGAATACATTGCCCGCTATCTGAAAGCGGTGGGCGATGCGCGGGTGGTGGTGGCCGATCCCGAAGCCAGTTATTTTGGCGGCCGCGTCGAGCAATATTCGCTGGTGCCGATGGGCGAGGCGCGTCTCGGCGGCATCGGCCTGGACGAATGGCTGCGCCGCTCCAAGGGGTAAGTCTGATCGTCAACGCCGTCGGAATGTGCCGCATCCAAGGAAATGGCGGGTTTTTCCGCCTCTTCTTGCGGTTCGGCTTGCTTGCCTGCTACTTGATAATGAGAACTCAGAAGTCCCGGTTGGTGCCGGGACATATCGTCTAGCGAGAACCCTCATGCAAGCACAACTGGCCAAACAAGACAGCGACAACGTCAAACTGCTCCCTATGGTGTCGCTGCATGATCCGGACGAACCGACCGCGGCCACCTCGACTCCGCGCGCCGCGATGGAAATGAAGGCGATCCAGGAAGCGATCGCCCGCGTCGAAGCCGACGCCAAGGCCGCCTGCGCCGCCGAAAACCGCGCCCACGCCGAGGCCCGCGCCCGCGCGCTGGCCGAGGTCCGCGCCGCGATGGACGCCGCCGCCGCCGCCGCCGCGCAGCAAAATGCCCAAGCCTCCGAAGAAGCCATCGCCGCCAACCGCGAGCGCCTCGAGTCGCTGCGCGCCGCCGCCCAGGCCAGCGTGGCCCGCCTCGACGCCGTCAAACAGGAAACCGCCGAACTGCGCGCCCGGGTCGAAGCCGACACGCAAATCCGCCTGGCCGCCGAGCAGCGCGCCAAGGCCGAAAGCGAAAGCCGCAAGCGCGCCCACGAACAGATCGCCGCCGAGTCGCAGCTGGCCGAGCAGGCCGCCCGCGCCGCAGAAGAACTGGCGACGCAGACCGAACAAGCCCGCCTGCAAGCGGTGGAGCGCGTCGCCGCCGTGCAGGCCGCCAAGGAAGAAGTGGTCGGCATCGCCTCCGCCGACGCCCGCGTCGCCACCTTGGCGCGCGAACGCGAGCGCCACGCCCACGCCGCCCGCCAGACCGCGCAGATGCTGGTCCAGGCCGAAGCGGAAGCGCTGGACCTGACCGTGCAGCGCGAGCGCGCCGACCAGATCGCGCTGGAATCGGCCTTCAATCGCGCCGCCGCCGAAGTGCGCGCGCTGGAAGAGGCCCGCGCCCTGGCGCACCTGGAGCAGGAACGTGAACAGATCGCGCTGGCCAAGGCCGAATCCGAGCGCAGCGCCGCCCAATCGCTGCACCTGCGCCTGCAAACCGAAAAGGAAATCCGCGACGCCGCGATCCACCGCGAACGGCTGGAGATGGTGGCCGCCGCCAGCGCCCAGGCGCGCCGCGACGCCGACGCCAGCATCCTGGCCGCGACCGAAGCGCGCATCGAAGTCGACAGCCAGTTGCGCGCCGTCGCGCTGGCCCGCGTGCAGGCCGAGCAGGAAGCCGAACTGAAAACCCACGCCAAGGTGGAAGCCGAAGCGCTGGCGCTGGAGCAGGCCAAGCTGCGCCAGGCCGCCGATGAAGCCGCCGCCGAAGCGGCCCGCACCGACAGCCTGGAACAGCAGCGCGCCGCCGAGTTGGCCGAAGAGCGCGCCGCCTTGTCGCGCGCCGCCGCCGAACTGGCCGCCAGCCAGAACGCCGCCGAGCAAAAAGAAATCGCCACGCTGGCGCTGCACGTCGAAGCGCAGGATGAGGCCAACGCATTGGCCATGCGCAAAGCCGCGCAGGCCGAAGCGCTGTTGCAGGCCGAGCAGGCGCGCGCCGCCGCCGAGCAGCAAGCCATCGCCGCGCTGAAGGAAAAGCTGGAAGCCGAGCAGGACGCCGCCGACGCCGCGCAGCACCGCATCGCCGCCGAGCGCGCGCAGACCGAAGCGTATCGCGAGCAGCAGGAAGCCGAGCAGCGCCTGGCCGCCGCCGCGGAAAAAGAAACCGAAGCGGCCCGCGTGATGACCGAACAGGTCGCTCTGGACGCCGAGCAGAAAGCCATCGCCGCGCAGGCGCTGGCGGCTCAGGCGCGCCTGGCCGTCGAGCTGGGCGTGGTGCATGCGGAGCGTGCCCGCGTCGAGCAGGACAAGGCTGCCGCCGCTGCGGCGCTGCTGCAGGCTGAGCGTGAATTTGTCGAAGCCGAGCGTCAATCGCTGGCGCTGATCGACCAGAAGCTGACGCAACAGCGGCTGACCACCGCTTCCGAAGCGCGCGCATCGAAAGCGATCGCGGGCCGGCTGGAAGCCGAGAAGAATATCGCCGCCGCCGCGCGTCAGCGTGCCGACGAAGAGCAGGCCGCCACGCAGGCAGTCGCCGACAAGGCCGCCGCCCAGCAGGAGCTGGTAGAGGCTGCCCAGGTGCATGCGGCGATGCAGCGCAAGGTCGCCGACACCACGGCCGCGATGACCGCCGCCAAGCAGAAACTGCTGGAACTGGAAACCCGCCGCCACGCCGCCGCGCAAAAAGCGCTGGCCGCCGTGCAGGCCAAGGTCGACGCCGCGGCGCGCGACTGCGTGCAAGCGGAAGAGGGCGCCGTGGTCGCCACGCTGGACGCCGCCCGCGCCCGCAAGGAAGCGGCCCGTTTGGCGCCGCCAACCGAAGCCAACAAAGCCGTCTGGCGCGCCCGCTAACAATCCGGGGTCAGATCCGACAATTGGACACGAGCTCTGCCGTAGCGGCCACTACGGCAGAGCTCGTGTCCAATTGTCGGATCTGACCCCGTCTTTTAATAGCTGAAGCCGAGGCCGACCAGCAGCAGGTCGGCGTCGCGGTGGTAGTCGGTGACGACGCGGTTCAGCGACAGTTCGCCCACCACGCGCTTGGTGAAGTGGTAGCGGCCGGCCATCGACACCAGGCCGGCCTTGTGCGACCGCGTGCCCGGCACGTCGTGCACCTCGAACGCCAGGTAGGGACCGACCCCCATACCCAGTTCCACGTCCTTGTTCAGCGACCGGATCAGCCACAACTGGCTGGCGACGCCGGTGCGGTGCGTGCCGGCCGAGGTTCCCTCGTGCAGATAGCTGACTGTCCAGTCGATATAGCGCGCCACCGCGCGGCGGTATTCCAGCGTGGCCGCCCTGGAACGCTCCGATTCAAAACTGTTGACGATGCTCTGGCCGGCCATCACCGTCAGCGTCTCGTCGGTCGACGGCCCGTCCAGATGCAGCTTGTCGCCGCGCACGCCGTCGAAACGGTAGCCGACGCCCACCAGCAGCGAGGTGGTCGGCTCCTTGGCGCCGCTCGGCACCACGCGGTTCAGCTGCACCTGCGTGTACCAGCGGTTGGGGTGATGCCAGGTCGCCTGCACGCTGTAGATCGGCGCCCAGCCGTGATCATTGATGTAGACCGCGCCCGGCGCGCCATGCGGCCGCGACGTGTCGAAGAAATAGTACTGGCCCACGCCCACACCCCACGACAAGCCCTGTTCGCTGATGTGCGATCGCAGCCAGATCTGGCCCGACACGCCGTCGCGGTGGTGATTGTCTGGATGGCCCTCGTTCAGGTAGCCAAGGCTCAGCGCGAGGTAGTCGCCCACCGGCTGCGCGTAGCTGATGCCGACCGCGAACGAATTTTCGTTGGTGCCGCTGACCCTGAGCGCGCCGCCTTGGGCGGACAGGTCCTGGGCGCGCGCTCCAGCGCACGCCAGCAGTGTGGCCAGCATGGCGGCGGGACGCCAATATCGGTGCATTAGCATGGTGTGGTCCGGTTTTTAATGTTATTGCAGAGATTACCGGAAACTTTTGATACGCCGCGCCATGTTGATGGCAAGGCAACTATCATGGCTGGATCTGGACCTTGGTGATGTAGTACTCGGTCTCGCCGAAGCACTGGCTCGGCACGCCCTTGTGCTGGGCATAGGTCAGCACCACGCGCTTGCCGGTGGCGTCCATCAGCTGCCTGGCCACGTCCTCCTGGCGCACGCTGAATTCGAATTTTTCCGGTATCGCGCCGGGCATCGAGGTCAGCAGGATCTCGCCTTCCCAGGTCTTGCAGATCCAGCCCCGGCTGGAGAATTTCTGCAGGTAGCCGGCGCGCTCGCCGTCCGAGTAGGAGACGTGCAGCATCACCCAGGTGTAGGCGGCGAACAGCAGCAGCACGGCGGCCAGCAGGCCGGACAGGTACAGAACAACACGTTTGGATGTGGTCATAGGTCAGCGCAGGTTGGGTGCAATGTTTTCAATCTTATCACGCGGCCAGCCTGCGCTTGTGGCGTATCGACGACCACAGCGATACCGCGATGAAGGCCACGCCGGACAAGCCGGTGAACCACTCGGGCACATGGTACTTGACGCTGGCCAGCATGATCAGCGCCAGGATGCCGATCGCGTAGTGCGCGCCGTGCTCGAGGTAGACGTATTCGTCCAGCGTGCCCTTGTGCACCAGGAACACCGTCAGCGAGCGCACGAACATGGCGCCGATGGCCAGGCCCAGCATGATGATGACGACGTCGCTGGTGATGGCGAAGGCGCCGATGACGCCGTCAAAGCTGAACGAGGCGTCCAGCACTTCCAGGTAGAGGAAGCCGCCGAAGCTGCCACGCGCCACCGTCGCCACCACGGCGCCGACGCCGGCTTCGGTGAGGTCGTCGTCGTCGTCCGGTTCTTTCTCTTCCAGCAGGCTGCTGATCCAGCCGACCGCCAGGTAGACCACCACGCCGATCACGCCGGCGGCCAGCACCGTGTACTTTTCCTCCATCGGCACCAGGCCGACGCAGCCGAACACCGCCGCCAGGGTCAGCAGCACGGCCAGCGCCTCGGTGCCGTGCTGGCCCAGCTTTTCCTCGAGCCAGCCCAGCCAGTGCAGCTCTTTTTCCTCGTCGAACAGGAAGTTCAGGAACACCAGCAGCAGGAAGGCGCCGCCGAAGGCCGCCACCTGGGCGTGGGCGCCGGTCAGGTGCTTCGAGTACTCCTCGGGCGTGGTGGTGGCCATGTGCCAGACGTCGATCAGGCCCAGCCCGGTCGCCAGCGAGACGATCAGCAGCGGGAACAGCAGCCGCATGCCGAACACGGCCACGACGATGCCGACCGTCAGGAACAGTTTTTGCCAGAACGCGTTCCAGTGGCGCAGCACCGAGGCGTTGACCACCGCGTTGTCGAAGGAAAGCGACACTTCCATCACGCCCAGCACGGCGGCGATCCAGACCGCCTGCAGCAGGCCGGCGGCGCCGCCGTGGCTGTAGCCCCACCAGGCGGCCAGCGCCATCAGGACCAAGGTGACGATGAAAGAGATTCTGAAGTGCTGCATCGTTGTTTTTATGGAAATGTGGAGTTGCGGTGATTTTATATTACTTGCTTCCGCCGCTGTGGGGCCATCTGCGATAATTGCGCCACAAAAATGCAAAGGACACGCCCATGGATATCGCTTACCTCGTCACGCCGCTGATCACCTGGATCACGGTCGGCCCGATCAAGTTCCTGATTAATAGCGTCAAGGCGCGCAAATGGGCGTTCAACCTGGTCGGCAACGGCGGTTTTCCAAGCAACCACAGCGCCGTGGTGTCGAGCATGGCGACCCTGATCGCGCTGCGCGAGGGCATCGGCCACCCGGCCTTCGGCGTGGCGGTGACGCTGTGCTTCATCGTCGTCATCGACGCCAACAGCCTGCGCCAGCACGTGGGCAAGCAGGCGGCGGCGATCAACCGGCTGGCCAAGGACGACGGTGGCCACAAATGGCTGCGCGAGCGCATGGGTCACACGCTGGTGGAGATCGCCGGCGGCCTGTGCACCGGCATCGCCATCGCCCACGCCATCCACGCCATCTTCGGCCGCGGCTGAGGCTGTTTTACCGGCGTGCCGTCCTGGCGCGCCGGTTCCGCTGGCATTTTCGCCATCCCGGACTATTCTCCAATTTCACCGTTCATCCCGTTATTTGGCAATTCAGCCACGTTTTTTACCGTCCAGTCGCATGTTGATTGACCGTATCCGGACAGTCAGGGATACTCTGCGCCCTGTAGTCTGGCTAAAATTTCATAAGCAAAAACCAGCACCTACGAACACCTACGTGCCACTTTCTCGGAGAACTTTATGTTGCGCAAAACCCTTCTAGCTCTCGCCGTCGCTTCTGCCCTGGTCGCATGCGGCAAGTCCTCCAAGGAGCCTGAAAAAGCCGGCGCCAGCGCTTCGGCGACCGCTTCCGCAGGCAAAGAGGCCGACAAGGACGCCAAGAAAGAGCCCCTGGTGACCCTGCAGATGTCGCCGGAAGACACGATTACCGTCGAATCGAACGCGCTGGCGTCCGGTCCGGTCATCACCGGCTCGATCCAGCCGGAGCGCCGCGCCGACCTGCGCGCCGAAGTGGGCGCGGTGGTAATCCAGGTAATGAAGGAAAACGGCGAGCCGGTCAAAAAAGGCGATGTGCTGCTGCGCCTGGACGAGACTTCGATCCGCGACAGCGTCAATTCGGCCGACGAGGCCACCCGCGCCGCCGAGCAGACGCTGGCCCAGGCCCAGCGCATGTACGAGCGCCAGAAAACCCTGCTGGCCTCCGGCATGGTGTCGACCCAGGCCCAGGAAGACGCGGAAATCCGCCGCAACAACGCCCAGAGCGACCTGGCCGCGGCGCGTTCCCGTTCGGTCTCGGCCCGCCAGCAACTGACCCGCACCGTGGTGCGCGCGCCGTTCGACGGCATCGTCAGCGAGCGCAAGGTGTCGAACGGCGACACCGCCCAGGTCGGCAAGGAGCTGATCAAGGTGATCGACCCGCACAGCATGCGCTTCGAGGGCCTGGTGTCGGCCGACAAGATCGGCGTGGTCAAGGTCGGCCAGCCGGTGTTGTTCCGCGTCAACGGCTACCCTGGCCAGAGCTTCAGCGGCAAGGTCAAGCGCGTCGATCCGGCCGCCAACGCCGTCACCCGCCAGGTCGAGGTGCTGGTGGACTTCTCCGAGCAGGCGCAGCCGCGCGTGGCCGGGCTGTACGCCGAAGGCCGCGTCGAGTCCGAAACGTCGTCGGCGCTGATGATACCGCCGTCGGCGCTGATCCAGGCCGGCGACAGCAACTATGTGTGGCGCATCAAGGGCGGCGCGCTGGCCAAGGTGCCGCTGACCGTCGGCGCGCGCGACGACCGTACAGGCCGCTGGCAGGTGCTCAGCGGCCTGGCCACCGGCGACATGGTGGTGCGCGTGCCGGGCTCGGGCTTCAAGGATGGCCAGAAGGTCGAACTGAGCACGCCGAAAGCGGTGGCCTCGGCTTCGTCGTCCACCGTGGCAGAAAAATAAAGGATAACCGCCATGTTCTTATCGGATTTCAGTATTAAACGGCCTATCGCCACGATCGTGCTGATCGTCGCGATGATGTGCCTGGGCCTGATGGCGCTGAAGAAGCTGCGCGTCAACCAGAACCCGGACGTCGAAGTGCCTTTCATCGTGGTCAATATTCCGTATCCGGGCGCGTCGCCGGAGACGGTCGAGCGCGAAATCGTCAACCGCCTGGAAAAATCGCTGCAGTCGATCACCGGCGTGACGGAAATTAACAGCACGGCCTCGGAAAGCTCGGCCAGCATCTTCATCAAGTTCACCTTCACCAAGAACCTGATCGAGGCGTCGGACGAGATCCGCAACGCCATCGCGGCGGTGCGCTACAAGCTGCCGACCGAGATGCGCGAACCCATCCTGCAGCGCATCGATCCGTCGGCGCAGCCGGTGATGCAGCTGGCGCTGTCGTCCAAGACGCAGAGCCACGCGGTCATCTCGCGCATGGCGGAGGACAAGCTGGCCGACCGCTTCCGCGGCATCGACGGCGTGGCCTCGGTCAACATCGACGGTTCGCTGCGCCGCGAGCTGAGCGTGCTGCTGAAGGCCGAGAAGCTGCGTGAATACAATGTGTCGGTGGGCGACGTGGTCAACGCGCTGCGCAACCAGAACACCAACGCGCCGGTGGGCAAGGTGCGCGGCGACCTGAACGAGCAATCGATACGCCTGGTTGGCCGCATCGAGCATCCGGAAGAGTTCCAGCAGGTGGTGGTCAAGCGCAACGGCAACGAGCTGGTGCGGCTGGCGCAGGTGGCCACCATCGAGGACGGCTTCGCCGAGATCAACAGCATCAGCGTGCGTTCCGGCAAGCCGAACGTCGGCATCTCGATCACCCGTTCGCGCGATGCGTCGACCGTGACCGTGGCCAAGAAAATCCGCGAAGTGGTCGAGGAAATGAAGAAGGACTTGCCAGCCGGTACCGTGCTGGAAGTGACCGAGGACGACGGCGAAAACGCCCAGGACAGCCTGAACAACGTGATCGAATCGCTGGTGTTCGGCGCCGGCCTGACCATCTTCGTGGTGTACGCCTTCCTGAACTCGTGGCGCTCGACCCTGATCACCGCGCTCAGCCTGCCGACCTCGGTGCTGGCCGCCTTCATCGGCGTCTGGCTGTGCGGCTTCACGCTGAACTTCATGACCCTGCTGGGCCTGTCGCTGGCGATCGGCGTGCTGATCGACGACGCCATCGTGGTGCGGGAAAACATCGTGCGCCATATGCAGCTGGGCGCCGATCGCCGCACCGCCGCGCTGAAAGGCACGGCTGAAATCGGCATGGCGGTGGCCGCGACCACCTTCTCCATCATGGCCGTGTTCATTCCGGTGGCTTTCATGCCTGGCATCACCGGCGAATGGTTCCGTCCCTTCGCGCTGACGGTGACCTGCTCGGTGGCGGTGTCGCTGCTGATCTCGTTCACGCTGGATCCGATGTTGTCGGCCTTCTGGGGCGATCCGCCGGATCACCACACGGCGCCGCGCAAGGGCTTCGAGAAAGTGCTGCTCAAGTTCAACCACTGGTTCGACCACCAGGCCGACCGCTACGGCAACGTCATTGCCTGGGCGCTGCACCACCGCCGCTGGATGGCCGTGATCGCGCTGGCGACCTTCGTGGCCGCGCTGGGCCTGCAAGCCAAGTTCGGCGGCGCCAGCTTCGTGCCGGCCTCGGACTGGGGCACCATCGCGATCGACGTGCGCACGCCGTCGTCGAGCAGCCTGGAATACTCGCGCCTGAAACTGGAAAAGGCCGCCGTGATCGCCCGTTCGATCAAGGAGACCAAGGAAACCAACAGCTACGTCAACCTCAGCGGCGGCCGCATCTATGTCGACATCGGCAAGAAGACCCAGCGCAAGCGCGGCGCCATCGAGGTGGCCAAGGAATTGCGCGAGAAGCTGGCCGGCCTGGTCGGCGCCGAGTACACCGTGCTCGACGACCTGAGCAACGGCGCCCGCAAGCCGGTGCAGATCGAATTCACCGGCGCCGATTCGCGCAAGCTGATGGAGATCACCAACGCCTTCATGGACCGTTTGCGCAAGGTGCCGGGCGCGGTGGACGTCGGCCTGTCTGAAATGGATCCGAAGGACGAGCTGCAGATCGAACTGAACCGCGGCCTGGCCAACTCGATGGGCATCGCCGCCGGCGACGCCGCCCAGGCGCTGCGCGTGGCGTTTGCCGGCATCGAAGTGGGCGACTGGGTCGATCCGACCGGCGAGTCGCGCGACGTGGCCGTGCGCCTGGCGCCGGAAGACCGCACCAGCTCGGAGAACATCGAGCGCCTGCCGATCGCCGTCACCGGCACCAACCAGATGGTGCCGCTGGACCAGATCGCCCGCGTCACCATGGGCAAGGGGCCGTCCACCATCAAGCACAAGGATGGCAAGCGCGTGATCTCGGTCAGCGCCAACGTCCAGGGACGTTCGCCGGGCGAGGTGACCAGCGACGCGATGAAGCTGGTCAAGGACATCGACTTCCCGCCGGGCTACGGCCTGAACCTGGGCGGCGCCGGCAAGGACATGAACGAGGTGTTCGGCGCCATGGGCATCGCGCTGGTGGCCGGCGTCGGCCTGATGTACCTGATCCTGGTGATGCAGTTTGGTTCGTTTACGGCGCCGATCGCGGTGATGCTGTCGCTGCCGCTGTCGCTGATCGGCGTGGTGATCGGCCTGCTGCTGACCAACAGCACGATTAACCTGATGAGTCTGATCGGGGTGATCATGCTGATGGGTCTGGTCGCGAAGAACGCCATCCTGCTGCTGGACGCGGCGCGCAAGCGCGAGGAAGAGGGCTACGGCCGCGAGGATGCGCTGATGTACGCCGGCCGCATGCGTCTGCGTCCGATCCTGATGACCACCTTCGCGCTGATCGCCGGCATGTTCCCGGTCGCGCTGGGGCTGGGCGAGGGCGGCGAGTTCTACCGTCCGATGGCGATCGCCATCATCGGCGGCACGATCACCTCGACCCTGCTGACGCTGCTGATGGTGCCGACCTTCTACGACAGCATCGAGATCAGCAAGGACCGCGCGATCGCCAAATACCAGCGCCGCGCGGTGCGCTGGAGCGCCGCGCCGGCGCTGGTGATGACCCTGGTCGAAGCGGTGCTGACCTTGGTATTCGTGCGTTTGGTGTTCCGTGCCATCATGTTTGTGGTGCGCAAGATCACCGGCAAGGGCGGCCCGGCGCTGCCACCGGCCGGCGCGCTGGATTCGCACTAAGCCTTTGTTTTAAAAGGAATAAAAAAGGACCTTCGGGTCCTTTTTTACGTCCTGGATGCAGAGCAAGTGCTCGGTTTCAAGGTTTTAATTAGTATTCCTCCTCTAACGACTTGCCTTTTGAATTGTTTTACGAATGTAGTATGCTGCTGGCCTTCCTGCTAAAAAACCACCCTATAAAGCGAGACCTCCATGCAACACAAATACCTGCCCCTGATCATTGCCGCCGCGCTGAGCGCCCTGTCCGCCGGCGCCAACGCGTCCGGCTACCGTTTCGGCTCGCAGAGCATCTCCGGCCAGGGCACGGCCGATTCCAACGCCGCCGAAGCCAACGATCCATCGACCATCTTCTACAACCCGGCCGGCCTGTCGCGCCTGGACGGCATGCAGATCAGCGGCGGCGCGACCGTCGTCCTGCCGCACTCGACCTTCACCGACAGCGGCTCGACCCACTTCACCGGCCAGCCGACCGGCGGCACCGCGGCCAAGGACTATGTGCCTGATTCGGTCACCGCGCCATCGCTGTACCTGAGCAAGAAGCTGAACGACCAGTGGGCAGTGGGCCTGGGCCTGTTTGTCCCGTACGGCACCAAGATCAACTACGGCAGCACCTGGAACGGCCGCTACGCGCTGTCCGACGTCAAGCTGGAATCGGTCACGCTGAACCCGTCGGCATCGTTCAAGCTGAACGAGCACCACGCCTTCGGCTTCGGTATCGACGCGGAATTCATGAAGGCCGAGCTGGGCCAGGCGGTTGACGTGCCGGGCACCATCGCCGCGCTGTCGAGCGGCCCCGGCGCCGCGCAAGGCGCGCTGCTGGCCAGGCAGATCGCCGCGCTGGGCGGCAACCCTGCGCTGCTGCGCACGGCGGGCGACGCCCACGGCTCGAACGACGCCAAGGACTGGGGCTGGGGCTTCAACCTGGGCTATTTGTTCACGCTGGACCAGAACACCCGCTTCGGCCTGGCTTACCGCTCGTCGATCTCGCACCAGCTGAAAGGCAGCACCGTATGGGACTTCTCGAAAGTGACCACCGACCCTATCGTCAACGGCGTGCTGTCGGCGTCGTCGCACAAGGTCAACTCGGCCGCGCTGGTGTCGCTGCGCACGCCTGAGACGCTGTCGGCCAACGTGTTCCACCAGTTCGATTCGAAGTTCGCCGGCATGGCCGACGTGACCTTCGCACGCCACAACCGTATGGGCGACCTGGACATCCAGTTCCCTGGCACCACCGAAGGCGCCGAAGTGATCCGCCAGCAATGGAAGAACACCGTGCGCGTTTCGCTGGGCGGCAACTACGCCTACAACGAAGCCTTGACCCTGCGTGCCGGCGTGGCCTACGACGAATCGCCGGTGCAAAGCGCCGAGTTGACCCACCCGGCGCTGCCGGACAGCGACCGCATGCAGTATTCGGTCGGCGCCAACTGGAAGCTCAACGCCCGCTCGTCGATCGACTTCGCCTACAGCTACCTGGACTTCAAGGATGCGAAGATCAACTACACCAACAACTGCAATCCGTTGATGACCACCTGCACCGGCAACGGCGAAACCACGCGCGGCCTGTTCCAGACCCATTTGTCGCTGGTCGGCATTTCGTACAACTACAAGTTCTAAGCCGGAACCATGTAGTCAAAGGGCCCTCGGGCCCTTTTTTTACGCCTGCGGTTTTACGCCTATTGATTCGTGGCCGGCGGCGGATTTTGTGCCGGCGGTGGTGTCGTGGCCGGTGGCGTGGTGTTGTCCGGCGTGGTGGCCGGTGGCGTCGTGTTGGCCGGTGGCGTGGTTGCCGGCGTGGCCGGCTCAGGGCTGGTCACGCTCGGCGTCGGCTGATCGGCGGGGCGCTTGTTGCAGCCCCCCAGCAAAGCGACCGACATGGCCGCGCCCAGTAAAAGACGGGAGGTAAGGGTGAGGGTAGTCATCATTTTTTCCTTTCATTACATGGAAAAAATTAGACCCGCCGCACCACCGGCGGTTCCCTGTTTTTTCGATCAGGCGGCCTGGCGCTCGCTGTCGATGGGCAGCTCGGCGTCGTTGTTGAAGACGGCCAGGTCGGTTTCGCCCAACACCCGGCTGGCGACGGTGCCGGCGGTGATCGAGCCGCTGACGTTGAGCGCGGTGCGGCCCATGTCGATCAGCGGTTCGATCGAGATCAGCAGGCCGGCCAGCGCCACCGGCAGGTTCATCGACGACAGCACGATCAGCGCGGCGAACGTGGCGCCGCCGCCGACGCCGGCCACGCCGACCGAGCCGATGGTGATGATGGCCAGCAGCGGCGCGATGAAGCCCAGCGTGAACGGATCGACGCCGACGGTCGGCGCGATCATCACCGCCAGCATCGCCGGATAGATGCCGGCGCAACCGTTCTGGCCGATGGTGGCGCCGAACGAGGCGGCGAAATTGGCGATGCCTTCCGGCGTGCCCAGGCGCAGCGTCTGCGTCTGCACGCTCATCGGGATGGCGCCGGCGCTGCTGCGCGAGGTGAAGGCGAAGGTCAGCACCGGCAGGATCTTCCTGGCGTAGCGCGCCGGGTTCAGGCCGGCGCCGCCGACGATCAGCAGGTGCACCAGGAACATCAGCAGCAGCGCGCTGTACGAGGCCAGCACGAAGTCGATCAGGTGCAGGATGTCGGCGTAGCTGGAGGTCGACACCACCTGCGCCATCAGCGCGAACACGCCGTACGGCGTCAGCCGCAGCACCAGCGTGACGATGCGCATGACGATCGCGTGCGCGACCTGGATGAAATGTTCGAACGCGGCGAAGATCTGCGGCTTCTTGTCGTGGATGCCGGTGGCGGCGATGCCGATGAACACCGAGAAGATCACCACCGCGATGGTCGAGGTCTTGCGCCCGCCGGTCATGTCGAGGAAGGGATTGGCCGGGATGAAGCTCAGCAGCATGCTCGGCAGCGAAATCGCCTGCGCCGCCTCGACCTTGCCTTGCAGGTAGACGCCGCGCGCGATGTCGGCGGCCGAGGCGGTCAGGCCGACGGCCGTCAGGTGGAACACCTTGGCCATGGCGATGCCGATGGCGGCCGCCGCCAGCGTCGTGAGCATCAGCGTGCCGATGGTCAGCGCGCTGATCTTGCCCAGCGAGTTAATGCCCTTGAGCTTGATGATGGCGGAAATGATGGAGACCATGATCAGCGGCATGATGATCATCTGCAGCAGCTTGACGTAGCCGGAGCCGACGATGTCGAGGTAGTCGCCGGTGAGCTTCAGCTCGGCCGAACTGGCGCCGTAGAGCGCCTGCAGCGCCGCGCCGAGCACCACGCCCAGCCCCATGCCGGTGAATACGCGCACCGAAAAGGATGCGTGCCGGCGCTGCAGCGCGTACAGCAGGCCCAGCAACACCAGTGCCGCCAGCAAGTTGAGAATCACGTTGATCGCCATCGTCTGCCCTTCGCTACGAAAATAAATAGTCATTGATCGTCACCTTGGCGTGCCGTTGGTCTTACCAGCCGGTGACGGAATTGCTTATTTTAAAGGTGTTACTGCATATAAAGTCCGCCAAAATCCCTTTAAAGTCGAATATTTGGCTATATCGATATGAGGTTTTCGCCTGTCCGGCTCAGTGGTTTTTTGTATGTTTGCCTTCGGAAATTTTACAAAACCAACTTAAGTGTTGGCGTACAATTTGTTACATAGGCTTCCAACCGCAGGAGTGTTCGTATGACGATCGCAAACATGAAAGTCGGTACCCGTCTCAGTCTTGGTTTCGGTTTGGTCTTGACGCTGTTGGTGCTCATCGCCACGCTGGGCGTGTTCAACATGAGCACGATTCATGCCAAGCTCGACAATATCGTCAACACGAACGTGGCCAGGACCGACCTGGTGCAGGAGATGTCGGAGGCGGTGCATGTGGCGGCGCGCGTGACGCGCACCGTGGTGCTGCTGACCGAGCCGGGCCATATGCAGGCCGAACTGGCGCATCTGACCGCCGCGCGCGCCGGCTACGGCAAGGCGAAGGAGGCCCTGGATAAATTCCCTGCGTCGGACAAGGACACCGCGCTGCGGGCCCGCATCGAGGCGGCGGCGCAGGAAGCGCGGCCGCTGACCGACAAGGTGCTGGCGCTGGCGCTGGCCAACCAGGACGCCGAAGCCACCGAACTGCTGATGAAGCAGGCCGCGCCGGCCACCCAGCGCTGGCAGGACACCATGGATGACTATGCGCTGCTGCAAAAAGAACAGAACCTGGCCGATACCGCCGCCGCCAGCGCCGCCTACGAGCGTGCGCGGCTGCTGATGCTGGTGTTGAGCGGCATCGCCATCGTGATCGGCGCCGTGGCCGCCATCGTCATCGGCCGCACGCTGCTGCACCAGTTGGGCGGCGAGCCGGATTATGCGGCCGCCGTCGCCGGCCGCATCGCCGCCGGCGACCTGACGGTGGTGGTCGATACCCGCGGCAACGACAGCCACAGCATGCTGCACGCGATGAAGATGATGCGCGACGCCCTGGCCGGCATCGTCACCGAAGTGCGCTCCGGTACCGAGACGATCGCCGCCGCGTCGACCGAGATCGCCAGCGGCAATCAGGATTTGTCGACGCGCACCGAACAGCAGGCCAGTTCGCTGGAGGAGACGGCCTCGTCAATGGAAGAGCTGACCAGCGCGGTGCGCCACAACAACGACAACGCGCGCCAGGCCAACCAATTGGCGCAGTCGGCGTCGGCGGTGGCGCAGCAGGGCGGCGCGGTGGTGTCGCAGGTGGTCGATACGATGGGCGCGATCAACGATTCGTCGCGCAAGATCGTCGACATCATCGCCGTCATCGACGGCATCGCTTTCCAGACCAATATCCTGGCGCTGAACGCCGCCGTCGAGGCGGCGCGGGCCGGCGAACAGGGGCGCGGCTTCGCGGTGGTCGCTTCCGAGGTGCGCAACCTGGCGCAGCGCTCGGCCGTGGCGGCCAAGGAGATCAAGGAGCTGATCGGCAATTCGGTGGAGAAGGTGGAGATCGGCAGCAAGCTGGTGGAGCAGGCCGGCCAGACCATGAACGAGGTGGTGTCCAGCGTGCAGCGCGTGACCGACATCATGGCCGACATCGCCTCGGCCGGCGACGAGCAGAGCGCGGGCATCGAGCAGATCAACCAGGCCGTCAGCGAGATGGATACGGTGACGCAGCAGAACGCCGCGCTGGTGGAGGAGGCCGCTGCCGCGGCGGAAGCGATGCAGCAGCAGGCGGCCAACCTGGAGCGCGTGGTGAGCGTGTTCAAGGTCGATCGCGAGCAGCGCAGCGCGCCGGCACCGAGCAAGCCTGCGCCAGCGGTCAAGTCCTTGCCCGCGTCCGCGCGTCCGGTGGTGCGGACTGCCGCCGCCAAACCGCAGAAGCGCCTCAGCGCTGTGCCGGCCGACACGGGCGGCAGCGGCGACTGGGAAGAGTTTTAAGCGCCGGCTGCCGGCCGCAGCCAGATATCGAAGCGGGTGCTGCCGTCGCCGGTCGCGGCCAGGCGGTAGGGGAAGCCGTGGCGGTTCAGCACCTCGCGCACAAACAGCAGGCCTATGCCCTGGCCGCCTTTCTTGGTGGTGAAGAAGGGCGTGAACAGCTGGCGCGCCGGCACGTCGCCCAGGCGGTTGCCGCTGTCGATGACCGACAGGCGCAGGCCGTCGCCATCCTGGCCCAGCGCGAATTCGATGGATGCCGGCTGCGGTCCGCCGTCCGCCGCTTCCATCGCGTTTTTCACCACGTTGAGCAGCGCCTGTTCCATCAGGTGGCGGTCCATGGCGACGGCGGGCACGTCGTCGCAATGCCGCCAGGCGATGCTGATGCCGCGGCTGCGGCAGGGCTCGCGGTACAGGTAGAGGATGTCGTCCATCAAGTCCTTGACCGCGACCGGGCGCAGTTCCGGTGCCGGCATCTTCACCACGCGCGTGAAGCGCTCGATGAACTCGCCCAGGCTGACGTTGCGGCGCTTGACGGCGACGATGGCGGTGCTGAAGTCTTCGCCGTCGCGCTCGGCCAGCTGGCTGCGGTAGTACAGCAGCGAGTCCAGCACCGAGCCGGTGGCGGCGACGGTGTTGTTGACCTCGTGCGCCAGCACGCGGATCAGCTTGTCGTAGGTGGCTTTTTCCGAGCTTTCCAGTTCCTGCGTCAGTTCCTCGATCAACAGGAAATGGCGGGCGAAGCCGCGGTCGTAGAAGTGGCCGCGCTGGCCCCGGTAGCGGCGGCCGTCGGTGTCGGTCAGCAGCTGGCTGTCGCCGGGCGGCAGGGCGTCGAGCTGCGCCAGCAGGCTGGGATTGCCGCCGGCCGTCTGCGCATCGACGGCCAGCGGCGGCAGCCACGCGGACAAGGGCTTGCCCTTGGCGTCGTCCAGCTTGAGCAGCGCCTGCGCGCTGGCGTTCAGCAGGCTGATGCGGCCGTCGAAGTCGAACACGACGACGGCGCTCGGCGTGGCTTCCAGCAGGCGGTCGAGGAAGCCTTGCTGTTCGCCGATCTGCAGGCGCTCCCGGTACAGCGCGCCCAGCATGGTGTTGAACAGCTGGACCAGCTCGTTCAGCTCGGCGTCGCCGCTTTGCTGCAGGCGCGCGGCGTAGTGCTGGTCTTGCAGCAGGTCGTGGAAGTGGCGGGTGTAGCCCAGCGGTTCGAGCGCGCGGCGCATCAGCAGCACGCCAGCGGCAAAGCTCAGGAACACCGCCGCTTCCAGTCCCAGCATCAGCCACGGCGCGTCGCGGAACAGCGTGATCGTCAACCCGAGGAACAGCAGGTGAGCGGCGGCCAGGTAGGCGTACAAGCGCCGGCGCAGGCTCATGGGCGCGATTCGCCGGTTTCAGCCTGGTCGGCGTCGGCGCCGAGGCCGTGGCGTTCCAGCCGCCGGTACAGCGCCGTGCGGCTCAGGCCCAGCGCCTTGGCCACGCGCGAGATGTTGCCCTGGTGCTGCTCCAGCGCCTTGGCGATCATGTGGCGCTCGACCTGTTCCAAGGTCATGCCGTCCACGCCCAGCCGCTGGCCGGGGGCGCCGATCGCGCCGCCGTTTTCGTGCTGCTCGGCGGCGATGAAATCGGCCTGCTTCAACTCGCTCCTGCCGACCAGCAGCAGCGTGCGTTCCAGCGTCTGCTTGAGCTGGCGGATATTGCCCGGCCATGGCTGCGCGCTGAGCCAGTCCAGCGCGGCCGGCGCGATGCTGGCCGGGCCCAGTCCGTAGCTGGCCGAGACCTGGCCGATGATGTGCCGCGCCAGCAGCGGAATGTCGCTGCGCCGCTCGCGCAGCGGCGGCAGGCGTATCGTGATCAGGTTCAGGCGGTAGAACAAGTCCTCGCGGAACTCGCCGCTGGCCACCAGCTCGGCCAGCTCGCGGTTGGTGGCCGACACCACGCGGATGTCGGCCCGCTCGGTGCGGCTGGCGCCCACCGCCTGGTAGGTCTGGTCCTGCAGCACGCGCAGCAGCTTGACCTGGTCCGAGCGGTTCAGTTCACCGATCTCGTCGAGGAACAGCGTGCCTTCATGCGCGGTGGCGACATGGCCCTTGCGGTCGCTCTTGGCGTCGGTGAAGGCGCCGCGCACGTGGCCGAACATTTCGCTCTCGAACAGCGACGGCGTGATCGCCCCCATGTTGATCTTGACGATGGCGCGCGCCGCGCGCGGGCTGTTGCGGTGGATGGCGTCGGCGATCAGCTCCTTGCCGCTGCCGCTCTCGCCCAGTATCAGCACCGGCGCCCTGGTGGCTGCCACCTGACCGATGGTGGACAGCACCTTCAGCAGGCGCGGGTGCTCGCCGACGATGCCGCTGAAATCGAACTGCGCGTCGAGCGCCTGGCGCGTGGGGCAGGCGGCCGGCGCCGGCGCGGCCGTCTCCAGCGTGGTGCGGATCAGCGCCATCAGCTGGGAGTTGTCCCAGGGCTTGGTGAAGAAGTTCGCGGCGCCGGCCTGCACGCCCTTGACCGCCAGCGCGATCGAGCCCCAGGCCGTCATCAGCAGCACCGGCAGCGCGGGCTGGGCCTGCTTGATGGCGGCCAGCAGCTGCAAGCCTTCCTCGCCGCTGGTTTGCAGCGAGAAGTTCATGTCCTGCAAGACCAGGTCGACCGGCTGCCGGGCCAGCGCGGCCAGCGCCTGCTGCGGATCGTCGCAGCACAAGGTGTCGAAGCCGGACTGCTTGAGCAGCAGGGCCAGCGACACCTGTACCGCGCTGTCGTCGTCGATGATGAGGATGAGTTGCTTGCGAGTGGAGTCCATTATTCATTCATAGTGCAGCGCTTCGGTCGGACTCAGGCGCGCGGCGCGCCAGCCGGGATACAGCGAACAAAGCAAGGATAGCAGATAGATCACGCTCGCCGATAGCGCCAGCGCGCCGAAGAACACCGGCCAGTTCAGGCTGTCGCCAAACACCCCGGTCAGCGGCAGCTGCACCAGCAGCACCAGCGCGATCACGATGGCGGTGCTGCTGAGCAGCAGTTGCTCGGAGACGATCTGCCGGTAGATGGCGCCGGCGTCGGCACCCAGCGCGCGGCGCAGGCCGATTTCCGGGACGCGTTGCGTGGTGTTCTGCCACAGCACGCCGAACAGGCCGAAGGCCACCATCACCAGCAGGAAGGCCGCGATCACGGCCATGATCACCAGCGGGATCATTTGCGTCTTCAGCATCGAGCTACGGGCGTCCGCCTGCGGCGTGATGACGTAGTTCCAGTCGCTGCGAATCTGCTTGAGCTTGGCGTTGAGCCTGGCCTCGAAGATGCGCGGCGTGCCGGGCCGGAGCTTCAGCACGATGGTGTTGGCCGCCTCCTTGCCGTTGCCCGGAATCCAGCGCGGCAGCATGAAGTACACCGGGTCCATGAATTCGCCGTGCGACCGGTATTGGTCGACCACACCGACCACACGGTAGCGCTGGCCGTCGCCCTTCCTGCCATCGCGCCTGACCACGAACAACTGGCCGACCGGCTCCTTGCCGGGGAACCATTTTTCTGCCAGCTTGCGGTTGATGACGGTGGGCGCGGCGTCGGCGCCATCGTCCATTTTGGAAAAGAAGCGGCCGGCGACCGGTGTCATGTCCATGGTGGCGAAGTAATCGTCGCTCACGCCCATGCCGTCCACGGTCAGCTCGCCGCTGCCGTCGGGCAGCGTGTACTCCTCGGTCCAGCGCGACATTTCGTAGGTGGAGAAGGAGCTGAAGCCCACCGATTCCACCTCCGGCATGGTCAGCAGGCTGCGCTTGAAGTTGTCGAACACGGCGGAATCGTTGGGCAGTTCCTGCGCGGCGCGGATGCTGACCGACCACTGGTTGCGCCAGCCGTGCCCGACTGGCAGCTGATACAGCTGCCAGTAGCGCAGGCCGAACGCGGCAATGGCGAACACTACCAGGAAGGCCAGCATGATTTCCAGACTCAGCATCATGTTGCGGGACTTGCGTTTCCAGATCAATTTGAGCATGTGGCGCAGCATTATGCGTTTCCTTTCAGGGCGTGGACGGGCGCCAGCCGGGACATTTTCCAGGCCGGGATCACCCCCGACAACACGCCGAACACCAGCGTGATCAACAGGCCGTAGCCGAACACGGCCAGGTTGAGGTGGACCTTGAGATAGGGGATCAGGCCGGAGCCTTCCAGCCACCACAGCACGCCGGCGGCCAGCAGCAGGCCGATGGCGCCGCCGATCAGGCACAGCAGCACGTTTTCCAGCACCAGTTGCGCCACCAGCTGGCGGCCGGTGGCGCCAAAGGCCTTGCGCACGCCGATCTCACTGCTGCGCTCCAAGATGCGGCCCACGTTCAGATTGATCAGGTTGAGCGCCGGCAGCGCCATGAACAACAGCATGACCGCCACCACGCCGCTCAGCAGCTTGGCGGCGCCGCCGTCCTCGGTCTGGTCGCTCAGCAGCGTGCGCGCGAACAGTTGCAGCTTGGAGTCGCCCCAGAACTTGGCAGTGTCGAAGATGGTGGGATCGTCGTACTGCACGGTGGTGGCGGCCTTCAGGATTTCCTGCTTGAGCGCCGGCACTTCCTCCACCGAGTGCGCCATCATCATCGCCATGTAGGGACCGAACAGGTTGTTCTTGTAATCGCTGGACGGCTGCGAGGTGATGGGCACCCAGATGTCGGAGAAAGCGTTGACGTGCATTTCGTCCTCCACCACGCCGACCACGGTGAACACCTGGCCGCCGGCGCTGAACTTCTGGCCCAGGTACTGCTGGCCCGGAAACAGCTTGCGCGCGGTCGATTGGTTGAGCACGGCCACCATGCGGCCCTGTTGCAGGTCGTCGGCGTTGAGCACGCGCCCGGACAGCACGTTGAAGTCGAGGATTTTCCAGTATTCGGCATCGACCTGGCGCATCATCACTTCGCTGACCTGGCCTTCCTGGTACACCGACACCGTCTGCGGGAAACTGGCGGCCGACACCAGCTCGGCGTGCTTGAGCGGCTTCAGATACCGGTCGACCAGCTTGTAGCCGAGCGTGCCGGTGCGGCGCGAACTCTTGCCGGTGTGGGTCGACTGCAGCATGACCATCTGCACAAAGCGGTCGCTCTTGCCTTCCACGCCGGTCGGGTAGAAGGTGTTTTGCAGCAGGGCCGTGACCACCAGCAGCACGACCAGGGTCAGTACGATGCACAACAGGTTGATCGCGGTGAACAGCTTGCGGCGCATGAAGACCTTCCAGGCGGTCAGCAAATAATTTCGTAACATGCGGACTCCTTAAGCGACCAGCTGGCCGTCGAACACGCGCACGATGCGGCCGGCGCGCCGGGCTTCATGCTCGTCGTGGGTGACCATCACCACGGTCGTGCCTTCGCTGTTGAGCTTTAGCAGCAGGTCCATCACTTCCTGGCCCATCTTGCTGTCGAGGTTGCCGGTCGGTTCGTCGGCCAGCAGCACCAGCGGCGGGGCGCCCATGGCGCCGGCGCTAGCCCCCCCCGGCTGCTGGCCCCCCCCCCCCGGGGTGGGGGAGTTGTCCAATCGGGCGCCGCGGCCGCCATT
>NZ_JBGLYQ010000064.1:0-36041 GCF_047304105.1 Duganella sp. Dugasp56
GGACATGAGCTCAGCTCATGTCCGATTGCCGGAACTGACCCCGCCTTGATCCGCTCGGCCCAGCGTGCAGAGATCCGGCGCGCGGCGCGCGAGGTGCTGGCCGCGCTCACCGGCGAACCGGCCAGCTGTTTCGGCATCCAATCCGAGCCCGGCGGACCGCTGAGCGTGATCGTCGGAGGCCACGACAGCACCATCGGCTGCTCGTTCAGCCACGAAGACGGCTATTCGCTGGCCGCCATCCACCTGCACGGCGCAATCGGCGTCGATATGATGCGCGTGCAGGACATCCCCGACTGGGAGGCCGTGGCGCGCGACTACCTCGGCCCCGTCGTCACGGCGGCGCTGCAAACCATGCCGGCCGCCGAACGCCCCCTCGCCTTCGCGCTTGCCTGGACCCGTCGTGAGGCCGAGCTAAAATGCCAGGGATCTCAACTCGCGGAATGGCCCGCAAGCGGCGGCACCGGCGCCGTTACAGCCATACCGCTCATCATGGAGGCCGCCGGACTGGCAGGCCATGTAGCCATCTACCAAGGAGGAAGTAAATGAAGGCTGTCGCACTGCTGCTGGGCATAC
Source organism: Duganella sp. Dugasp56 (assembly GCF_047304105.1). Lineage (NCBI taxonomy): Bacteria > Pseudomonadati > Pseudomonadota > Betaproteobacteria > Burkholderiales > Oxalobacteraceae > Duganella > Duganella sp. Dugasp56. The sequence continues at coordinate 574 of NZ_JBGLYQ010000064.1, forward strand.
TCGCAACTGCAACCGCAAACGCCGCCGACTGCGGCCCGGACACGCTGGGCACCGCGCGCACGATCACGCTGAAGCGCGAAAGCGCTTTGTATGGCACCAATCAGCACGCCCCGCTGCCGCTGCAAAAAGGCGAAGTGGTGCTGACCTTCGACGACGGTCCGATTCCGGAAACCACGCCGTTGGTACTGAAGGCGCTGGCCGACCAATGCGCCAAGGCGACCTTCTTCATGGTCGGCGAAAACCTGGCGAAGGCGCCCGAACTGGGACGCCGCGTAGCCAGCGAAGGCCACTCGACGGGCATCCACAGCAACACGCACCCGCACCTGGCTACGCTCGGCGCCAATGAACAGCTGGCCGACCTGAAGCAGGCGCAAGCGAGCTACCAGGCCGCCTTCGGCAGCGCGGCGCCGGCCTACCGTTTTCCGTTTTTGGAAGAAACGCCAACCATGCTGGCCGCTCTGAAAGAGGCCAACATCACCGTCGCCTCGATCGACCTCGGCATCAACGACTGGCTGCCGGACGACACCAACGAGATCCTCGCCGCGCGCCTGGTCAAGAGCCTGGACGCGAGCAACGGCGGCGGCATCATCCTCATGCATGACGCCAATCCGCCGACCGCGAAAGCCATCCCCACGCTGCTCAAGGTCCTCAAGAGCAAGGGCTACCGCGTGGTGCACGTGGAGTGGGAAAAATAAAGGGAAAATAAAGTCTCAGGGCGCGTCGAGGAAGAAGATGGCGGCGGCCTTGGCCGGCGCCTTTTCGGTCGGCTTGTCGATCTGCACCTGGGCGCAATCCTCGACCACCAGGCTGCGCCAGTTGCCCACGCCGGCGTTGGCGAACGCCGTGTGGGCCTTCGATCCCAGGCTGATATCCAGCGCCAGCCGTGCATTGCGCTCGCCGGTCTTGGCGTAGTTCACGCCGCGCAATTCGAAGCCGAACGCCGTCAGCCACGGCTCCCACAAGCCGCTCTCCACGCCCTTGACGATACGGGCCAGCATTTCCTCCAGCGGCAGGCCTTTCTTGACCACGCCGCGCAACACCTGCAGCGACGGCGCGAAGCGCGCGTCGGTGCTCTGTTTGCCGGCGCCGCTTTCGCCGATCGCCTTCAATTCCTTGGAAAACGCCGCATCGCGCTCGGTGTAGTCACGCATGCGCGTATAGAAACCGCTATCCAGAAAGGGATTGGCTGCTCGGGATGGTGGCTGTTTTTTATCGGTCATGGCGTGCTCGCTTCAGTGTAAGGGGCGTAGTTTAGCCGACCCGGAACGCCTCCGATACTATCTTCGCCGCTTCGGCGATGATTTCGCTGCGCGGCTTGTCGTCCTTGCCCGGCTGCGTCAGGTACGTTACCAGCACGATCGGCGCCCTGCCGGGAGGCCACAGCACGGCTATGTCGTTGGTGGTGCCATGCTCGCCGGTGCCGGTCTTGTCGGCCACCTGCCAGTTGGACGGCACGCCGGCGCGGATGCGCGTGTCGCCGGTGGTATTCCCCAGCATCCAGTCCTTGAGCTGCTTGCGCTGCGCCGGCGGCAGGCCGTCGCCCAGCACCAGCTTGTGCAGCGACGCCGCCATCGCCGCCGGCGTCGTGGTGTCGCGCGGATCGCCTGGCACGGCGGTGTTGAGCTCCGTCTCCATGCGGTCCAGCCGGAATTCGTTGTCGCCGATCGAACGCGCGAACGCCGTCACCGCGGCCGGCCCGCCGATTTGCTTCATCAGCAGGTTGGCCGCCGCGTTGTCGCTGTATTGGATGGTGGCCTCGCACAGCGCCGCCACCGTCATGCCCTTGCCGACGTGCTTGCCGGTCACCGGCGAGTACGCCACCAGATCGCTCTTCGAGTAGGCCACGCGTTTTTTCAGCAGCGACGGCTCCTTCGCCAGCACCGCCGCCGACAGCATGGTCTTGAAGGTGCTGCAGAACGGGAAGCGTTCGTCGGCGCGGTGCAGCAGCTGGCGGCCGTCGGCGGTGTTCAGCGCGGCCACGCCGAGGCGGCCGCCCGATTCGGTCTCCAACTTGGCCAGCAAAACCGCCGGCGTCAGCGGCGTGGCGGCGGGCGGACTGTCCAGCAATTCGGCGGCTCGGGTCAAAGGCGCGGCGGCCAGCGCCAGCAGCAAGGTGCGGCGTTTGGTGAAGTCGGTCATGGCTAATGATGTTGGTTAAATAATATTACTCAATATTACCAGCCCATCCTTAAAAACAGCCGTTCGCCGTCCCTCAATTGAGCGCACCGCATTCCCCCTCGGATGTAGACTGGTTCCATGGCTTCTCAAGTACTCATCGCAGGCGCCGGTCCCACCGGCCTGGTGCTCGCCATCCGGCTGGCGCGGCATGGTATTGCCATCCGCATCATCGACAAGAACAGTGGCCCGGGCCAGGCTTCGCGCGCAATGGCCGTCCATGCGCGCACGCTGGAGTTCTACCGCCAGCTCGGCTTTGGCGACACCGTCGTCAACCTCGGCATCCCGATCCACGCGATCCGCCTGCGCGAGGCCGGCGAGGAAATCGCCGAGCTGCCGCTGCCCGACATCGGCGCCGGCCTCAGTCCCTACCCGTTCGTGCTGTCCTTCCCGCAGGACGATCACGAGCGCTTCCTGGTCGCGCAATTGAAAGCGGAAGGCGTCGACGTCGAGTGGAACACCGAACTCGAATCGTTCACGCAGGACGAATGGGGCGTGCGCGCCGTGCTGGAGCGCGACGGCGAACGCATCGCCTGCAGCGCCGCCTACCTGTGCGGTTGCGACGGCGCCCGCAGCCGGGTGCGCGAATCGCTGAAGCTCGACTTTTCCGGCGGCACCTACGACCACCTGTACTACGTGACCGACGTCAAGGTCGCCGGCCCGGACAACCGCGACCTGATCGGCCACCTCGGCGCCAACACGTTCGCGCTGATGCTGCCGGTGCGTTCGAGCGGCATGCAGCGGCTGATCGGCATCATGCCGCCGCAGGCCGAGGCCAAGCCCGAGCCGGATTTTGAAGACATCCGCCCGGTGCTGGAACCGCTGCTCGGCATCCGTGTGGAACAGGTGAACTGGTTCTCGACCTACCGCGTGCATCACCGCGTGGCCGGGCAATTCCGCGTCGGCCGCTGCTTCATCGCCGGCGACGCCGCCCACATCCACAGCCCGGCCGGCGGCCAGGGCATGAACACCGGCATCGGCGACGCCGTCAACCTGTCGTGGAAACTGGCCCACGTGCTGCAGGGCCGGGCCACCGCCGCCCTGCTCGACACCTACCAGGCCGAACGCATCGTCTTTGCCCGCAGGCTGGTGGCCACCACCGACCGCGCGTTCCAGCTGATCGTCTCGCAGGGCGCGGGCGGCCAGCTGCTGCGGGGCTGGCTGGTGCCGCATGTGTTCCCGGTGCTGGCCGGCTTCGCGGCGGCGCGCCGCACGCTGTTCAAGACCATCTCGCAGGTGCAGATCCACTATCCCGACAGCCCGCTGAGCGGCGGCCGCGCCGGCGAAGTGATCGGCGGCGACCGTCTGCCGTGGGTGCCGCAGCCCGGCGGCGCGGACAATTTTGCCTCGCTGCAGTCGCTGGCCTGGCAGCTTCACGTCTACGGCACACCCGATCCGGCGCTGGCCGCCGCCGCCCAAGCCCTGGGACTGCCGCTGCAAGCCTGGCCATGGAGCGAAACCGCCGAAACGGCAGGCCTGCTGCGCGATGCAGCCTATCTGATTCGTCCCGATATGCACGTGGCGCTGGCCCTGCCGCGTCAGGAAATCGACACACTGCATGAGCTTGTTACACGCTATCACTTGCGTTTTATGCAGGAGTTGCATTAAGGTAATGAAAATTACAAAATAGTCGGGAGACCACCTTGAAAAAAGCTGTCGCAATCCGCCACGTCATGTATGAAGACGTCGGCAGTTTCGCCGCACCCCTCTCGTCCGCCGGCTACAAGTTGCAGTACCTGGAAGCCGGCGTGGACGATCTCGCGCCCGCCGCGGACGCCGACCTGCTGATCGTGCTGGGCGGCCCGATCAGCGTCAACGACACCCGCCACTACCCGTTCATCGCCGACGAGGTCGCGCTGCTGCGCCAGCGCCTGTTCGTCGAACGACCGACGCTGGGCCTTTGCCTGGGCGGCCAGCTGATGGCCAAGGCGCTGGGCGCCAGCGTCCATTCCGGCATCCGCGAAATCGGCTGGGAGCCGCTGACCCTGACCGCCGCCGGCGCCGCTTCGCCGCTGCGCCACGTCGGCCCCGACCACACCTCGATGCTGCACTGGCACGGCGACACCTTCGACATGCCGCCGGGTGCATCGCTGCTGGCTTCGACCCCGGCTTGCCGACACCAGGCGTTTGCCATCGACCATTTTGCGCTCGCGTTCCAGTGCCATCCCGAATTCAGCCCGGCCCGGCTGGAGCAATGGCTGATCGGCCATGCGGTCGAGTTGGTGCATGCCGGCGTACACTTGCAGGATCTGCGCGCTAACACCGCCAACCACGGCCCCACGCTGGTGCACCAGGGGGCGCTCATGCTCAAAGAATGGATCAAAGGATTCCGTGCCTAATCAATCTCAACAACCTCAAAGCTTCTCCCGCCGCGACCTGCTGCTGTCCGCGCTGTCGGCCACCGCCGTCAGCGCCTTGCCCGGCTTCGCGCTGGCCCAGCCGGCGCCGTCCGATGCGCGCTTCACCGCCCTGCTCGACACCTTCGCCGACGAGATCCTGCGCCTGACACCGACCACCGCCACCTCGCTGGGCATGGACAAGGACGGCCGCGCCGCACTCAAATCGCAGCTGGAAGACGCTTCCCCCGCAGGCGACGCCGCCTGGGCCACGCAGGTGCAATCGATGCTGGGCCGGCTGTCCGCGCTGGACCGCGGCACGCTGAGCGCCGACGCCCAGATCCGCTACGACACCGTGCGCTACGCCGCCAACGAAGGCGCGGCCGGGTTGCGCTTCCCGTTTGGCGGCGCCGCCAGCGGCTTCTTCGGCGGCACCTCGCCCTTCCCGGTTACCCAGCAGGACGGCGCGCTGACCCGCATCCCCGAATTCCTCGATTCGCAGCACCAGATCGCCAACGCCGCCGATGCCGAGGCCTATCTGGAACGCGTGTCGGCGATGGCGCGCGTGCTGGACCAGGAAACCGCGCGCATCGTCGAGCAGGCCGGCCACGGCATCATGCCGCCGAACTTCATCGCCCACACCGCGCTGGGCCAGTTGCGCGACTTCCGCAAGACGCCGGTCGCCGCGCAAAAGCTGGTGACCTCGATCGCCGAGCGCACGCGCAAGCTGGGCCTCGCCGGCGACTGGGATGCGCGTGCCACCAAGCTGGTGAACGGCATGGTCTATCCGGCGCTGGAGCGCCAGATCGCCGCCTTCGCCAAGGCCACCGCCAAAGCCACCGACGTCGCCGGCGTGCACCGCCTGCCGGACGGCGCGGCATACTACGAATGGGCGCTCAGGCTGGGCACCTCGACCAGCCGCAGCGCGCAGGAGATCCACGCCATCGGCCTGGAGCAGAACAAGCAGTTGCAATCGCGCATCGACGCCATCCTCAAGGCGCAGGGCATCACGCAAGGCACGGTGGGCGCGCGCATGCGGGCGCTGTCCAAGGATCCGAAGCGCTTCTACGCCGACAACGACGCCGGCCGCGAACAACTGATCGCCTACTGCAATGAGCGCGTCAACGCGGTGCGCGCGCTGATGCCGAAGATCTCGCACATGGACCTGAAGGTGCCGCTGCAGATCAAGCGTGTGCCGGTCGATATCGAAGCCGGCGCCGCGCTCGGCTACATGAACTTCGCCTCGCTGGACGGCTCGCGCCCGGCGATCTACTACATCAACCTGAAATCGACGACGCTGTGGCCGAAGTCCGAGCTGGCCACGCTGACCGCGCACGAAGGCTTGCCGGGACACGCCTTCCAGGGCGCCTACCTGGCCGAGCATCACAACGAGCTGCCGCTGATTTCGTCGCTGATGGGCTTTAACGCCTTCGTCGAAGGCTGGGCCTTGTATGCGGAACAGTTGGTGGACGAATTCGGCTTGTACGCCAACGACCCGTTCAGCCAGATCGGCTATCTGCAGGCGCAGCAGTTCCGCGCCTGCCGCCTGGTGGTCGACACCGGCATGCACGCGCTGAAATGGACGCGCCAGCAGGCGATCCGCTTCCTGGTCGAGAACACCGGCCGCGGCTTGCCGGCGATGACCAGCGAGATCGACCGCTACAGCGTATCGCCGGGACAGGCCTGCGGCTACAAGATGGGCCACAACGAAATCCTGCGCCAGCGCGAACGCGCCAAGGCCGCGCTGGGCGGCAGGTTCGACCTGGCCGCCTTCAACGATGCGCTGGTGCAAAGCTGCGGCGTGCCGCTGACGGTGCTGCCGACCGTGGTCGACCGCTACATCAGCGAGGCGAAGAAGGCATAAGAGCGAACGGATCAGCCGGGCGCTGCCGCTTACGCGCCCGGATCAGCTGCTCGACGGCCATGGCGGCAAGAATGATCAACAAGGGCATAATCGGCTCCCTGTAGCGGTAAATCACGTAAAAAATCATATGCACCGACGTGTAGCACAGCGCGGCAAGCCAGAGCAGGCAAGTATTTCTGCTTCGTAGCCGTCGATAAGCAAGGCCGCCCACCGCCGAGCCGCAGATCAAAAGATATTGCGCCAGCCACGCCAAGCGCGTCAAGGCTTCTCCTTTGGGCTGAGGGCCTTCCCCCTCGTGTACCGGAGGCATCCAGAACAGGACGACTTTTTTAAACGACAGGGCGAGGAACCGGTTCGGATTCTGCTTTATCCAGGCAATCGCCTCATGTTTCAATGTGTCATTTGCCACGACCTCCCCTTGCTTGCGTAACTGATGCCAGGTAGCGCCCCTTGGCGTGTCGGCAATGGAAATAAACATGCCGTCCGCGGCGGCATTGTTACCCAGGTAGAGATTGAAGCCCCCATTGGTGTTTAAAACCGGGGCGCCAAGGACTTGATAGTTGCGGATCAGCCAGGGCGCCACGACGAGCAAGGCGACCAATACGGTCAAGCCGAGTCTTGCCAGTTTTCGGCGCAAAGACAAGGGTGAAATCATCAGCGCAATCACAAAAACCGGGGTAAGCGTCAAGCCGGAATTTCCAGTGATCGCAAGCAGTCCGAGAATAGCGCCAACCAGGATCGCAATCCGCGCCGACGGATTGCAGCTGCATCGCAAGGAAAGCAGGACGACACCGAGCATCAGCGGCATCATCAGATTTTCTTTGGCAAGGTATGCCGCATAAATCCACGACGGCAGGTAAATGGCGAATATACCGACACCGAGCAACCGCCCCGCCTTGCCGGCGCCAGCCTCTTTCGCGATCAGATGAATCAGCCACGCGCTGACCGTGCATAGCAATGCATTCGCAAACAGCGCCGCCAGCAAATGGTGGCCAAAGACGGCAAAAACCGGCGCCAAAACAAACAAGGGGTAGCCGGCACTCAGGAATGCGGAATTGCCCCCCTCAACCAACCCGTTGCCAGCCACCAGGTTCATCGCCATCTGCTCATATCCAGCGTAGTCGCTGACAGGCTGGAATTGCAGGGCAAAAGCTGTCGCGCTCCGCGCCAAAAGCGCGAACACCAAAATCAAAGCCAGCCACTGCTTTTCATTGATACGGGCAAACATTGGACGCATGTCGCTGCTCCGATAGATCAGCTAACTCTTGCTGACTAAAAAAACCCCCGCGCAGATCAGCGCAACCCCGCCGGCACGCAGCATCGTCACCTGCTCTCCCGCTAACAAGCCGACAATGACGGTTAGTCCAAAGCCCAGTCCAACCAAGGGATATGCCTTGCTGATGTCCCACCTGGATAGCACCCCGAGCCAGACTATGGCGCCCAACCCATAAAGGAAAAAACCGCTCAACACGAACCTGTTTGAAAACACCGTGAAGGCGGTACGCAGAGCCAGCGGCTGTGCCATGACCTCCCTCACATCCGCACTGGACATGCCTGCCTTCAAGGAAAACTGGGCCATGACAGAGAGCGCGATGCTCAAGACGGCAATGAAAAGAGTATTCATAGCATTCCATCCAACGCAAGAAAGTGTGCTATCAGCATCGTGACTGCCATGACGATGACGGTGCTGCGGCTGCCACGGTCTTTGATCGCATAGATCACGGGATCGTCGTGCATCTCTCCGCGCGAGGTCTTGATCCAAAGCCGGGCCAGCCAGTAAATCAATCCTATGGCCACGAGCCATAACAGACCAGGTGTCGCGTAGCGGGATTGGGTATCGGGGGAATTGATAAAAAGCCCGAAGACAACGACTGCCGACATGGCGGACGCCACACCCAGTGGCGACAGTACCGCCAGGTCCGCCACCCGGTAATCGCGGCCGCGCGCGGCTATATTTCCGATCTGTTCCAGCGAGATTAGTTCGGAACAGCGCTTCACCAATGCCAAACTCAGGAACATGAAAACCGAAAAGGCCAACAACCACTCGCTGGTGGGGATTGCGGCAGCCACAGAGCCGGCAAGGATGCGCAGCGTGTAAAGCAGAGACAGCATGATCACGTCAATCAGCACGTATTCCTTGAACATCCAGCTATAGCTGCTGGTAAGAATTACGTACAGGAGCAACATTAGGAAGAAAGCCTGGGAGACTACCAGAGCCAAGGCAAACGCCAGCATGAGCAAACAGCCGGCGACCACAAGCCCGGTAAGTATCGGTATCCTGGCGCTGGCGAACGGACGGTCCTTTTTTCGGGGATGAGCGCGGTCGTTTTCCAGATCCCACAAATCGTTGAACATATACGTGGCGGAAGCGGCAGACGAAAACGACAGGAAGGCCAGCGCTATTGTCGCGAGCTTCCCAATATCCATGAACGAAAAGGCAGTTAGCAAGGGCACGAACAACAGCAGGTTTTTCAGCCATTGGTGTACCCGCAATGCCTTCATCCAGGTGGAAAAGCCAATTGGCTCTTTCGAAAATTCCTGCTCGACCGGGTTTCGGTCGCGGACGGATTTGGCCAGGCCTGCCGAAGCCCCAACCAGAATGGCTGCTTGCGCGGCGTTCCATATCGGGATGTCTGAACGACTATCGCCGGCATAGACGAAGTCTGTTCCAAGCTTTTCCTGTATGGCTTCAAGTTTGACGCTGCCCTTGAGATTGCGGCCCATATCGGTAGCCAATACGTCATCGAACAACGCAAGGTGGTCGGATACGCCCTGGGCGATTGATTTATGCGCCGCCGTGGCCAGAATGATATGGCGCCCCTTGCTTTTTTCACTGCGCAGATAAACCAGCAACGCCTCGCGGTAGGGCAAGCGGTCCGCCGAGATGGCGGCACGGGAGCAGACCGCATCCTTGAACGCCGCACGACCTTTCAGTAGCCAGAAAGGCAGGCGCAGTAAATTGAGCGGCGATTGCTTGATGAACTGGATGACAGACTCGACAAGCGTATCCGTTGCGGTCAATGTCCCGTCGAGATCGACAACTATTGGCCAAGCGGCTGCTGAATTGACTTGGACCAGGTCGATTTTCATCTGCGGCATCTCAAGACGGGATCGCCTTACTATAAGCTCGACGCCAAGGAGGCCGATGTCGACTGCGTCAAATAAACGCTTCAAATTTCCTTGCAGGGATTAATGGGAGCGGAGGTGGCGGAATCGCCACCGTAGAGTAAGGTGAGCGCACGTACCAGCCGAGCGCCGAATAGAGCGCCCGGCCCTCCTCCGTGGCCACCAGTACCCGTTGCGCCGCGCCTGATTGCTGTATCGCCCCCAGCGCCGCCATCAGCACCCTGCCCAGGCCCCGCCGTCGGTGCGCGGCGGCGGTGAAGATGCGGTCGAAAATGAAGACGCCGGCGTATTCAGCCGCATGACCGACGGCGGCAAGCGCGCCGTCCTCCGCAAAAATGCGCACCGTCGCAATCGGATAGTTCTCCTCCAGATCGATCCGGTATCCGACAGGCAGCGACGGCACCCCATCGCGGACGCTGTCCTGCACCATCAGGTAAGCGGAGGGCTGGAGCTGCCACCTGGGCGGCACAAGCGCCAGCAATTGCTGGCCGGTGCCGCACATCTTGATCAGGGTGTATGGCGTCGTAATCGACTGGCCCAGCTCGCGTATTCCTTGCATCGGGCCGGCAAAGACGTAACGCTGGTTTTCATGTGGCAGGCCGCTATCGACACGCAGCCCGCCATGGTCAGGCACCGGCAGCGGCAGGCCGTGCGCCAGCGATCGCGCGCCGAGCCAGCCGGCGAGAAGTTCAGGCAGTGACAATACGTGCATTTTTCAGCATTGATGGAATGTTATTCTTGGGCATATGATAAATCCAAAGTCCTCAAAGGAAGTGAAGATGAAATTCGATTGGCATGGCGGAGTGATTTCGCGAACGACCGAAATCGATTCTGGCTACAGGAACACGCAAAACGTCCGGCGCTTTCTCTCCGGTCAGTGCGGTCCCGATTTCAAATTCGACCGCGAACTGATGGCGTGGGTGCGCAATGGTTTGGCGAAGAACATGGGCGACGTGGCGGACGAATGGACGCGACGCCGCGTTGAACGCGGCTGAGTTCGGCCACTTGCGTGCAAGGTCTAAGACCGAGATTCCCGCCGATGAGAAATAGAGGGCTGCTGCAACCGTTTGCGGGCAACATTAACTTAAATTCATCAATTTAAAGTATCAAATCAACCGTTCTCAAAGGAGTACCAATTGAATAGCGACAGATTTACGGGGTATTGCATCCTCGCGGCGGCAGCGATCATCGGTGCAGCTCTCGTCTATCACGCTCAATGTGGACGGTATCAATTTCGTACATCGACTCCACCTGGAATCGTTTGGGTCCTTGACACATTCACAGGTGAGGTGAAAGGCTCAAACAGCTGGAAAACGGGCTCCCCGTGACAATTGCGAGCTGCAATTGCACGGCGGGCGGAAAACCCCATTGAGCGGTATTGACAGTCCCGCCTGCTACGACAGCCAAAAAATAATCGTTTGACGCCTCCTGCTTTTGTTGTAAGCTACCCCTTTGCAAAATGGCCACGAGCCAACGCAGTATCGGGAGAGCCTGTCCAGGAACCCACCCGCACAGCGCCGAAGGAGCAACCGCCCCGGAAACTCTCAGGCAAAAGGACCGATACCGCATTCAAACTCTGAAGAGCAGCCGGACAGACGTCACCCGGCGCACCGAAGGAGCAAGCAGCGTCGCTACCCACGGTCGTTGTGAATCTCTCAGGTCCAGAACAGAGGGGGTGTCCCTGCGCATGTCGCGCATCGACCATTCCCCTTGACGTGCTGGAGCTTTACCCTCATGAAAACCATAGCTATCATCGGCGGCGGCATCACCGGCGTCACCACCGCTTACGCACTCGCCAAGCGCGGCTTCAAGGTCACGCTGCTGGAACGCCATCGCTACGCGGCGATGGAAACCTCGTTCGCCAACGGCGGCCAGCTGTCCGCCTCCAACGCCGAGGTCTGGAACCACAGCGGCACCATCGTCAAAGGCTTGAAGTGGATGCTGAAGAACGACGCGCCGCTGCTGGTCAATCCCAAGCCCAGCTGGCACAAGCTGTCGTGGTTTGCCGAATTCATCGCCGCCATCCCGCACTACCGCGACAACACCATCGCCACCGCCAAACTGGCCGTGGCCGCGCGCCAGCATCTGTTCAGCTGGGCCGACGAGGAAGGCATAGACTTCGACCTCAAGCGCGAAGGCATCCTGCACATCTACCGCAACCGCGAAGGCTTCGAGCGCGCGGCTGAAGTGTCGAAGCTGCTGGCACTGGGCGGCCTGCCGCGCCGCGCAGTCACCCCCGAGGAGATGCGCGCCATCGAGCCGACGCTGGCCGGCCAGTACTACGGCGGCCACTACACCGAAAGCGACAGCTCCGGCGACATCCACAAGTTCACCACCGGCCTGGCCCAGGCCGCGCAGCGCCTCGGCGTCGAGCTGCGCTTCGGCCAGCGCGTGACCGCCATGCACGCCGACGCCACCGGCGCCACTGTGACCGTCGAACAGGACGGCGGCGACGACACCAGCCGCTACGACGCGGTGGTGGTCTGCGCCGGCACCGCCAGCCGCGCAATGGCGTCCATGCTGGGCGATCACGTCAACGTCTATCCGGTCAAGGGCTATTCGATCACCGTGCACCTGGACGATGCCGCCAGCCAGGCGGCCGCGCCCAACGTCAGCCTGCTCGACGACGCCACCAAGCTGGTCTGCAGCCGCCTGGGCGAAGACCGCTTCCGCGTGGCCGGCACGGCCGAATTCAACGGTTTCAACCGCGACATCCGCGCCGACCGCATCGCGCCATTGCTGAACTGGGTGCAGCAATGCTTCCCCGGCGTCAGCACCCGCAACGTGACGCCGTGGGCCGGCCTGCGCCCGATGACGCCGGACCTGATGCCGCGCGTGGGTCGCGGCAAGGCGCCGACAGTGTTCTACAACACCGGCCACGGCCACCTGGGCTGGACCTTGTCGGCCGCCACGGCGGACATTATTGCCGAAACGGTACTGTCCGCCCTGGGCGCTCCCTGCTCCAACGTGGGCCAGCGCACCGCGCAAGCCTTGAAAATGGCGTAAACTGCCATCATCTTGAGCCTGTCCCTACAAGGAGATCTGACATGACGGCAAAATCTATCGCACGTATGACCCTGCTGGCGAGCGCCCTGGCGCTGGCGACGCCGGTGTTTGCGGCCGAGCCTACGATCCACGAGGTCTATGTAGCGGCCGAAGCGGGCAAATACACCGAAGCGCAGGCATTGATGGACCAGGTCCTCAAAGCGCATCCAAACAGCGCCACGGCGCACTTTGTCGAAGCGGAGCTGCTGGCCAAGCAAGGCCAGTTCGCCGCCGCGCAAGGTGAGCTGGCGACGGCTGAACGCCTGGCACCCGGCCTGCCGAAAGTGAATCCGAGCGCGGTGGCGAAGTTGCGCACGTTGCTGGCGGACGGCCAGAAGCCCAAGGCCAATTACAGCCAGCAGCAGCCGCGCAACAGCAACGCCGGCTACAGCAGCGGCGGCTATAACAACAGCCCAAGCAGCGGCATGCCATGGGGCACCATCCTGATCCTCGGCGGCGGCCTGCTGGGCTTTATCTGGCTGGCGACGCGCTTCATGTCGCGCCGTAACGCGCAAGCCAACGGTCCTGCCGGCTTTGATCCAAGCGGCCAGGCGCCTGGCTACGCACCCGGCGGCTACCCACCGCAGGGCGGCTATCCGCAGCAGGGTTATGGCCCCGGCTATGGCCAGCCGCAAGGCAGCGGCATGGGTTCGCGCATCATGGGCGGCCTGGCGACCGGCGCCGCGGTTGGCGCGGGTATCGTGGCCGGCGAAGCGATTGCGCGCCAGTTCACCGGCGATCACGGCTCGTCGGGCAACCACGACCAGCCGCGTAACGACATCGTCTACGACGATCCGTCGCGCGATGAACTGCTGCGCCGCGACGACATGGGCGGCAACGACTTCGGCACCAGCGGCGGCTGGGACGATGGCGGAGGCAGCAGTGGCGGTGACAGCGGCGGCGGTGGCGGCGGCGACTGGGATTAACTCACTGAGATTAGGCAGTCCTCACGGGGCGCGGCGCTCGCCCGCCCCGGCAGCCATCATCGCAACATCCCAATACGGCGGATCGCCGAAATACTCCCGTAAATAACGTACGAACAGCTGTGCCTTGGCCTGGTTGGAGCGGCCCGGCAGGTGCACGGCGTGCACCGCCGATTCGCTCGGATCGCGCCGCTGGCGTTCGCCGCCTGGCGCCAGCCGGATCATCGGAAACACCGGCACCAGCTGGCCGGCCACGATCGCGTCGCTGACCAGCCAGTTCGCCAGATGCACGATGCCGCCGCCGGCGATGGCCGCGTGCAGCAGCGAATCCGTATCGTCGCAACGCAAATTGCCCTTGACCGCCAGCGGCTGCCCCTGGTTGACGCCCTCGAACCGCCACCAGCCGCTCGGCATGGTGCGCCCCATGACACTGAGACACTGGTGCTTCAGCAGATCGACCGGAGACTGCGGCCAGCCGTGCCGCTCCAGATAGGCCGGACTGGCGCTGACCACGCGATGCTGCGTCACCAGCCGCGTCGCCACCAGGCTGCTGTCCGGCAGCACGCCCACCCTGACCGCCACGTCGACACGCTGCGCGCCGAGATCGACGATATCGTCGCTGACGTGAAGCTCCACTTCCATCTTCGGATAGCGCTGCAGAAACTGCGCCACCGCTCCCGCCACATGCAGCCGCCCGAAGGCGGCGGGCGCGGTCACCGTCAGCAGGCCGCGCGGCTCGCTGTCCATCTCCTGCACGGCGGCCTTGCCGTCGGCCAGTTCTGCAAGGATGTTGCGGGCGCGCGGCAGGAAGCGGTTGCCGGCATCGGTCAGTATCACCTGGCGGGAGCCGCGCAACAGCAGGCGCGATCCCAGTTCGGCCTCCAGCGCGTCGAGCTTGCGCGAAACCGAGGACACCGCCATTCCCAGCTCAATGGCGGCGCGCGACAGGCTGCCGCTGTCCACCACGGCAACCAGGCAACGCAGGGTATCGATCATGACTTTTCTTTTGCGGATATTGCAAAGACATTTTGCATTAATCCATATTGTGCCATTTTTTGCAAAGCTGCATACTTCATTCCATCAAAACTTCTTAAGGAAAAGAATCATGAAACTGAGCACAATCGCAGCCGCCCTCGCCTTCGTCGCCACAGCCCCAGCCATGGCCGCCGCGCCGATGGCCGGCACCAATGCCCCGGGCTTTTTCCGCATCATGCTGGGCGACTTTGAAGTGACCGCCATCAGCGACGGCACCGTCGACCTGCCGATGAACCAGCTGTTGCAGCAGCCGGCCGCCAAGACCGATCTGGCGCTGAAGAACGCCTACATCGGCAGCCCGACCGAGACCTCTGTCACCGCCTACCTGGTCAACACCGGCGGCAAGCTGGTGCTGATCGACACCGGCGCCGGCGGCCTGTTCGGCCCGACGCTGGGCAAGCTGCTGGCCAACCTGAAAGCTTCAGGCTATCAACCCGAGCAGGTCGATGAAGTACTGCTGACCCACCTGCATCCGGACCATGTCGGCGGCCTGGCCGCCAACGGCAAGGCGGCCTTCCCCAACGCCGTCGTCCACGCCGACAAGCACGACACCGACTTCTGGCTGAGCCAGGTCAACCTGGACAAGGCGTCCGCCGACAGCAAGGGCTTCTTCCAGGGCGCGATCGCCTCGCTGACGCCGTACGTCGCCACCAAGCATCTGCAACCGTTCAGCGGCGCCGCCGAAGTCACACCCGGCATCCGCGTCGTCACCAGCTACGGCCACACGCCGGGCCACGTCAACTACCTGGTTGAGAGCAAGGGCAAGAAGCTGCTGCTGGTCGGCGACCTGATACACGTGGGTGCCGTGCAATTCGACCATCCGGAAGTGACGATCGGCTTCGACAGCGACCAGAAGACCGCCGCCCTCGCCCGCAAGCAAACCTTCCAGGCCGCAGCCAAGGACGGCACGCTGATCGGCGCCACCCACCTGCCGTTCCCGGGGCTGGGCCATGTGCGCGGCGCCGGCCAGGCGTCGTTCCAGTGGGTGCCGGTGAATTACAGCCAACTGCGCTAGAGTCCACCAGTCAGGCAAGTGTCAGCGAATACCGTCATAATGCGGGGATGAGCACCATTTCATCTCCCATCAACGTCCTTGTTGTAGACGACCATCCCTTGCTGCGCATGGGTTTGGTCGAAGCCATCTCCAGCCAGGCCGACATGCGCGTGGCTGGCGAGGCCGGCAACGGTCGCGACGCGGTCGAGCGCTACGCGGCCCTGCGGCCCGACGTCACCATCATGGATATCGCCATGCCGGAGATGTGCGGCGTCGAGGCGCTGCAGGAAATCCGCCGCGAGCACGCGAACGCGCGCGTCGTCATGCTGACCACCTACAAGGCGGACGCGCAGATCCTGCGCGCCGTGCAAGGCGGCGCCGCAGGATTTTTATTGAAAAGCACCCTGCGCAAGGAATTACTGGACACCATACGCGGCGTGCACCAGGGCCAGCGCCGCATTCCGCCGGAGATCGCGATGGAGCTGGCGCAGCACATGGGTCAGGGTCCGCTGAGCGCGCGCGAGACGGAAGTGTTGAATCATGTCGCCACCGGCCACTCCAACCGCCGCATCGCCGAGCAGTTGTTGATTTCGGAAGAAACGGTGAAGGCGCACATGAAGAACGTGCTGGCCAAGCTGGCCGCCAACGACCGCACGCACGCCGTCACCATCGCGCTCAAGCGCGGCATCATCACGATTTAATCGCTGGCGGTGCTGGCCAGCCATAGCAGGATAGCGCACGGCAGCAGCAGGCCGTTGAAGCCGACCGCGATATAGGCCAGCGCGCCGCTGATGCAGCCGACGCAAAACGCCAGCACCGGCCAGACCAGCTTCTTCAGGCGCGCCCGCGCCTCGGCGTCGCCGCGCAGCGTGTCGACCAGGTCGATGACCAGCTGCGTCACGTTACCAGTCATCACCGTGGTGGCCGCCACCTTCCCCAACAACAGCTTGCCATAGGTGTTTTGCACCGCCATCGCGCCCGCGCACAGCATGCCGGTCAGCAGCGTCAACGGCGCGGCCGCGTCCAGCATCGGCGACGCCCGCCACGCGCAGACGACGGTGGCCGCCATCAGCGCCAGCTGCAGCAGGAAGCTGTTGCGCAACTGGCGGGCGCCGGAACGCTCCCAGTGCAATATCATCAGCCGCCCGAACGCGACGAACAGGATGAACACCGGGAACACCAGCAGCTTGATCAGCACATCGTGCGACGGCGTCGCCATGGCGCGGCCGATCAGCACGAAGTTGCCGGTCACGTGGGCCGTGAACAGGCCGAACAGGCCAATGAAGCCCAGCGTGTCGACGTAGCCGGCCAGGAAGCCCAGCGCGGCGCTTTGTTTGGAGTCACCGCGTTCCATCTGCGCCTTTCTGCAGGTCGAGCCAGGCCACCAGCAGGAAGGCGCCGGTCAGGCCGAGATGCTCGAAGAAGCTGTTGGCGGCCATGAAGCGCTCCATGCCCGCCATTTCCCAGAAGCGGTTGGCGACAAAGGTCGCCATCAGGGTGAAGGCGCCGAGGAAGCCGGCGCCCAGCCAGCGGTAGAAGCCGGTCAGTATCATCGCCGAGGCGGCCAGCTCGCCGGCGATCACCAGCGCGGCCATCGGCCCGGCCGGCGACAGGCCGAAGTGCTGCATCTCGCCGACGGCGGCGCCGAAGTCGGTCAGCTTGTTGATGCCGCCCTGCAGGTAGGCCGAGCACAACAGCAGCAGGCAGATCCAGCGTATCCAGGGTGAGGATAGGCGATTCTTCAGATTCATCAGGTATAGCTCCGTGTTAGCACGTCGTTCCCGCGCGGGCGGGAATGACGGTAGTGGTGGTTAAACGGCCCAGCAGGCGCAACCCAGCGCGCCCCAGAAGCCCTTCAGGTCGGCGATCGGCAGCTTGCTGGTCCAGGCCGTGGCGTGCTGGTGGCCGTGGACGTTGCACTGGTGCGCGCAGCCGCAGGCGGCCTGCTGCTGCCGCAATTGCTGTTGCTGCTGCTTGCGCTGCTCCAGCTCCTTCAACGCCGCGCGGTTGTTGCCGATCTGCTCGCCCCAGCCGGCATAGCCGCCGAAGCGCCGCACCGGCGACCAATCCGGCATCGCCGGCGGTGGCGCCTGGTCGTAGCCGGCGAACTCGCCGGCCGCGTAGACGATCTTGCCGCCGACGATGGTCAGGCGCGACGACATGTCGGCGATCTCGCTTTCGGCGCAGGCATAAAAATCCTTGTCCGGCACGATCAGGTCGGCCAGCTGGCCCGCTTCGATGCGGCCCTTCTTGCCGACCTCGTTCGAGAACCAGGTGGTGTTCTCGGTCCACATGCGCAGCGCCGTTTCGCGGTCCAGGCAATTGGCGCGCGGGTACAGCTGCATGCCGCCGACCGTCTTGCCGGTGATCAGCCACGACAGCGACACCCAGGGATTGTACGAAGCCACCCGCGTGGCGTCGGTGCCGGCCGAGACCTTGACGCCGGCCTCCAGTATCTTCTTGACCGGCGGCGTGGCCTCGGCCGCGCCGTGGCCATAGCGCTCGACGAAGTACTCGCCCTGATAGGCCATGCGGTGCTGCACGGCGACGCCGCCGCCCAGTGCCGCGATGCGGTCGATCGACTGGTCGGAGATCGTCTCGGCGTGGTCGAAGAACCAGTTCAGGCCCGTCAGCGGAATCTCCTGGTTGACGCGCTCGAACACGTCCAGCGCGCGGCTGATGGTCTCGTCGTAGGTCGCGTGCATGCGCCACGGCCAGCGGTTCTGCGCCAGCACGCGGATCACGCCGTCCAGGTCGTCCTCCATATTGCCCGGCATGTCCGGACGCGGCTGGCGGAAATCCTCGAAGTCGGCCGCCGAGAAGGTCAGCATTTCGCCGGCACCGTTGTGGCGGAAGTAGTCGTCGCCCTGCTGGTACTTGACGGCCTGGGTCCAGTTCAGGAAGTCTTCCTTCTCCTGCTGCGGCTTTTGCGTGAACAGGTTGTAGGCCAGGCGTATCGTCAACTGCCCGGCATCCGACAGCTGCTGGATCACCTGGTAGTCCTCGGGATAATTCTGGAAACCGCCGCCGGCGTCGATGGCGCCGGTCACGCCGAGGCGGTTCAGTTCGCGCATGAAGTGGCGGGTCGAGTTGAGCTGGTATTCCAGCGGCAGCTTGGGTCCCTTGGCCAAGGTCTGGTACAGGATGGCGGCGTTGGGCTTGGCCAGCAGCAGGCCGGTCGGATTGCCGGCGCCGTCGCGCAGGATCTCGCCGCCGTGCGGTTCCGGCGTGTCCTTGGTGTAGCCCACGGCGCGCAGCGCGGCGCCGTTCAACAGCGCGCGGTCGTACAGGTGCAGGATGAACACCGGCGTATCCGGCGCCACGGCGTTCAGCTCGGCGATGGTCGGCAGGCGTTTTTCGGCGAACTGGTGTTCGGTGAAGCCGCCCACCACGCGCACCCACTGCGGCGCCGGCGTGATCGCCACTTGCGCCTTCAGCATGGCCATCGCGTCGGCCAGGCTGCGCACGCCGTCCCAGCGCAGCTCCAGGTTGAAGTTCAGCCCGCCGCGTATGATGTGGCAGTGGTTGTCGATCAGGCCGGGCAGCACGCGCTTGCCTTGCAGGTCGATGACCCTGGTGGCCGGACCGGCCAGCGCCATGATCTCGTTGGCGCGCCCCACGTGGGTGAAGCGGCCGTCCTTGATGGCCACCGCCTCGGCGTGCGGGTTGCCGCGGTCGAGCGTGGTGAACAGCCCCCGGTGCAGGATCAGGTCAGGACTTTCCATTATGCATTCCCCTTGGTTTCATCGGACTTTTGCGCGGCCGGCAGCTGGCCGAAGCAATGCGGCTTGACCTGGTCTTCCAGCCACGACACCTTGGCCGCCTCCGGCTGCCACAGCTGGCGCAACAGCGGCGGCAACTGCTCGCCCACCAGGATGCCCAGCAGGCCGACCAGCGCGATCACCGGCGGCGCCGGCGAACGGACATTCAAAAACCCGTAGATCAATCCGACCAACAGCCCCACCGCCAACGACACAATATACAGTTTCATGGTTCGACTCCTTTAAAGCATAAGAGTACCTTCCAGCCACCGCCGGCGCCCCTCTCTTATTGCAGGGGTATTTCAGCAAAACCTCAGTAAAAATACCGATGGAAGCGTTACCATAAAGTGTTAAACTGCCGGCAAGCCACTGTTACTTAATCTGTAGCTTACCCGGAGCTTCCCCATGTCCGCCCCCTCATTGCTGTGTTCTGTGCTGTGCAGCCTCGCGCTGTGGTCGGCCCAGGCGCAAGCCGAGCCCACGGCCCGGCCACGCCTGCTGGAACAGTACACCCATACCGCATGGGGTGCGATAGAAAACGGCCCGGTCGACGTGCTCGCGCTGGCGCAAGGCGCCGACGGCTGGCTGTGGCTGGCCGCCTCCACCGGCCTGTTCCGCTTTGACGGCAAGCGCTACGAGCGCATGGACAGCGTCGAAGGCCATTCCCTGCTCTCCTCCAACGTCATGGCCCTGTACGCGCCGCCCGAAGGCGGACTGTGGGTCGGCTACCGCATGGGCGGCGGCGTCAGTTATTTCCATCAAGGCCAGGTCCAGCACTACACCGAAAGCCAGGGCCTGCCCGGCGGCACCGTCAGCCACATCGCGCGCGCCCCGGACGGCAGCATCTGGGCCGCCACGCGCGACGGGCTGGCGCGCCTCGCCGCCGGCGCCCGCCGCTTCGACGCCATCGGCGCCGCCGCCGGACTGCCGTCGCGCCGCGCGCGCCAGATCCTGTTCGACCGCAGTGGCCGGCAGTGGGTGGCGATGCAGGGCGGCGTCTACAGCCGCGCCGGCGCCGACGCATCGTTCCGGCCGGCCTGGCCGCGCGGCGACCTGGCCAACCTGGTCGAGGCGCCGGACGGCTCCGTGTGGGCCGGCGACACGGTCGACAGTTATTACAAGATGGCGCCGGATGCTTCGTCCGGCAAGCCGGCGGCCCACCCTGCGCTGCTGGCCAACAACCTGCATTTCGACCGCGATGGCGGCATGTGGCTGTTCCGCACCGGCGGCGTGGAACGGCGCGCCGCCGGCCACCTGAACGAGCCCGGCCAGGTGCTGACGCCGGAGCGCGGCCTGAGCGGCGGCCTGCCGCAAAGCTTTCTGCAGGACCGCGAAGGCAACGTCTGGATAGGCACGGCGGCCGGCGTGGACCGCTTCCGCCGTAACCGCTTGCAGTCGCTGCCGCTGTCCGCCGATTTCGACCACCCGGCCATCGCTCCCGGCCCTGGCGGCGGCGTCTGGACCGGCGAACGCGTCGGCCCGCTGCGCGCGCTGGCTTCCGACGGCCAGCGCGGCCTGCCATTGAAACAGGCCGTCTCCGCGCTCTACCGCGATCCCGACGGCGTGCTCTGGGCCGGCAACCAGAACGAGGTCTGGCGCATGGGCGGAAATGGCCAGCCGGCTGCGCGCTACCCGCTGCCGCCGGAGGCGCAAGGCTACGAAGTGCAGGCCATGGCGCGTGCGCGCGACGGCGGCCTGTGGGTGTCGGTGGTGCGCGCCGGCCTGTACCTGCTGAAGAACGGCGTGTGGACCGGCAACGGCGCGCTCCCCGGCCTGCCCGGGCGCTTCCCGCACGCGCTGGCCAGCGGCGCCGACGGCATGGTCTGGGCCGGCTACATCCGCAGCCAGATCGCCCGCATCGACGGCCAGCGCGTGACGCTGTTCAACGGCGACCAGGGCCTGGAAACCGGCCCTGTGCTCAGTCTGCACCAGCACGACGGCCAGTTGTGGGCCGGCGGCGAACGCGGCGTGGCCTGGTTCGACGGCAAGCGCTTCACCATGCTGCGCGGGCGCAAGGGCGAGCCGTTCCGCGGCGTGTCCGGCATCGCGCGCACGTCCGGCGGCGAACTGTGGCTGTTCGGCGCCGACGGCTTGAGCCGCATCGATCCGGCCGAACTGGCGCGCTTCAAGCAGCAGCCGGACTACGAAGTCGACTTCGAACGCTTCGACGCCCACGACGGCCTGACCGGCGCCGCCTCGCAGCTGCGGCCGATGCCGTCGATGGTGCAGTCGGACGACGGCCTGCTGTGGCTGGCCACCGCCAACCAGATCAGCTGGATCGATCCGTCCCACATCGCCCGCAACCGCGTGCCGCCGCCGGTGATGGTGCTGGGCGTGGCAGTCGGCGACCGGCATTACGCGCCGCTGCCCGGACTGGTGCTGCCGAAGTCCGCCAACAGCCTACGCATCGACTTCACGGCGCTGAGCCTGAGCATTCCCGAGCGGGTGCGCTTCCGCTACCGGCTCGACGGCGTCGATCTCGACTGGCAGGACCCCGGCACCCGCCGCCAGGCCTTCTACACCAACCTGGAAGCGGGCAGCTACCGCTTCCGCGTGATGGCCGCCAACGAGGACGGTGTCTGGAACGAGCGCGAAGCCGGCCTCGATTTCACGATCCCGCCGACGTTCGCGCAGACCGCGTGGTTCAAGGCGCTGTGCGCGCTGGTGCTGGTGGTGGTGCTGTCGCTGCTGTACCGGCTGCGCGTGCGCCAGGTCACGCGCCAGCTGCAGCAGCGCATCGAAGCCCGCGCCGACGAGCGCGAACGCATCGCCCGCGCATTGCACGACACCTTCCTGCAAAGCGTGCAAGGCCTGATGCTGCGCTTCCAGACGCTGCTCAAGCGCCTGCCGTCCGACGGCGAGGCGCGCCCGCTGGCGGAAAAAATCCTCAACCAGGCCGACCAGGTGCTGATCGAGGGTCGCAACCAGGTCAGCGGCTTGCGCAGCCTGCACCGGTACGCGACCGACTTGCAGCGCATGTTCGGCGAGCTGGGGCAATCGCTGCGCGAGGAGCACGCGGCCGGCTTCGCGCTGATCGTCACCGGCCAGCCGGCCAGGCTGCACGAGGCGGCCGGCGAGCATTTGTACGGCATCGGCCGCGAAGCGCTGCTCAACGCCTTCCGCCACGCCAACGCGGAACGCATCGAACTGGAACTGGGATACGGCGACGACGAATTGACGCTGCAGGTGCGCGACAACGGTGGCGGCATGGACCCGCAGGTGCTGCGGACCGGCGCGCGTCCCGGCCACTGGGGCCTGACCGGCATGCGCGAACGCGCCGCCCAGATCGGCGGGGAACTGGAGTTGTGGAGCCAGCCCGGCATGGGTACGGCGGTGCGGCTGAAGGCGCCGGCGGCCCGGGTCTACAGCCACAAGCGCCGCCCCGGCGCACTGCGCCGCGTGCAGGAGTGGCTGTCGAAGGACGCCGCTTAAAATCCCAGGCCGCAGGCGTGCAAATCGATGATGCCGCGTTCGATCGCCATCGTCACCGCGTGGGTGCGGTCGCTGGCGTTCAGCTTGGCCAGGATGCTCTTCATGTGCACCTTGACCGTCTCTTCCGAAATCGACAGGTGCATGCCGATGCGCTTGTTGCTCTGGCCTCCGGCCACCAGCTGCAGCACCTCGGTTTCCCGCTTGCTCAGGGAGCTCTCGTGCCAATGCTCGGCGATGCCGCTGGCCACCACCGCCGGGATGCTGCGGCGGCCTTCATGCACGCAGCGCACCGTCGCCAGCAACTCCTTGCGCAGCATGCTTTTCAGCAGATAACCGGCGGCACCGGCGGCGATCGCGCGCTGGGCCAGCACGTCGCCCTCGTAGGTGGTCAGCACCACGATGCGGGCATTGGGAAATTCCTTGCGGATGGCGATAGTGGCATCGATACCATTCATGTCCGGCATCTGGATGTCCATCAAGGTCACATCGGGCAGCAGCTGGCGATAGCAGTCGATGGCCTGGCGGCCATTGGTGGCCTCGGCCACCAGGCGCATGTCGTCTTCGTCGGCGATGACGCTGGCGATGCCCTCGCGGAACATTGGATGATCGTCAACGCTCAGTACAGTGATCGGCGTGGTTTGGGCCGTGTTCATGGCGCTCTCAAAAAATCTTGCTCGGAGGCGCCAGCATGACACAAACGCATGCTTTCTGCCATACCCCCATCTAGGTAGTGGACAGCCCCCGTATCGGGGCGTGGCAATGGCGGCGGAAAAGATTAATCTTCTGTACAGCATAGCCAATCTTCGGGAGGAACCAGATGCAATTCGATACCAGGACACGCGTGCAGATCGCCCACTGCGACGCCATCGTCAGCGCCGGCCTGGCCGCGCTGTTGGGCGACAACGCCGACATGCAGGTGGTGCACGACATCGCGCAGGCCGACGTCCTCATACTCGACCACAAGGGCGCGCTGGAACACATGCGCCGCTGCGCCGACGCGCCGCACCAGGAGCACCGCGCCCGCGTGCTGATCGTCACCCAGCTCGAACGCGAATGGGAAGTGCGCACCGCGATGATGGCGGGGGTGCACGGCTACCTGCTGCAAAGCTGCCCGGCCGACCAGTTGCTGGCGGCGGTGCGCACGCTGAGCCGCGGCATGCGCTACCTGAGCGCGGACCTGAGCCGCTGCGTGGCCGACAGCTTCACCCGCATCGGCCTGACCAACCGCGAAACCGACGTGCTGCAGCTGCTGGCGCAAGGCCAGTGCAACAAGTCGATCGCGCGCGAACTGGGCATCGGCGTCGGCACCGTCAAGACCCACGTCAAAGGCCTGTTCGACAAGCTTGGCGCGACGGCGCGCACCCACGCGGTGGTGCTGGCCACGCGGCGCGGCCTGGTCGGCGACGGCGCCGCCAGCCAGCATATGGCCTAGTTCAAAACAATAGTCGTTGGCGAATTGTGCAGAAGCCCTGTAAAATCAGGGTTATGCACGCACATACACTCTCCGTAGGCACCCAACGTCACAAGACGCGCATCCAGCGCGTCCTGATGTTGTTCGTGCTGGTGTTCCTGGCGCTGCAACTGTTCGGGGCGAGTTCGCACAAGCACGCCTATACCGACAGCCAGAACGATTGCGCAGCCTGCGTGATCGCCCACTTGCCTACCGGCGGCACGCCGCCGGCGCTGGTGGTGGCTCCGGTGGCGCAGCTGGTCAGCGTGCCCGTTCCCGTCCTGCAGCGCTCCGTCCGCGCTCTCCGGACCGACTTCCTTACTCCGCCCTCCCACGCGCCGCCCGGCGTAGCCTGATTCCCTGCTGATTCGATTTCTCTCGTAACGTTTTTTTAAAACGCTTTTTACGTGGTGTTTTCGCGCGCCTGTACGACACGATCGTACCGGCCGGCGGCTCGTCACGTCCCGAACATTTCAAGGATTTACCATGCAACGCACTCCACAACTCCGCACCCTGCCGCTGCTGATCGCCGGCGCCTTCTACGCCCACCACGCGGTCGCCGACGACGCAACCGCAGCCGCCGCAGCCACCGCCGACGGCAGCCCGATGCAGCAAGTGGAAGTCACCGCCGCTCATTTGAAGAACGCCCGCATCGACCTGTCGCCCAACATCGGCACCACGGTGTATTCGATCGACCGCCACATGATCGACCAGCTGGGCCAGGGCGACAGCACGCCGTTCAACGAAGTGCTGCTGCGCCTGCCGGGCGTGAGCCAGGACTCCAAGGGCTCCGGCTCGATCCACGTGCGCGACGACCACGCCAACGTGCAGTACCGCGTGAACGGCGTGCAGCTGCCGGAAAGTATCACCGGCTTCGGCCAGTCGATCGACACCCGCTTCGTCCAGCAGATCGACTTCGTCACCGGCGCGCTGCCGGCGCAGTACGGCCTGCGCACTTCCGGCATCGTCGACATCCAGACCAAGGAAGGCACGACCAAGCCGGGCGGCCGCATCGGCGTGCTGGTGGGCAGCCATGACTATGTCGAGCCAAGCGCGGAATTCTTCGGCACGCAAGGCCCGTTCAACTACTACCTGTCCGGCAGCTACGTGTCGAACGCGCTCGGCATCGAGAACCCGCTGCCGACCCGCAGCGCGCTGCACGACCGCACCAAGCAAAGCAAATCCTTCGGCGCGCTGTCCTGGTTCCTCGACGACCAGACCCGCCTGGGCCTGATGTTCGGCACCTACAACGGCCGCTTCCAGATTCCGAACAATCCGGACCAGGCGCCGGGCTTCTCGCTGACCGGCCAGAGCGACGCCGACGCCGGCACCAGCAAGCTGGCCTCGTCGCAACTGGACGAGCGCCAGCGCGAAGTGAACCGCTTCCTCGTGCTGTCGCTGCAAAAAAGCGTGGGCGACCTGAATTACCAGGTCTCGGCCTTCCACCAGTATTCGGAACTGCACTACACGCCGGATCCGGTGGGAGACCTGGTCTACAACGGCGTCGCCTCGGACACGCTGCGTTCCAACTCATCGAGCGGCCTGCAGTTCGACACCAGCTATAAGCTCAACGACAGCCACACCGTGCGCGCCGGCCTGGCCTACTCGCGCCAGAACACCCACAGCGACAACTCGGTGGCTGTGTTCGACACCGACGGCAGCGGCGCGCAGGCCAGCACCGATCCGCGCACCATCATCGACAACAGCAGCAAGACCGGCAAGCTGTCCAGCTTCTACCTGCAGGACGAATGGCATATCGCCGCGCCGCTGACGCTGAACTACGGCGTGCGCTTCGACAAGGTCTCGGCCTTCGTCGACGAACAGCAATGGAGTCCGCGCGTCAACCTGGCTTACCAGGTGGCCAAGGGGACGGCGCTGCACGCCGGCTATTCGCGCTACTTCACGCCACCACCGCAGGAACTGGCCGCGCAATCGAGCATCGACAAATACGCCAACACCACCAACGCGCCGGAAGTGGCGGTATCGGACAACGTCAAGGCCGAGCGCACCAATTACTACGACGTCGGCGTGAGCCACCAGTTCAACGAACAGCTGACCGTGACCGCGGATGCCTACTATAAAAAGATCCGCAACATGCTGGACGAAGGCCAGTTCGGCCAGGCGCTGATACTGTCGCCGTTCAACTACGACCGCGGCTACGCCAAGGGATTGGAACTGTCGGCCGTGTACAACCGCAGCAACTGGGGCGGCTTCCTCAACCTGACCACGCAGCAGGCCAAGGGCCAGAACATCATCTCCGGCCAGTCGCTGTTTGCGCCGGATGAACTGGCCTACATCGCCAACCACTACATCTACGTCGACCACGACCAGACCTACACGGTGTCCGGCGGCGCCCACTACCATCTGGGCGACACGCAGCTGAGCGGCGATTTCCTGTACGGCAGCGGCCTGCGCCTGACGCCGGACGGCGGCGCGCCGAATTCCGGCACCCTGCCGCACTACACCACCGTCAACCTGTCCCTGACGCACAACTGGAAGAATACCGCCGTGGGGAATATCGAAGGCCGCCTGGCGCTGGTCAACGTCTTCGACAAATCCTACCTGCTGCGCGACGGTTCCGGCGTAGGCGTGGGCGCGCCGCAATACGGTGCTCGCCGCACGCTTTACGCTGGAATCTCGACCAGTTTCTAACCAGGCCGGCATCGGGCAGGCACCTGCGCCCGCCCGGTGCTGAATACTCAGGCCTGCTTGGTGGCCGTTTTTTTGGCCGCAGGTTTGGCAGCAACCTTAACCGCCACCTTCTTCGTTACAGGCTTGGCTGCCGCTTTTGGTGCTGCCTTTGCCGCTGGCTTGGCCGCAGCCTTCTTGAGCGCAGGCTTGGCCACTGCTTTCACCGCCGGCTTGGCCGCGACACCTCTCTCGCGGTTCTGGCGTCTCGCAGCTTCCATGCCCAATTCCAGATATTTACGAATCAAATCGTTCTTACTAGTGCGATTATCGAAAGCTTCAATCCTGAGATCGTCATCCACCTCGGGACTGATATATATCGTACGTAAAACCAGATTAGAAGTAGCCATTGCAGTGCCCTAAAGATCCATCCATATGTACATATGTATACGCCAGCCAAAAATCAATGTCAACCCTTGCCAGATTCTCAACCAGCCTATAGCCTATAAATATGAGCGAAGTATGCGATCCGACATTCCGCCCAACGCCATCAGACTGCCGAACCCGGGACCTATCCTGCCGGACACCATGGGCGCGTGCAGGGAAGGATAAGGCCACTTGGGCCGGCTGAACCGCAAGCCAGGCTCCATCTTCGCGAGCAATTCCTCCCTGAAGTCTGCGTTATTCTTACATCCCTTTATCAGCGACAAAAACCACCATTCGTCAAAGCCCGTGGCGTCGATCACCACCGCAGGGCGCAGCAATGCGAAAGGTTCTTTGTTCTGGTGCACGTCCAGCTGCAACTCAGCTCCCGCATGCAGCGAAATGCTCTCCACGCGGCCGTCCACAAAATTCAGATTAGTGGCTGTTGCCACCTGATCCATCACAGTCCCCCATACCACACCCCGGTTCAGCCGCTTGAAGAAAGCATCCTGGCTATCGGTAGACAGCTTCCCCCACAGTTCCGGCTCGCTGAACAAGCGGTTCTCAAAAACGCTGTCGCCCCGGGTAAACAGCGCCGCCTGCCCCGCGATCAAGTGAATGGGATAGTCTTTATAGCCATTGCGGACGAGCCAGGCGAGCACGGCTGCGGCCGTTCCGCCAGCGCCGATAATTGCGATCTCAGGAGCATCGCCGCCAACCGGCACATCGGAGAGAACTCCTTTAAATTCTTCCCGCCGCCTCCAAAAGTCCACGCCGTCAAACATGCGTGTGGACGGGCCGCCCTTCTGCACTTTTCTCGCAGGTCCGGGGCCGCTGATAACGATACCGTCAAATTCCCGCCGGGACGCGAGCTGCGATTTACCTTCCTCTCCCAGTTTCAACACTTGCCATTTCGATTTTGCGTGAAGCGGAGATAGACCCACTACCTCCGCCCTCAACACCTCCGCCTCGGAGCGATCCAAGGCCCAGCGTAAATAAAGCGCAAACTGCTGGTGCTCGGGTGGCTTGCGCCCGCCATCCACCCAACGGCTAAATTGCTGCGACTCGGACAACAAGTAGCTGGACCAGGAGAACTCGTCGTAAACGATCTTGTGAACGCCTTCCTGGAAGCCCGTGTGATAGTTTGAAAAATATGGGTAGCCCAGATCGCGCTCCGCGGGAGTGCACAGACGCTGTTCTCCATCCGTATATCCGTTTTTACCGGTCCAATGCGCGCCTATCTCTGTCTTTTCAAACACAGTAATATGAATATTGGCGACATTGGCTTTGCGCAGCGCAAACGCCTTGGCCGCCAATGCGGCCGCTTTCGCTCCGCCACCGACAACAGCAATCTGAATTCGCTTTCCAGGCATTCGATCCCCAAGATAAGAGAGACAAGACATTCTTTAAATGACAAGGGTATTATGCGACGCCACCGCCGATAGCGCCATATGCACTTTTGCGAAAAGATCACTGCACAAACATATACCCTGCCTACAATTCGCCGCATCAGCCCCTTCCCGGAGAGCAGCATGCGAGTCATTCGAGGTTTGATCACCATCCTGGCGGCGGCCCTGCTGTCCAGCTGCGCCTTCATGAGCCCCGGCCGCAGCGTCAAGCAGAACGGCAGTATCGTCGATTATTTGTATCCCGACGCCAGGGATGCGCCCACCATGACGCCGACCGTCACGAGGCTGCGGCCTCCGGTACGTGTCGGCATCGCTTTCGTGCCCGGCGCCGGCTGGGGCAGCGGCTTGTCGGAAGCGGCGCGCATGAAGCTGCTGGAGCGCGTGCGCGATTCGTTCGCCGCGCATCCCTACATCGGCAAGATCGAGATCATCCCGACCCAGTACATGCGCGCCAAGGGCGGCTTCACCAACCTGGAACAGGTGGCCCGCATGTTCGATGTGGAGGTGGTGGCCCTGCTCTCCTACGACCAGGTGCAGTTCAGCGACAGCAACGCGCTGTCGCTGCTGTACTGGACCATCATCGGTGCCTACGTGATCCACGGCGAACAGTACGACGTGCAGACCATGCTGGACGCCTCCGTATTCGACGTCCAGAGCCGCAAGCTGCTGTTCCGCGCGCCGGGCACCAGCCGGGTCAAGGGCGGCGCCAGCATGGTCGGCTTCAGCGAGAAAGCGCGCGCCGCGCAGATCGAGAGCTACAACGCCGCCGTCGACCAGCTGGTCCCCAACCTGCAGGCCGAACTCGATCGCTTCCGCGACCGCATCAAGAACGACGCCGCCTACAAGGTCGAGAACAAGGAAGGCTACAAGGGCGGCGGCGCCCTCGGCTGGCTGAGCCTTGCGCTGGCCGCAATGCTGGCCTGGATCGCGCATGGACTTCGCCGGCGCGTCTGAGCTGCTGGAGTTCGACCGCCAGGCGCTGCTGGCGGGCGACATCTGGCGGCTTTGGACCTGCCACCTGGTCCACTACACACTGCAGCACCTGCTGCTCGACGGCGCGGTGGTCGCCATCGCCGGCCTGATCGCCGCGCAGCGCCTGGGCCTGCGCACGGTCGGCAAGGCGCTGGCGTTCGGCGCGCCGTGCATCGCGCTGGGACTGCTGCTGGCGGCGCCGGAACTGCACTACTACCGCGGCGCATCCGGCATCGCCGTGATGCTGACGGTGATGGCCGGCCTGTCGCTGTGGCGCGATGCCGACGGCCGCGCACGCGCGGTGCTGATGCTGATGGCCGTCGCGCTGCCGGCCAAGGTCGTCGCCGAAGCCGCAGGCTGGACCCGGGGCTGGTCCGACCTGCCGCCGGACGTCGCCATCGCATGGCAGGCGCACTTGCTGGGCTGCGTGGCCGGCGTCATCGCCGTGGCCAAGGCCAGGGCATCCGGGCTAAAACTGGATTAACTATCAATACCATTCTGACCCGATAGTGTTTCAAAATCGTCAGTGTTACCACGATTTTCTTGTATATATTTCATGGTTGTAGGCATAATCGTTTCGACCTAAACGATCCAGGCCCGACGTGAATCCCATCGTATTCGCCATCCCCGTTTTCATGCTGACGATCCTGCTGGAGGCATGGCTGGCGCATCGCCGCGGCGTCGCCACTTACGACACGGTGGACGCCCTCACCAGCCTGCACCTGGGCGTGGCGAGCCAGGTCGTCGGCCTGTTCGTCAAGCTGGCGCTGCTCGGGATCTATACCGCCGTCCATGACTACTGGCGCCTCGCGTCGCTGCCCGCCAACAGCGTGTGGGTGTGGCTGGGCGCCCTGCTGGCCTACGATTTCTGCTACTACTGGCTGCACCGCATGGGCCACGAGGTCGGCGTGCTGTGG
The DNA here is from genome assembly GCF_047304105.1 of Duganella sp. Dugasp56. Taxonomy (NCBI): domain Bacteria; kingdom Pseudomonadati; phylum Pseudomonadota; class Betaproteobacteria; order Burkholderiales; family Oxalobacteraceae; genus Duganella; species Duganella sp. Dugasp56. The sequence continues at coordinate 31,064 of NZ_JBGLYQ010000064.1, forward strand.
GCCGCGCACGTGGTGCACCACTCGTCCGAGTACTACAACCTGTCGACCGCGCTGCGGCAGACCTCGAGCGGCTGGCTGCTCGGCTGGATCTTCTACCTGCCGATGGCGCTGGCCGGCGTGCCGCCGCTGGTGTTCGCCGGCGTCGCCATGATCGACCTGCTGTACCAGTACTGGGTGCATACCGAATTGGTCGGCCGCCTCGGCTGGCTGGACCGCGTGTTCGTCACGCCGTCCAACCACCGCGTGCACCACGGCCAGAACGACTACTGCATCGACCGCAACTACGGCGGCATCCTGATCCTGTTCGACCGCTTGTTCGGCACCTACGCCGACGAGCGCGAGGACGAACGCATCGTCTACGGCGTGCGCACGCCGCTGCGCAGCCTCAATCCAGCCTGGGCCAACCTGCACTACTACGCCGACCTGTGGCAAGCGACGCGCAGCGTGCGCGGCTGGCGCGCCAGGCTGCATGTGTGGTTCGGACCGCCCGGCGGCTGGACCGGCCAGCCGCTGGGCCATTTCGACGGCAGCCAATTCGAGACCTACCGTCCCGCCACGCCGCCGGGCGCTGGCATCTACGCGATGCTGCAGTTCGCGCTGCTGGTGCCGTGCGTGTCGCACCTGATCGCCGTCGGCCCTTTGCTGCCCACGCCGCAGCTGGCGCTGTATGCGGCCGTCATTGTCGGCGCCACGCTGAGCCTCGGCGCGCTGCTGGAAGGACGCCGGTTCGCCTTGCGCCTGGAGCAGGCGCGCGCGCTGGCGATGGGAATGGCCTTCGCGTTGCTGCCGCAATGGTTCGGTTTCGACGCGCCGCTGGCCCTCAGGGCGAGCATATTGACTGTCATGCTGGTTGCAGTGGTCTGGTTGGATCTGAATACAAAAAACATACGAATGGAGACGACATGATTAAACCTGTGCGTACTATCATCTCCGCCAGCCTGGCGGCCGCGTTCTTCGTGCCGGTGCCGCCGGTTTGGGCTGCGGATGAAATCCAGTCGGTGGTCGTCACCGCGCAGTCGCGCAAGCAGTTCGTGCAGGACGTGCCGATGACCATGCAGGTGTTGACCGCCAAGGACATCGACAACATCGGCGCCAAGGACCTGGCGGACCTGAACGGCTACGTGCCCGGCCTGGTGGTCGACGCCATCGAACCGACCCAGCCCGGCTTCGGCATACGCGGCGTGAACGCCGCCGATTTCGGCATCGCCACCGATTCGCCGGTCGGCATCTACGTCGACGGCGTCTACACCGGCAAGACCGGCGGCGCGCTGATGAACTTCATCGACATCCAGCGCATCGAGGTGGTGAAGGGGCCGCAAGGCACGCTGTTCGGCCGCAACAGCGCGGCCGGCGCCATCGCCATCACCACCAATGAGCCGGGCAAGGATCTGGATGCGGCGGGCCACATCAAGCTGGGCAAGTTCGGCCGCGCCAACGCCGACGTGATGATGAATCTGCCGATCTCCGACACGCTGGCCGCGCGCCTGGTCGCGGTGCGCTCCGGCAGCGAAGGCTGGGCAGACAACACCGCCACCGGCAAGAAGTCCGGCGGTGACAAGGACTGGGCCACCCGCCTGTCGCTGCGCAAGGACTTCGGCGGCGACGCAAAACTGGTGTTCTCATGGGAGCACGAGAACATGGAGCAGTACGGCCGCCCCGCGTTCGGCGTGATCAAGGATCCGTCGCTGCCACTGGGCGGCTACACCGGTGTTTACAACGCCGCCTACACCGCCAACTTCGTCAATCCGTTCGATGCGCCGCTGGCCAACGACCAGCAAGGCAGCGAAGGCCGCAAGTTCGACGGCGCCACGCTGCGCGTCGAAGCGCCGCTGGCCGGCATGACCTTCAGCTCGACCAGCGCCTATCGCCGCTTCGCCACCCACAACCTGACCGACAACGACGGCGGCGCGCGGCAGGACCTGCAACTGACGACGCTGGACGCCAAGCGGGCGCACAGCTTCCAGCAGGAGTTCAAACTGTCGGGCAAGACCGATAAGCTGGACTGGATCGCGGGCCTGAGCTTCTATCACAACAACGAGCATCAGGATGCCGGCGCCTACGTCAGCACCGGCACGCTGGACACGCTGAGCCAGTTCGGCGGCGGCGATCCGAACTTCGCCATGCTGTTCGGCGGCCTGGCCGCAGCCGGTCTGCCCGGCGTCAGCCCCAGCACCACGTTCAGCTGGGACGAGACACACTACAGCGACGTCAAGACCAAGTCCGCCTCGATCTACGGCGACACGATCTGGCATTTGACGGCTGCTACCAACCTGACCGCCGGCCTGCGCTACACGCAGGACAAGAAGCAGATGACCTGGTACGTGCCGGGCCGCGTGTCGCCGCAACTGGATAACTTCCTCAACAGCTTCGGCCCGCTGGCCGGGCTGAACGCGGCCTCGTTCCCGTCCAACGTCATCTTCGGCACGGCGGCGCAACTGGCGTCGTCGCCGGTCACGCGCAGCAAGGACTGGACCGACTTCAGCCCGCGCCTGGTGCTGGACCATAAGCTGGACAAGGACACGCTGCTGTTCACCTCCATCGCGCGCGGCTACCAGGCCGGCGGCTTCAATATCTTCACGCCGCCGAATCCCGCCTCGCCCACCGCCATCGGCCGCGACCCGAGCTTCGAGCCTGAGAAGATGATCAACTTCGAAGCCGGCGTGAAGATGTCGCTGCCGGCGCTGAAGGCCACCGTCAACGCGTCCCTGTTCGCCTACAAGTTCAAGAACCTGCAGGACGTCCAGCTGTACAGCGTCGGCTCGCTGCCGACCTATAACGTCGTCAGCAGCGACCAGAAGGCGCAGGGCCTCGATCTCGACGGCCGCATGCGCATCACGCCGCGCGTGACCGTGTTCGGCGGCATGGAGTACATCGACCAGACCTACACCCGCTACCAGCGGCTGGACGCCGCCGGCAACGTCAGCCTGGACCTGGGGGGCCAGCCGGTCGGCACGCCGCGCCTGACGGCGATGGCCGGCGTGAACCTGAACTGGGAAGCGGCGGGCGGCCGCGGCAGTCTCAATTTCCAGGGCACGCGTTCGAGCGCGACCCGCTGCAATAGCGACACCGCCAAATTGAGCTGCCTGAGCACCGCCAAGCTGCAGACCGGCGTAGCCACCACCAAGTTCGATGCGCGGCTGGCGTGGGACAGCGAGAGCGGACGCTATGGCGTGGCGCTGCTGGTCAATAACGTGTTCGACAAACGCTACATCCAGACGCTGGGCGGCCAGACCGAGCAATATGGCGCGCCGTACGCGTGCCTCACGCCGCCGCGCCAGGTCGCGGTAGAATTCCGGGCCAGCATGTGAGTGTAAAGAATAGCGTGGGCCGAAAACTTAAAATCGCCGGGACAAGCGCCCTGGCGCTGATCGCAGGGGGTGTGCTGACACTGTGGGTGCGTCCGCCCGAGCTGTTGCGGGTCGGCGCCAGCTATGGCGCCAAGATGGTGTGCTCGAATGTGTTCCTGGCCGGCCGCGACGCCCAGGCCGTGCTGGCCGACGACGTGCAAGCGCCCGGCCATCCGATCCTGAAGCTGCTCGAGATCAGCGTCGACCGGGAGCGCAAGCTGGTGCACGCCGACCTGCTGGGCTTTGTCGGCAAAGGGTTGGCGGTGTACCGTCCCGGCACCGGCTGCGCCGTGGTGCCGGACGGCGACGTCGCCCAGGCGACGCAGTACCAGTTCTCGCCGCTGAAGATCTGGGCGCCCTCGCCCAACGTCGCCTGGCCGACCGGCTCGCAGCCGGAAACGGCGCCCGCCGTGCAAGCCTTGCTGGACCAGGCCGCATTGGCCGGTCCCGGCATGCGCGGCCTGGCGGTGATCTACAAGGGCCGCCTGATCGCGCAGCGCTACGGCGCCGGCTTTACCGCCGCCACGCCGCTGCTGGGATGGTCGATGACCAAGACCGTCAGCGCGGCGCTGGTCGGCATCCAGCTCGCCGACGACAAACTCAAGCCGCAGCAAAGCGGCTTCTGGCCCGACGCCGCCGATCCGCGCGCGGCAATCACGCTGGCGCAGCTGATGTCGATGAGCAGCGGCCTGCAATACAACGAAGGCTATGGCGACGTTTCCGACGTCACGCGCATGCTGTACCTGGAACCGGACATGGCTGCCTACGCCGCCAGCCAGCCGCTGGTCCAGGCGCCCGGCAGCACCTTCAATTATTCCAGCGGCACCACGGTGCTGTTGTCGCGCATCTGGCAGCGCGCGGCCGCAGGGCCAGGCCACGTAGCCACGTCGGCCGCCGTGCTGTCGCTGCCGCGCGAACGTCTGTTCGAGCCGCTGGGCATGAGCAGCGCGGTGATGGAAGCCGACGCGCGCGGCAACGTGGTGGGCTCCAGCTATATGTACGCGAGCACGCAGGACTGGGCGCGCTTCGGCCAGTTCCTGCTGCAGGACGGCGTCTGGCAGGGCAAGCGCCTGCTGCCGGAAGGTTTCGTCGAAGGTATGCGGCAGGTGGCGCCCGCATCGGGCGGACAATATGGGCAGGGGCATCTGTGGCGATGGGGCCCGTCCGGACCGACGCCGGAAGGCCAGGACCCGGACCTGTCGTTCAAGCTTCCCGCCGATACGTACTGGCTCGAAGGACATGATGGACAGAGCATCGCCGTCGTGCCGTCGAAGGAACTGGTGGTGGTGCGCCTTGGATTGACGCCGTCCCGCCTGCAATATGCGCCGCAGGCCTTGCTGGCGGCGGTGATCAAGGCGCTTGAATGACGGTGATATCGACAGGCGTCCCTTACGGCCTGCTGCGGCACCAGGGCCTGATGCTGAAGACCAGCGCCCGCATCCTGCTGCAGGTCGCCGGCCGCAGCATACTGACGCCGCGCGCGAGCGCGGCGTGGGGGCCAGCCCCCCGGGGCCAAAAAGTGAAATATAAAAAAAAAACACAGGCCGCCAGAAGAACTTTTGTTATAAAGGGGGGGGGGCGGTAAATTAAAAAAAAAAGAGGGGGGGGGGGGGGGGGGGGGGGGGGGGGGG
>NZ_JBGLYQ010000065.1:0-31452 GCF_047304105.1 Duganella sp. Dugasp56
GGGGCGCCCCCCGCCGGGGGCCCCCCCCCCCCCCCCCCCCCCCCCCCCCCCCCCCCCCCCCCGCCCGGCCCCCCCCCCGCCGAACTCCTCTGATGTTTATTTTCCACAAAGTTTCCCAGCCTTAAAGCGCTATGCGCGCAAGCGCACATACCGGCGCCGGCGGGCATGACATCGTGAACCACTTGCCTTTCGCCAACAGCGAAGGCGGCTAGTTGGTCCACTGATTTCAGTACAAAAGGAAACATCATGAATGTCCTGCAGAGATACACCAAGACACTGTTCTATTCCGTCGGCTTCCTCGCCGCCACCTTGCTGGCAGGCTGCGGCGGCGGCGACCAGGGGCGCGATCCTATCCTCGGCGTGCCCGGCGCGACGCTGGTTTCGCTGGCCGTCACGCCCTTGGCCCCTAGCATCGCCCTCGGCGCCACCCAGCAGTTCAGCGCCAGCGCAACCTTGAGCGACGGCTCCACACAGCCGGTGACCGCCACCTGGACCTCGGCCACCCCGGCCGTCGCCACCATCGGCGGCGCTACCGGACTGGCCACCGGTGTCACCCCTGGCACCGCCGTCATCAGCGCAGCCTACGGCGGCAAGACCGCGTCGGCCACGCTGACCGTCACGCCGGCCGTGCTGATGTCGATCGCCGTCGCGCCGCAAAACCCGACCGTGCAGATTGCCGCCAGCCGTCAACTGACCGTCCTCGGCACCTATTCCGACGCCACCACCAAGGACCTGACCGGCAGCTCGACCTTCGTGTCGGCAACGCCAGCCAGCGCCACCGTCAGCAACGGCGGCCTGGTCACCGGCGCCGCCCTCGGCACCTCGGTGGTCACCGCCACCAGCGGCGGCAAGAGCGCGGCCACCACCATCACCGTGCCTGGCGTAGCGCTGACCAGCATCGCCGTGACACCGCAAAACCCGACCGTGCAGATCGGCGCCACGCGCCAGCTGGCCGTCATCGGCACCTATTCGGATGCCTCCACCCAGGATCTGACCGCCAGCTCGAGCTTCGCGTCGGCAACGCCTGGCAGCGCCACCGTCAGCACCGGCGGCCTGGTCACCGGCGCCGCATCGGGCAGCTCGGTCATCACCGCCACCACCAGCGGCAAGAACGCGGCCACCACCGTCACCGTGCCTGCAGTGACGCTGTCCAGCATCGCCGTTACGCCACTGACCTCCACCGTCGTGGCCGGCGGCCTGCAGCAATTCGTCGCCACCGCGACCTATTCGGATAACACCACCGCGTTTGTCACCAGTTCCGCCGCATGGACCTCGAACAGCCCGTCGATCGGCACCGTGGCCTCCACCGGCGTCGCCACCGGCGTCGCTGCCGGCACCGCCACCATCACCGCCACCGTCGGCACCAAATCGGGCAGCGCCGCGCTGACCGTTACCGCCGTCGCGCCTCCAACGCCGCCAGTCTCGCTGTCGGTACCGCTGGGTAGCGCCGCCAATTTCGCCGTACTGGCAGGCACCTCGCTGACCAACAACTCCGGCGGCACCACGCTGATTACCGGCAACGTCGGCGCGCCGTCGCAAACCACCGACCCGACGCTGGCCGCCGGCTACACCAACTACAAGTCCGGCGCCATCCTGTCCGGCGCCATGGCCGATCTGCAAACCGCCATCAGCAACGCAAGCGGCCGCACCTGCGACGTCAGCTTTGCCGGCGACATCGACCTCGGCGGCCTGACCCTGGCACCTGGCGTCTACTGCTACGCTGGCGCCATCAACATCACCGGCACGCTGACGCTGAACGGTCCCGGCGTCTACATCTTCCGCACCGCGCTGACGCTCAACTCGACCGCCAACGCGATCGTCGCCCTGAGCAACGGCGCCACCGCAGGCGATGTGAGCTGGGTGCCGGTTGGTCCGACCACCCTGGGCGCCAACGGCGCCTTCAAAGGCACGATCCTCGGCCAGTCGGCTGCGATCACGGTGGGCGACAACACCACGCTGCTCAACGGCCGTGTGCTGACCGCCGCCGCCGTCACGCTGCGCAACAACCAGATCGCCAAATAAACGCTCATCTATCGGGACATCATCATGACCATCGCAAAAAAAATCGGAACCCTGAGCGCGCTCGCCTGCGCCATGCTCACCATCCAGCTCGCGCAAGCGGAAGAGCCCTTTGTCAATCCGGAATGGGCCAACAGCGCCTGGTACTTGGGCGCAGGCGTCGGCCGCTCGCGCGCCACCATCGACGAGCAGCGCCTGACGGACAGCCTGAAAGCCAACGGCGCCACGGTCACGGCGTTCAGCAAGGATGAGCGCGACACCGGCTACAAGCTGTTCGTCGGCAAGCAGCTGAACCGCTACCTGGCGGTGGAACTGGGCTACTTCGACCTGGGTAAATTCAGCTTCAACTCGACCACGTCCGGCAACGGCGTGTTCAACGGCGAGGCCGGCTTCAAGGGCGCCAACCTGGACTTGCTGGGACAGTTTCCGTTCACCGAACGGCTGTCGCTGTTGGGCCGGGTCGGCATGAACTACGCCAAGACCAGCACCCACTTCACCGGCAACCGCCTGATGGCGGTGACCGGTCCCGATCATAGCGAGCGCAAGCTCAACGCGAAGGCCGGCCTGGGCCTGGAGTACAAGCTGAGCGAAGCCCTGGCCGTGCGCGGCGAGATGGAACGTTATCGCGTCAACGACGCCGTCGGCAATCGCGGCGACGTCGACCTGCTGTCGGTCAGCCTGGTCTACAAGCTGGGCCGACCTGCGCACAGCGCGCCGGTCTATGTGCCGCCGCCGGCTGCGGAACCAGCGCCGCCGCCGGTGGTAGCGCCGGCCCCGCCTCCGCCGCCGCCAAAAGCACCGGAGCCGACATCGGAAAAAGTCTCGTTCGCCGCCGAAGCGCTGTTTGATTTCGACAAGTCGGCGGTCAAGCCGGACGGCAAGGCCGCGCTGGACGATCTGCTGCTCAAGCTGCAAGGCATGAACACCGAAGTGATGGTCACCGTCGGCCATACCGACTCGGTGGGCTCGGACGACTACAACCAGAAACTGTCGCTGCGCCGCGCCGAAGCGGTCAAGGCCTATCTGGTATCCAAAGGCATGGACGCCGCGCGCATCTACACCGAAGGCAAGGGCGAGACCCAGCCGATGGCCGACAACAAGACGGCTGAAGGCCGCGCCAAAAACCGCCGCGTGACGGTCGAGGTGGTCGGCACGCGCACGGTCAAAAAATAAGCCGGGAGGCGGCTACTGCTGGATGCCCTTGCCTGTGGCGGTCCAGTAGATGCCGCCCATCAGGTGTCCCAGGTATTGCGGGTCGCGGTACATCTCTCCGTTGTGTCCCAACGAAGTGATGAACACGCGGCCCTTTTCGTATGTGTGGTACCACGCGACAGGGTGATCCTTGCCCATGCCGTGCGTCACCTGGCCCGGCCAGATCTTGGTCGGATCGTAGGTGCTTTCGTCGACATTCAGCACCGGATGGATCTTGATGTCATACGGATTGTCGAACACATACCATTCATCGCTCCAGACCCAGCGCGACGGCAAGCCGTAGGTCGCCGGGAATTTCCTGTCTACCACCTCGGCCACGCCGGTCTGCAGCATCGGGTGGTTGCCCACGCGGCGGCCGATCAGTTTTTCAAACCACGGCCAGGTATTCGGCGGAATGATCAGCGCGCGGTGCACCAGCATGGCGTTGCCGCCGTTGCGCATGTAGTCCTCGAATTTCTTGCGGCGCGGCTCGCTCAGTTCCTCGCCCGGCGTGTTGAGGAACATGATGGCGGCGTACTGGCTCAGGTCGCCGTCGAACACTTCCGGCTTGTTGGTGTAGGTCAGCTCGAAGGCATGCAGCTTGGCCAGCGTCTCCAGGCTGTCGCGCGCGATCGGAATGTACTCGTAGTGATACTTGCCGGGCATCGCCAGCACCAGCAGCTTGTACTGGTTATCCGCGTAAGCGGGGACCGTCGCCAATAGCCATGCGCACAGCCCGAACAGCAGTTTTCTCATGAGATTCTCCGCAAAAAAGATAGCGCTAACATCTCATGTTAAAGAAAGGTTGTAAAGCGCTATCCATGCTGCAATGCGGCACGGATAGCGCTTTGCCGGCTTAGCTGGCTTGGTTGGTCGGCATGACGACGACCTGCTGCAGGTTCACATGCTTGGGCTGGGTGGCCAGGAAGCCGACCACTTCGGCCACGTCTTCCGGCTTCAGGAAGGTGATGGTTTGCTTGGCGCCTTCCAGCCATGCGATGGCGCCCGGGAACTTGAAGTGGCCCTGCAGCTCGGTCTCGGTACAGCCCGGCTCGACCACCGACACGCGGACGTTCTTAGGACCGAGTTCGGCGCGCAGGTGGCGCGTCAGGTGGCTGACGTAAGCCTTGGTCGCGCTGTAGACGGCGAAGTAAGGGTAGATGTTTTGCGCGGCTATCGACGACGTGTTGATCAGGTCGGCCGTGGCGCCGGCTTCGGCCGACCTGACCAGTTGCGGCACGAAGGCCGAGATCACGCGCATCGCGCCGGTGACGTTGAGGTCGATCTGGTGTTCCCACGGACCGGTCTCGCGCTCCTCGATCGACGCCGGCAGCATCACGCCGGCGTTGTTGAAGACCAGGTTGGCCGGGCCCCAGGTTTGCTCGACCGTCGCGGCGGCGGCTTCCACCGATGCCTGGTCGGTCACGTCGACCGTCAGTGCCAGCGCGGTGCCGCCCGCCGCCTTGATCTCGGCGACCAGTTGTTCGAGCATGTCGCCACGGCGCGCCAGCACGGCGACCTTGGCGCCCCATGCGGCCAGAAGCTTGGCGGTGGCGCGGCCGATGCCGCTGGAGGCGCCGGTGATGACGGCAACACGGTTGGATAATTGGGTCATGGTAGTTCTCCTGTAGGTTAGGTGCCGGAAGCGCCGGCGACAGGTGAACTATAGGCACACGACCACAACCAGAGTAGTCGAAAATCGCCGCTACAGTGACAACTTAAAGTTTATGCGGCATGTCGGCGCAGCTCTTCAGGCGACAGGTGGAACAGCTCGCTGCCGCGCAGCCGCTCGACGGCGAAGTCGATGAAGCGGCGCACGCGGCCGGGCATGTCGGCGCGCTGGGCGAAATACAGGTACAGGCCCATGCGCTCGCTGACCTGGTCCACCAGCAGCGGCCTCAGGCGGCCATCGCGGATGGCGGCGGCGCCGTTGATGCTGTCGATCTGGCCGATGCCCATGCCGGCCAGCACCGCGTGCATTTCCGTCTCGGGGTCGTTGCTCAGCAGGACGGCCTGCACATGGTGGAATACCGTGCCGCCGTCGATCTCGAATTCCCACGCCATCGGCCGGCCGCTGCCCGGCTGGCGGTAGCCGGTGCAGCGATGCGCCTGCAAATCGTCCAGCGTGCGCGGGACGCCGTGCTCGGCCAGGTAGGCCGGCGTGGCGCAGACAATCTGCTGCACCGGGAACAGACGGCGGCTGACCACCTGCGCATCGGGCGGATTGCCGCCGCGGAAACCGACGTCGATGCGGTCGCCGACCAGGTCGGCGAAGCCGTCTTCCTGCAGCAGGTCGAACTGGACCAGCGGATAAGTCTGCTGGAACTCGGCCAGCAGCGGCATCAGCATCTTGCGGCCCATCGAGCCGGAGGTGGCGATGCGGATGACGCCCTCGTCGTCGCGGGCGGCGCTGCGGGCACGGTTGAGCGCGCCGACCACGCCGTCCAGGCTGGGCTTGATCGATTCCAGCAGCCGCTGGCCTTCCTCGGTCAGCGAACTGTTGCGCGTGGTGCGGTGGAACAGCCGAACGCCCAGGTGCTGCTCGAACTGGCGGATGGTCTTGCTGACGGCCTGCGGCGTGGTGCCCTGCGCCTCTGCCACCTTGTTGAAGCTGCCCAGTTCGGCGGCGCGGATAAAGGTCGAGATGGCACGCAATTCATCCACGGCTGGCGGCCTCTCGCTGGATCTTGCTGATGTGACGGTCCAGGCTGTTGGCGAAGGCCTGGCGGTCGCCCTGGCTGAAGGCGGCCGGACCGCCGGTGTCGACGCCGCTGCCACGCAGTTCGTCCATGAAGGCGCGCATCGTCAGCATCTGCGCGATGTTGTCGTTGGTGTAGAACTCGCCGCGCGGGTTGAGCGCATAGCCGCCCTTCTTCAGCACGTCCGACGCCAGCGGGATGTCGCCGGTGACGACCAGGTCGCCCGGCGCCAGCAGGCGCACGATTTCCTGGTCCGCCACGTCGGCGCCGGACGGCACCTGCACCGAACGGATGAAGCGCGACGGCGGCACCCGCAGCAGCTGGTTGGCCACCAGCGTGACCTGCATCTGCGTGCGGTCCGCCACGCGGTAGAGGATGTCCTTGATGACCGCCGGACAGGCGTCTGCGTCGACCCAGATCTGCATCACAGGTCCCACAGTTCGCCGTTGGGATTGGTGCGCGGCGCGGCGACGCCGAAGTGCTTGTACGCGGCCGGCGTGGCGACGCGGCCGCGCGGCGTGCGCTGCAAAAAGCCTTGTTGGATCAAATAGGGTTCCAGCACGTCCTCGATGGTGTCGGCAGCCTCGCCGATGGCGGCCGCCAGGTTGCCGATGCCGACCGGGCCGCCGCCGAACTTGAACAGCACCGCTTCGAGCAGCTTGCGGTCCATAACGTCGAAGCCGACGGTGTCGACGTCGAGCATGACCAGCGCGGCGTCGGCGGTGGCCTTGGTGATGTCGCCGTTGCTCTTGACTTCGGCGTAGTCGCGCACGCGGCGCAGCAGGCGGTTGGCGATACGCGGCGTGCCGCGCGCGCGGCGGGCGATTTCCACCGCGCCGTCCGGGGCGATGTTGGCCTTCAGCAGCGCGGCGCTGCGGGTGACGATCTTGGTCAGTTCCTCGGTGTTGTAGAACTCCAGCCGGGCGACGATGCCGAAGCGGTCGCGCAGCGGATTGGTCAGCATGCCGGCGCGCGTGGTGGCGCCCACCAGCGTGAACGGCTGCAGGTCCAGCTTGACGGAACGGGCCGCCGGGCCTTCGCCGATCATGATGTCGATCTGGTAGTCTTCCAGCGCCGGGTACAGGATCTCCTCGACCACCGGCGACAGGCGGTGGATTTCGTCGATGAACAGGACGTCGTTCGCTTCCAGGTTGGTCAGGATGGCGGCCAGGTCGCCCGGACGCTCCAGCACCGGGCCGGAAGTCTGGCGCAGGTTGACGCCCATCTCGCGCGCGATGATGTTGGCCAGCGTGGTCTTGCCCAGGCCCGGCGGGCCGAACAACAGCGTGTGGTCGAGCGCTTCCTTGCGGTTGCGGGCGGCGGCAATGAAGATTTCCAGCTGGTCGCGGATCTTGGACTGCCCGACATATTCATCGAGATGCTTGGGGCGCAAGGCGCGCTCGATCGCCTCCTCATTCGGCGACGACGGCGCCGCGTCGATGATGCGCTGTTCGGTGAAGCTGTCGGTCTGGATGCTCATGTTGTATCAATTAACCCTTGGATAGCGCTTTCAGCGCTTGCTTGATGCCGTCCGACACGCCGCTGCCGGCGGGCACGGTCTTCAGCGCCAGCAGGGCTTCCTTGTCGGAGTAGCCCAGCGCCAGCAGCGCGTTCAGGATATCAGATTGCGAGTCCGGCACGGCATGGCCGCCGCCGGCGCCGATGTCCGCGCCCAGCTTGCCCTTCAGTTCCAGCAGCAGGCGCTCGGCGGTCTTCTTGCCGATGCCGGGCACCTTGATCAGGCGGCCCGACTCCTGCAACGTCACCGCCTGCGCCAGGTCGGAGATCGACATGCCCGACAGGATCGACAGCGCGGTGCGCGCGCCGACGCCGGTGATCTTGATCAGCTGGCGGAACACGGCGCGCTCCTCGGCGTTGCCGAAGCCGAACAGCAGATGCGCGTCCTCGCGGATTGCCTGGTGCGTGAACAGCACCACTTTTTCGCCCACGCCGGGCAGGTTGTAGAAAGTGCTCATCGGCACATCGACTTCATAGCCGACGCCACCGCAGTCCACCAGCAGTTGCGGCGGATTTTTTTCAAGCAAAGTACCGGAGAGACGACCGATCATCGTGTTGTAGCCTATAAAAAAGAGGGATTAACCGACCAGGCGGCCGTTTTTCATGCGCAAGCCAGCCAGCGGACCGCGGGCGGCCGTCGTCGTGCCCTTGCCGGCGCCGGCGATCAGAGTCAGCGTTTCGCGGCTGTGGGCGTGGCAGATGGCGATGCCCAGCGCGTCGGCGGCGTCGGTGCCGGGCAGGCCGGGCAGCGACAGGAGCCGCGCCACCATGTCCTGCACCTGCGCCTTGACCGCGCGGCCGGTGCCCACCACCGCCTGCTTGACCTGGGTCGGCGAATATTCGGCCACGCTCAGCTGCGCCGACACCAGCGCGCAGATCGCCGCGCCACGCGCCTGGCCCAGCAGCAGGGTCGACTGCGGATTGACGTTGACGAACACCTGCTCGATGGCCGAGCAGTCGGGGTTGTAGAGCCGGGCCACTTCGGCCACGCCGTCCAGGATCACCTTCAGCCGCGCCGGCAGGTCGCCCTCGCCGCTCTTGATGGTGCCGGAGGCGATGTAGCGCAGCTTCGCACCCTGCTTGTGGATGACGCCAAAGCCGGTCGTGCGCAAGCCAGGGTCGATGCCGAGAATAATCATTGATGGATTGTATGCAGTAAAGAAAAAGCCCGCAAGCTTGCGGGCTTCTGAATAGTGAGGTTGCTGCAAAATGGGCGCAGCGAGGCGCGACGTCGAAGACAGTGCGAATGCACGGCGAGACGGCGCAACGAAGCTGCGGCCGTTTTGCAGCGACCGATTAGTGGCGGAAGTGACGGGTGCCGGTGTAGAGCATCACCACGCCGCGCTCGTCGGCCGCGTCGATCACTTCCTGGTCGCGCATCGAGCCGCCCGGATGGATCACGCAGGTCGCGCCGGCGTCCACCACCACGTCCAGGCCGTCGCGGAACGGGAAGAAGGCGTCCGACGCCACCACCGAACCGGCCAGCGACAGGCCGGCGTTCTGCGCCTTGATCGAGGCGATGCGGGCCGAGTCGATACGGCTCATCTGGCCGGCCCCCACGCCCAGGGTCATGTTGTTGCCGCAGAAGACGATCGCGTTGGACTTGACGTACTTGGCCACGCGCCAGGCGAACATCAGATCCTGCAGCTGCTGCGGCGTAGGCTGCAGCTTGGACACCACTTTCAAATCGGCGATCAGCACGTTCTTGGAATCGGCCGACTGCACCAGCAAACCGCCGCCGACGCGCTTGAAGTCCATGGCATTGACGCCGTTGCCCAGCGGGATTTCCAGCAAGCGCACGTTCTGCTTGGCCGACAGGATCTGCTTGGCTTCAGCCGAGAACGTCGGCGCGATCAGCACTTCGACGAACAGCTTGGCCAGTTCGGTCGCGGCAGCCGCGTCCACTTCCACGTTGAAGGCGATGATGCCGCCAAAAGCCGAGGTCGGGTCGGTCTGCAGCGCGCGCTTGTAGGCCTCGACGGCATTGGCGCCCAGCGCCACGCCGCAAGGATTGGCGTGCTTGACGATCACGCAGGCGGCGCTGTGGTCGAAGCCGCCCATGCTCTTCACGCATTCCCACGCGGCATCGGCATCGGCGATGTTGTTGAACGACAGTTCCTTCCCCTGCAGCTGTTTGTAGTTGGCCAGCGCGCCTTCGGTCTTGACGATGTCGCGGTAGAACGCGGCCGACTGGTGCGGGTTCTCGCCGTAGCGCATGTCCTGCACTTTTTCAAACGCCACGTTCAGCGTTTTCGGATAGGCGTTGCGGCTGGCGTGGGCGCGGGTGGCGTCCAGGCTGGTCAGGTAGTTGGCGATGGCGCCGTCGTACTGCGCGGTGTGCGCGTAGACCTTGGTGGCCAGCGTGAAGCGGGTGTCGTAGCTGACGTAGCCGGGGGCGTTGTCGGTGGTCTTCATTTCCGCCAGCACCACGCCGTAGTCCGACGGGTCGCAGATGACAACCACGTCCTTGTGGTTCTTGGCGGCGGAACGCAGCATGGCCGGGCCGCCGATGTCGATGTTCTCGATCGCGTCTTCCAGCGTGCAGGTGTCCTTGGCGACGGTGGCCTGGAACGGGTACAGGTTGACCACGACCATGTCGATGGTCGGAATGTTGTGCTCTTCCAGCTTGGCCACGTGCTCGGGGAAGTCGCGGCGGGCCAGGATGCCGCCATGAACCTTCGGATGCAGCGTCTTGACGCGGCCATCCAGCATCTCCGGGAAACCGGTGTAGTCGGCAACTTCGGTCACTGCCACGCCGTTGTCGGCCAGCAGTTTGGCGGTGCCGCCGGTCGACAGGATGTTGACGCCCATGGCGGACAGCGCGCGGGCGAAGTCCAGCACACCGGTTTTGTCGGATACGGAGATGAGAGCTTGTTTAATCATGGCTATGAGAGGCTAGGTGGTTGAATATTCTGTATGTCGAGGCCGGCCAACAGCGGCCGTCCCCAGCCGCTCATGCCGGAAAAACGCGCGCTGTTTACAGCAGGCCGTGTTCTTGCAGTTTTTTGCGCAGCGTGTTGCGGTTGATGCCCAGCATCTGCGCGGCGTGCGACTGGTTGCCGTCGGCACGCGTCATGACTACTTCCAGTATCGGCTTTTCGACGGTCAGCACGACCATGTCGTAGATGTTCGATGCCTGCTGCTCGCCCAGGTCGTTGAAGTAATCTTCAAGGCTCTTCTGGACTACTTCCTGGATACTTTCTTTGCTCATTTTATGTCGTTCGCTCATTAAATCTGTTGACGCTGGTAAATCAACCCGGGGCTTGTGACCCTGGCGCTTACCCTTTTGATCTGACTTTTTTAGTGCTCTCTACACCGTCTCAGGCGGCTTGCAGTTCTTCCGCGAGGCGGTATTGTAACCGCTCGCCGTGACTCCACTGGGATTCGAAAAATTGATCAACGGCAATCAGCTGTTCTTCAGTGGATTCCAGCAGGTTCATTTTCTGACGGAATTCCTCGCCGCCGGCAAGGTCGCGCACGTACCAGCCGATGTGCTTGCGTGCGGTGCGCACGCCCAGGTAGTCGCCGTAAAAGGCGTAGTGGGCGCGCAGGTGTTCGTCCATCAACGCGCGCACCTCGTCGACGTACGGCGCCGGCAGATGGGTGCCGGTGCGCAGGTAATGGTCGATCTCGCGGAAGATCCACGGCCGGCCTTGCGCGGCGCGGCCGACCATGACGGCGTCGGCGCCCGTGTAGTCCAGGACAAACTTGGCTTTTTCCGGCGACGTGATGTCGCCGTTGGCCACCACCGGAATGGCCACCGAGCGCTTGACCGCCGCGATGGTGTCGTACTCGGCGTCGCCGGTGTAGCCGTCGGCGCGGGTGCGGCCGTGCAGCGTCAGCATGGCGATGCCGGCGTCTTCCGCGATGCGCGCGATGTTCAGCGCGTTTTTATGGGATCGATTCCAGCCGGTGCGGAATTTCAGCGTGACGGGAACGTCGACAGCGCCCACCACCGCATCGAGGATTTGCCTGACCAGCGCTTCGTCCTGCAGCAGCGCCGAACCGCACCAGGCGTTGCACACTTTCTTGACCGGGCAGCCCATGTTGATATCGATGATCTGGGCGCCGCGTTCGACGTTGAAACGGGCGCAATCGGCCAGGTCCTGCGGGTCGGCGCCGGCGATCTGCACCGCTTTCGGCTCCATCTCGCCGGTATGGTCGGTACGGCGCGAGCTTTTCTCGGTCGCCCACAAGCGCGGGTTCGAGGCCGCCATTTCCGACACCGCATAGCCCGCTCCCAGCTGTTTGCACAGCTGGCGGAATGGACGATCCGTGACGCCAGCCATGGGGGCGACGAAAACGTTGTTGCGCAGTAAATGAGGGCCGATTTGCACTGGCGATACCTGAACGGGAAGAAGGAACCCTCTATTTTAACCGAAGGGCTGCTCAAATAATAAGCACTATTTTTTATGAATCCGGCAAATGTGCAGCCTTGCCGTTATGAGTGACTATTTCCGTGCGTAAATTTTCAGCGCGGTCGTCAGACTATATCGTCCAGGGCAGCCAGGCTCAGGTGTTCGACTTCGCCCCAGCTGTCGAGCGACAATTTGCCGTCCGCCCAGCTGAAGCGGTTGATGCTGGCGTTCTTGACCTGGAAGTCGCGCGGGCTGTCCAGCGACATGCCGACGGCTTCGCGGTAGGCGCACTCCAGCACGCCGCCGTGGGCGACGATGGCGATGGTGCGGCCCGGATGGCGCGCCGCCCAGCCGGCGATGCCGGCGGTGGAGCGCTGGTAGAACTGGCGAAAGCTTTCCGCCTCGCGCGCGCCCGGCGGCATCACGGCATCGATATCGCGGGCTTGCCACAATGCGTACTCGGCCGGATATTCGCGTTCGATGTCGGCGTACAGCATGCCTTCGAACACGCCGTAGCAGCGCTCGCGCAACTGCGGATCGGTTTGCAGGCTCAGGCCGTCGTAGTGGCCGGCCGCGGCCTGCGCGGTTTGCATCGCCCGCTGCAGGTCGCTGGACACCAGCACGTCGAGCTGCTCGCCTGCCAATGCCTGCGCCAGCGCCTCGGCCTGGCGTTCGCCTTCTTCATTGAGCGGGATGTCGGTATGGCCCTGCAGGCGGCGCACGGCGTTCCAGGCCGTCTCGCCATGGCGGATCAGCAAAATGGTGGTGTTCTTCATGCAGTCTTTTTTCTCGACCGCCGCGCCAGCGCGGACAGTACCGGATTCAGGGTGTAGCTGCCGATCAGCTGGGCTTCGTCGATGATATGGCCGTGTATGGCGTTGAGCACGTCGATGCAGGTAAAGCGCCCTTCCAGCTCCAGCCGCGGAACGTCCAGCGCATAGATGCGGAAAACATAGTGGTGCACACGCTCATCGTTAAACGGCGGACAGGGGCCATCATACCCGTAATAGTCGCCGGCCATCGCCGGGTCGGCCGAAAACCATCCGCTGTAGTCGTTGATGCCCTGGCGCAGCCGCACGCCGTCCAATACGAATTCCGGCCCCGGCTTGCCGCGCGCGGTCACGCCGTCCGCCATGGCGCCTTCGGCAATGGACGACAGGCTGGCCGGGATATCGATCACGCTCCAGTGGAAGAAGTCGCCGCGCGGCAAGCCGGCGGCCAGCGTGCAATCGGCGCGGTTGACGTTGCTGGCATCCTGCGGCGCGTCGCCGTCTATGCACAGCAGGACCAGCGATTCCGTGCCTGCCGGCACATCGCGCCAGGCCAGGTGGGGATTGCGGTTGGCGGACAAACCGACCTGCCCGCCCGCATCCAGCGCGGCGAAGGCGTAGTCCGCGGGAATGGTGTCGCCATTGCGAAAACTGTCGCTGGAAAGTTTCATGTCCGTCTCCCCGCTATTTATTTAGCGTTAGTTTGCAGCCAAAACGTCACCGGGCCGTCGTTGGTCAGCGAGACTTTCATGTCCGCGCCAAATTGGCCGGTTTGCACCACCGCATGCTTCAGCCGCGCCTGTTCGACAAAATAATTGAACAGGCGCAGGCCGTCGGCCGGCGCGGCGGCCGGCGTGAACGACGGACGCGTACCCGACTTGGTATCGGCCGCCAGCGTGAACTGCGGCACCAGCAGCAAGCCGCCGGCCACGTCGGTGACGCTGCGGTTCATCTTGCCGGCCTTGTCCGCAAACACCCGGTAGCCCAGCAGCTTGGTCAGCAAGGCATCGGCCTCCCTCTCGGTGTCGTTGCGCTCGGCGCATACCAGCACCATCAAACCGGCGTCGATGGCGCCGACGGTGGCGCCGTCGACCACCACGCTGGCGCTGCTGACGCGCTGCAACAGCCCTATCATGCGGTCAGCGTCACGCGCGCGAACTTGCGCTTGCCCACTTGCAGCACAAAGGTGCCGGCCTCGATCTTGACCGCCTTGTCGCTGATCACGGTGCCGTCGATGCGCACGCCGCCCTGGTCTATCATGCGGCCGGCCTCGGACACCGACGCGCACAGGCCCGCCGACTTCAGCAGTTGCTGGATGCCGGCCGGCGCGCCCGGCAGCGCGATTTCCGCCACGTCGTCCGGGATGCCGCCCTTGGAGCGGTTGACGAAATCGTTCAGCGCCTCTTCGGCGGCGGCCTGCGAGTGGAAGCGGGCGACGATTTCCTGCGCCAGCGCCACCTTGGCGTCGCGCGGATTGGCGCCGCCGTCCACGGTCGCCTTCAGCGCGGCCAGGTCGGCGATCGAGCGGAACGACAGCAGCTCGTAATACTTCCACATCATCACGTCGGAAATGCTCATGATCTTGGCGAACATGGTGTTGGCCGGTTCGGTGATGCCGATGTAATTGTTCTTCGACTTGGACATCTTGTCGACGCCGTCCAGGCCTTCCAGCAGCGGCATCGTCAAAATGCACTGTGGCTCCTGGTCATAATCCTTCTGCAGCTCGCGGCCAACAAGCAAGTTAAATTTCTGGTCTGTTCCACCTAGCTCAAGGTCTGCCTTCAAAGCGACCGAATCGTAGCCTTGCATCAACGGATAGAGGAACTCATGGACGGCAATCGGTGTCCCATTCTTGAAGCGTTTGCTGAAATCGTCGCGTTCCATCATGCGCGCCACGGTGTAGTGCGAGGCCAGCTTGATCAGGCCGCGCGCGCCCAGCGGGTCGCACCACTCGGAGTTGTAGCGGATTTCGGTCCTGGCCGGATCCAGCACCAGCGAGGCTTGCTTGAAATAGGTCATGGCGTTTTGCTCGACCTGCTCGCGCGTCAGCGGCGGACGGGTGGCGTTGCGGCCGGACGGATCGCCGATCATGGAGGTGAAATCGCCGATCAGGAAAATCACCTGGTGGCCCAGGTCTTGCAGCTGGCGCATCTTGTTCAATACAACGGTGTGGCCAAGGTGCAGGTCGGGTGCGGTAGGATCCAGGCCCAGCTTGATGCGCAGCGGTACGCCGCTTTGTTCGGAGCGCGCCAGTTTCTGGGCGAACTCGCTTTCAATCAGCAACTCGTCGACACCGCGTTTGGTGATGGCGAGAGCCTCCAGGACGCTGTCGGTCAGCGGCAATGCTTTAGAGGGGGCCGGCGGTGTCGAAACAGTGGTAGTCATAATTTTTTGCGGTATTTTTCAGAAAAAGGTAGGCAGCCTCAGGAGTTTGATATAATCCTCGATCCATCAATCTTGCCGTACGAAAACGAACTTAAACAATAATTAGAAGAAATAAAACGTTCCTGAATAGTTCAAGCGGCAAATTTTAACTGATTGCATGAACCAAATACATAAATTCACGAGCTCACGCTTGTTCAATCTGCTAGGTTCTACGCGCAAGGCGCGCATCGTCAGCGCGTCTGCATTGTTTCTTGCAGTATGTGCGTTTGGTGCGGCCGGCGTAGCTCCGCTCGCCCCGGATGCTTCCGATTTGCCAGTCAAGTCGGTGCAGGAATCGGTGGCGCTGCCAGACCTCAGCTCGCAAATCAGCGCGCTGGAACAGCAATCCTCCAACGAACATTTCGTCCACGAAGAAAAGATCCGCGCCGGCGATACGCTGGCCGCATTGCTGAATCGTTTGGGTGTGGACGATGAGGCGGCCGAGAACTTTATCAAAAAAGATAAAGTCGCGAAAGGCGTCATGCAGCTGAAGACGGGCAAGCGCGTCCAGGCGCAGACCGACGACGAAGGCAACCTGCAATGGCTGCGCGCGGTGGTCGTTGACGGCAAGGACAATCCGGTCAAGAACATCAAGATCAGCCGCAAGGGCGACAACTTTGTCGCCGAGGAAGAAGCGGCCAAGCTGGAACGCCGCGTGGAAATGCACGCGCGCACCATCAGCTCGACCTTGTATGCGGCAACCGATTCGAGCGAAGACGGCACCAAGCTGCCGGACTCTATCGTCAAGCAGATCGTCGAGATGTTCTCGACCAGCATCGACTTCCGCGGCGACCTGAAACGGGGCGACCATTTTAATGTGGTGTACGAAACGTTCTGGCAGGATGGCGAGTTTGTGCGAGCGGGCCGCATCCTGGCCGGCGAGTTCACCAACAAGGGCACGACGTATCAGTCGGTCTGGTTCGAAGATCCACAAAGCAAGCAGGGCGGCGGCTACTACAGCTTCGACGGCAAAGCCCTCAAGAAAGCCTTCCTCAAATCCCCGGTTGAATTCTCTCGTATCTCTTCTGGCTTCGCGATGCGCGTGCATCCGATTTCCGGCCAGTGGAAAGCCCACAAAGGCATCGATTTCCCTGCACCGACCGGCACGCCGATCCGCGCTTCGGGCGACGGCGTCATCGATTTCGCCGGCACCCAGAACGGCTACGGCAATTTCGTCATGATCAAGCACTGGGCCAATTACACCACCGCCTACGCACACATGAGCCGCTTCGCGCCTGGCATCAAAAAAGGCAGCAAGGTCAGCCAGGGTGACGTGATCGGCTACGTCGGCACCACCGGCTGGTCGACCGGCGCGCACCTGCACTACGAGTTCCGCGTCGGCGGCGAAGCCAGGGACCCAAGCACCATGAACGTGCAAGCCCAGGCCCCGTTGACAGCGGCGGAAATGTCGCGCTTCAAAGCCTACGCTTCGGACATGTCGCACCGCTTCGCGCTGCTGCAACCGGGCGGCTCCGGCGGCACACGCGTCGCGGCGAAATAAACGCAACGTAAGACTTATCAAGACAGGTCGCTTCGGCGGCCTGTTTTTTATGATGATGCGCCGCCGGGTTCGCTTCTTCCGTGCGACAACGCACGCAAGCTCAGGCAAAATACGTTTTTGAACAATGGGGGCTGCGATGGCGTTGTATATCGGTTTAATGTCCGGCACCAGCCTGGACGGCGTGGACGGCGCACTGGCGCAATTTGACGGCGACGCCATCAGCACGCTGGGCGCGGCCTACATCCCCTTCCCTCCCGCGTTGCGCGCCGACCTGATGGCGCTGCAGGCGGCCGGCCCCAACGAGATCGAGCGCGAGGCATTGGCCGCCAACCAGCTGGCGCGGTTCTACGCCGATTGTGTGCAGGCATTGCTGGCCGAAGCCAGGCTGCAACCCAAGGATGTGCGCGCGGTGGCGGTCCATGGCCAGACCATCCGCCATCGCCCCGAGCTGGGCTTCACGCGCCAGACCAACAACCCCGCCCTGCTGGCCGAGCTGTGCGGCATCGACGTGATTGCCGACTTCCGCAGCCGCGACATCGCCGCCGGCGGCCAGGGCGCGCCGCTGGTGCCCGCCTTTCACCAAGCCTTGTTCGGCAAGGCCGGGCAGACGCGGGTGGTCGCCAACATCGGCGGCATCTCGAATATCAGCGTGCTGGCCGACGGCCACGTGACCGGTTTCGACACCGGCCCCGGCAACGTGCTGATGGATGCCTGGATAGGCCGCCACCAGGGCAAGGAATACGATCAGGATGGCGCCTGGGCGGCCAGCGGCAAGGAAATCCCGGGATTGCTGGCGAGCATGCTGGCGGAGCCGTATTTCGCCGTGCCGGCCCCCAAGAGCACCGGGCGCGACCTGTTCCACGCCGACTGGCTGGATGGGCAGCTGGCGGCGTTCCCGACCGCCGCGCCGGAAGATGTGCAATTCACGCTGACCAGGCTGACCGCGCTGACGCTGGCGCAGGCGATACGGGCCTACGGCGGCGGCGCGGACGCGGTCTATGTCTGCGGTGGCGGCGCCTACAACGGCGTGCTGATGAGCGAATTGGGCACCGTGCTGGGCAAGCAGGTGCTGGTGGCGTCGACCCAGGCGCTGGGCGTGGCGCCCAACCGCGTGGAGGCGCTGGCGTTCGCCTGGCTGGGATACCGCTTCAGCGAGCGGCTGGCGGGCAATTTGCCGAGCGTAACGGGCGCCAGCGGCGACCGCGTGCTGGGCGCGCTATACCCCCGCTGAAAAAACAACGGCGGAGCAACCGAAGTTGTCCGCCGTGGCGTCCGCGTTGAGCGGAGTGAAACTTATACCGAGAACGACGAGCCGCAGCCGCAGGTCGAGGTCGCGGTTGGATTCTTGATCACGAATTGCGCGCCTTCCAGGTCGTCCTTGTAGTCGATTTCCGCGCCGACCAGGTACTGGTAGCTCATCGAATCGATCAACAGCTGAACGCCGTTCTTGACCATGGTGGTGTCGTCTTCGTTGACGATTTCGTCAAACGTGAAGCCGTACTGGAAGCCGGAGCAGCCGCCACCCTGCACGAATACGCGCAGTTTCAGGTCTGGATTACCCTCTTCCTCGATCAGTTGGGCGACCTTTTCGGCCGCGCTATCGGTGAAGATGATAGGCGACGGGATTACATCTAGCGATTCGGCGACAGCATTCATTTCAGACTCCTACGTGAAAACATTTGGCCCATTATAGACCCTTGGCGTAAATTATGCTCCGGAGACCACCAAAAGGGGTTCCACGCCGGAACTGTCGCGATGGGTCAATTGCCCCAGCACCTGTGCGCCGCCGTGCATTTCCAAAACTTTGTAGCATACATCCCCAATGATGCGGGCTTTGGGCTGGATTTCAAGCAAGGCGGTGCTGATTACGCTGCCCTTGATCTCGCCATTGACCACCAGATGGTCGCAGCGCACCTCGCCCTCGATCCGGGCGTTCTCGCCAATCACCAGGTAGCTGGCATGGCCGGCCTCGGCAACCACGTTGCCGAATACCTTGCCATCGATGCGCATGCCGCCGCGAAACAACAGATTACCGTCTACGCGGATGGTGGCGCCGATCAGGCTGTCCATATCGGTCATGTGTGGCTTTCTGATTACAAAGTTGGGCGGAAATCCTTAATCTACTATCCCCTTCAGGCCACACTTTGATTTACGGCAGCAGCGCGATCTGCATCAGGCCGGTTGTCTCTTCCAGGCCAAACATCAAATTCATGCATTGCACGGCCTGGCCGGAAGCGCCCTTGACCAGGTTGTCCTGCACCACCAGCACGATGACGGTGTTGCCGTTGTCCGGACGATGCAACGCCAGGCGCAGCATGTTGGAACCGCGCGTGGAACGGGTTTCCGGATGCGAACCGAAAGGCATCACGTCGACGAACGGCGAGTCCTTGTATTGCTCTTCGAACAAGGCTTGCAGCTGTTCGTTGCTCACATCCTTGGTCAGGCGGCCGTACAGGGTCGAGTGCATGCCGCGTATCATCGGCACCAGGTGCGGCGTGAAGACCAGGCCGACCTGGTCGGACGTGAACTTCTGCAGCTGGGCCGAGGTTTCCGGCGTGTGGCGGTGGCCGGCCACGCCGTAAGCCTTGAAGTTGTCGCTGGATTCGGAGAACAGCGTGCCGATCTCGGCCTTGCGGCCGGCGCCGGACACGCCGGACTTGCAGTCGGCGATCAGCGCGCCAGCGTCGATCAGGCCGGCTTTCAGCAGCGGATAGTAGCCCAGCTGCATGGTGGTCGGGTAGCAACCCGGATTGGCAACCAGGCGCGCGCGCTTGATGGCGTCGCGGTTCAGTTCAGCCAGGCCGTAGGCGGCTTCTTCCAGCAGATCCGGGCAGGTGTGGTCGATCTTGTACCATTTTTCAAAGACGGCCTTGTCCTTGATGCGGAAATCCGCCGCCAGGTCGATCACCTTGACGCCGGCCTTCAGCAGCTCGGGCGCCTGCGCCATGGCCACGCCGTGCGGCGTGGCGAAGAACACCACGTCGCACTTGCTCAGGTCGGCCTTGTCCGGCGACGAGAAGGCGATGTTCACGCGGCCGCGCAGCGAAGGGAACATATCGGCAACCGGCAAGCCATCTTCCTTGCGCGACGTAATTGCCGTCAGCTGCACATCAGGGTGGACTGCCAACAGTCGCAGCAATTCCACTCCGGTGTATCCGGTGCCGCCGACGATGCCAACTTTGATCATGTTCTTTCCTTGAATGAGGTAATGCGTGGAGAAATGACTGCCATTTTATCAGCCATAGGCTACAGGCGTATTACGTCTGAAAAACCCATACCCAATAGCAAAAAAGCCGCCCGGCACAAGGCCGGCGGCTTTTTCGAGGATGTGCCGCAAGCGGCGCACCACAGCGTAAAAATTAACGCTTCGAGAATTGCTTTGCGCGACGTGCTTTGCGCAGACCAACTTTTTTACGCTCAACTTCACGTGCATCGCGGGTAACGAAGCCGGCGCGTGCCAGATCGCCCTTCAGCGCTGCATCGTAGTCGATCAGGGCGCGGGTGATGCCATGACGCACAGCACCTGCCTGGCCGGACTCGCCGCCGCCGTGCACGTTGACTTTGATGTCAAAACGCTCGACGTTGCCGGTCAGTTCCAGTGGTTGACGAATAACCATCAGGCCGGTTTCGCGGGAGAAGTACTCAGCCGCTGGCTTGCCGTTAACGATGATTTGGCCAGTGCCAACTTTGATAAACACACGAGCTACTGCACTCTTGCGACGGCCGGTGCCGTAATTGTAGTTACCGATCATGTCAGTTCCTTAGATTTCGAGTGCTTTAGGTTGCTGAGCAGCGTGCGGGTGCGAACCTTCAGCGTACACTTTCAGCTTCTTGATCATTGCGTAGCCCAGTGGGCCCTTCGGCAGCATGCCCTTGACGGCTTTTTCCAGAGCACGGCCTGGGAAACGCTGTTGCATTTTCAGGAAGTTGGTCTCATAGATGCCACCTGGGTAGCCCGAGTGACGGTAGTAGGTCTTCTCGGTTGCTTTGGTGCCGGTCACGCGCAGTTTGCCTGCGTTGATGATGACGATGAAATCGCCGGTATCGACGTGAGGAGTAAATTCTGGCTTGTGTTTGCCGCGCAGTCGGAGTGCCACTTCGCTGGCAACACGTCCGAGGACTTTGTCCGTCGCGTCAATCACGAACCAATCGCGCTGGACTTCATGGCCCTTAGCGGAAAAAGTTTTCATGTTGACTTCCTAAATAATAAAACACGCTCAAATGGTGGTTCCGCCTCTTGCTTCAGCGGACTCGGCCTTCTTATTTACTTTCCTGAGCGAACGGAAAGCCGACAAGTATAAGCGGAAACCACCACCCGAGTCAAGCCGCAATTGGCTCGGAAGCCGCTTCCGCTGCGCCATAGCGGAAAACATTGACCACATTGAAAGTCGTGTCCGGCACGTACAGGCGGCCCTTGTCGGCGTAGATGAAGTACGGCATCCACACGCCGCCGGCGTCCGGGTATTTCTTGAACACGGAAATACCGGTCTCGTAGGTCAGCGTTTTTTCGCCGATGCGGAACACCTTCAGCGCCCGGTTGACCAGGTCGTTGACGATGAGGCGGTCGCCGTCGATGCAGACGCTGGCCGGCAGCATGAATTTTTCGTAGTCGACATTGACATCGTCGCAATAGCCGAGAGTGCCGTAGCTCCACAGGCTGTTGCCTTCCCGGTCGAACACGCGCACGCAGTTGTTGAACTGGTCGCAGACGAACAGCCGGTCCTGGTCGTCGATGGCGATGTCGCACGGCGTGAAGTCCTCGTCCGACTCCCAACGGAAGTTCTTGCGGAAGGCGACATAGCCGGTCGGCTGGATCTGCCACATCGAGATGCGGTTGTTCAGCGAATCGGCGATATAGATCTCGCCCCGGCTGTTGACGGCGATGCCCTGCGGCGCCTTCAAGGTGCCCTCGCCGCCTATGCCCGCGCGGCCGAACGGCACGCCGTAGTTGATCAGGTAGCCGGCCGGGTTGAACTGGTACATGGCCACCGTGCACATATTGAAGTTGGTGACGAAGACAATGGGCGTGCCGGGGCAGATCTGCCCCAGCGGCGGCGTGTGCGGGTAATACACGTCCATCGCCAGGTCGCCCGGCACGAAGAAGCCGCGCATCATGTCCTGCAGTTGATGGTAGGGATCGCTCTCCGTATTGAATGTCTTCATGCACCAGTTGCCGGAATCGATGTTCAGCGAGGTGCCGACCATGCGCGCCAGCGGATCGATGCCGGTGGCGGTCAGGAACTGGTCGTACCAATACTTGTAAACACTCGTGGTGGCGCTGGCCCACTGGTCGAACCAGCTGCCGGCGACCGCCTCGCGCGGCACGGTGCGGCGCTCGCGCTTGAAGCCGATCACCGACGTCATGCAGTTGAACTGCGAGGTCTCGCGCAGGCGGTTCTGGTCGTCGCGCCGGTGGCCGACCGATTCGATCAGCAGCGCATCCTCCTCGCCCTTGATGCGCGGGATGCGCACCTTGATGACGCTGGACGCGAACGGCTCGCTGATGAAAT
The DNA here is from genome assembly GCF_047304105.1 of Duganella sp. Dugasp56. Lineage (NCBI taxonomy): Bacteria > Pseudomonadati > Pseudomonadota > Betaproteobacteria > Burkholderiales > Oxalobacteraceae > Duganella > Duganella sp. Dugasp56. Next base: position 21,991 of record NZ_JBGLYQ010000065.1, read on the forward strand.
ACACGTCCGGCTCGCCGTCCGCCGCGCAGATCTGGTACGGCCCGACAAACACCACGTCCTCCAGCGCGCCGTAGACGAAATCGGAGACCGAATGCACCGGCTCGATCGAGTGGTTCCACAACGGCAGCAGGCCGCTGACCACGGTGACCTGCTCGCCTTCCAGGTTGTAGATGGCGATGGCGTTCTCGATATGGCCCGGCACGAACACGCGGTCGCCGATCACGCACACCGAGCGCATCACGTTGAACTTGCCGATGCCGGTAGGCTTGCCGTGCTGGTGCAGCATCACCGTGTCGTGCGGCGCCTGCACCACCTCGTCGACGATGGGCCAGTCGGTGCTGATCTTCAGGATTTCGTAATGGCCGGTGTTGGCGATGTACAGGTTGCCGTTGCTGTCGCTGGCGATGCCTTGCGGCCACAACAGCTCGTGCGTGACGCCCGGACCGCCGACGTGGCGGAACTGGCTGACGTACTCGCCCTTCAGCGTGAACTTGACCACGCGGCTGGCCAGGTCGTCGGCCGTGTGGAAGAACTCGTCGCAGACATAGATGTAGTCGAAGCCGTCGCGTTCGCGCACCACGGTGACGCCGTTGGGATCGGACAGCGGCAGGTAATCCTTGTCGCCCTCGCCGAAGGCGGAATCGAACCAAACCTCGTGCTCGTCGTAAGCGAAGGCGACCACGCGGCCATGCCCCATGTCGGTGCAAAACATGATTTGATAGGTGGGATGCGGACACACATGGAAGGGCATCAGCAGGCGCGGCGCGTCCGGCGTTGCCTCGCCGGGGCCTTCGATCACGTGCAGCAAGGTCGACAGGTCGGCGGAAAACACCAGCAGGCGGCTGTTGCCGGTGTCGCACACCCAGAGCCGGCCGTAACTATCGGCATGCACGCCAACCGGGGAATTCAGCGTGAAATCGTCGGCCAGCGGACCGGTGGGCGTGGTGCCCGGCACAGTCAGTTCACCGTAAGAGCAAAGGTATTTGAGGTCCTGAGTCATCGAAACGCTCCTTGATGTATGTCAAGAAATTATCAGGTCTATGCGGCGGCGCAGCAAGAGAAAAATCCTCATGCAAGCCACTCCCGTCGGAGTCCTTTACAATATGCGCAACGATATCCAATGGAGAGTACGATGGAATGCAAAGTCAGCTGGAATGGCCCGTCGGGCATGAGTTTTTTGGCCCAGACCGGTTCCGGCCACATGGTCAACATGGATGGCGCGCCGGAAGGCGGCGGCCACAACCTGGCGCCGCGCCCGATGGAAATGGTCCTGCTCGGCACCGGCGGCTGCACGGCCTATGACGTGGTGCTGATTTTGAAGAAGGGCCGCGCCGACATCCGCGGCTGCGAGTGCACCTTGAAGGCCGACCGCGCCGACACCGATCCGAAGGTGTTCACCAAGATCAACTTCCACTTCACCGTGACCGGCAAGGACTTGAAGCCGGAGGCCGTGGAGCGCGCGATCACGCTGTCGCACGACAAGTACTGCTCCGCATCCATCATGCTGGCCAAGACCGCCGAGATCACCCACTCGTTTGAAATTATTGATGTAGCTTAAATGTAGTAGGCGGTGCTGGTCATCACCTTGCCCATCACCGCCATCACCGCCTGCACCGGGGCCGGCGTCTGCGCGGCGCCCAGTTGCTGCGCTGCGGCGCCGTGCGCGATCTCATCTATCCGCATCTGATCGACAATCGCGCGCGACTTGGCGTCCTGCGGCGGCAGCTTGTCCAGGTGGCTTTCCAAATGCGCCTCGACCTGGCGTTCCGTCTCCACCACAAAGCCGAGGCTGCGCGCATCGCCCAGCACGGCCGCTGCCGTGCCCAGCGCGTACGCGCCCGCATAGAACAGCGGATTCAGCACGCTGGTATGCGAATTCAGCTCGGCCAGGCGCTGCGCGGTCCACGCCAGGTGGTCCTCCTCTTCGCGGCTCGAATGCTCGAACTGCTGGCGGATCGCATCGGTGCGGGCAAAGCGCGCCTGCGCGTTGTACAAGGCTTGCGCGCACACTTCGCCCACGTGGTTGACCCGCATCAGCCCGGCGCTATGGCGCTGCTCGGCCTCGCTCAGCTCGCCATCGGCCGCGTGCAGCGCCGGCGTCGGCCTCGACGCCGAGGCAACGCCTGCAACCACGCGCAGCGCCTTGTCGACGCCGGTGATGAAACGGTCAAGCGGAGAGTGATGATGTGCGGCCATGAGCAAACCTGGATAGTTCAAAACACTCATTATAAAGGCCGCCGCCCTAGTTTGCGTCGGCCTCTTCGCGCAGCTGGCGCTGCCGCTCGATGTAGTCGGCCACCGGGCCGCGCACGTCGATTTTGGAAATATCCTTGGCCACGCTCAGGTTCAGGCCCAGCAGGAAGGGGATGTTCTCGACCGGCACTTCGGTGCAATGCTCGGAAAACGCCTTCAGGAAGCGCTTGGACTCGACCACCTTCACCACCTTCTCGCCGCTCATGTATTGCAGGATGCTGGTGATGCTGTGGCCCTTGCCGATGGTGTGATAAATGAACTGGTTGAACTTCCGGTCCAGCTTGGGAAAGTCCAGCGTTTCCTTGGTCATCAGGCCGGACAGGTAATATAGGCCCAGCGCCACGCGGAAGAAGCCGGTGGACTCGCTGCGGTCCACGCCGCAATGGGTGACCGCCAGAATTTTTTCCTGCAATTGAGGGTTCATTTTTTGCTGTTCTCCCGAATACGACTATAGCAAGACATTGAATCAGCTGGTTGCTTGCGTATGAGAATTTTTACATGCTACTCTTGAAATCTTTTTAATGAGGTGCAGCTGAATGATCGAGGTAAGTGGCCTGGCCAAACGCTTTCGCCTGCCGTCTCGTGGCGGCAAGCCCGCGCAGGCGCGCGATCCGCGCGACCACGACGGCTGGTTCCATGCGGTGCGCGACGTCAGCTTCCGCTGCGCGCCGGGAGAGGTGCTGGGCCTGCTCGGCCCCAATGGCGCCGGCAAGACCACGACCCTGCGCCTGCTGTCCACGGCGCTGAAACCCGATGCCGGCAGCATACACGCCAACGGCGTCGACCTGCTGCACGATCCGCTGGTGGCGCGCCAGCACATCGGCTTCCTGTCCGGCAGCACCGGCCTGTACGGCCGCCTGACCGCGCGCGAAAACGTCGAATACTTCGGCCGCCTGCACGGCATGGACCCGCAGCACCTGAAGCGCCGCTGCGACGAACTGTTCGACCTGCTGCAGATGCACGAGTTCGGCAACAAGCGCGCCGACCAGCTGTCGACCGGCATGAAACAGAAGTGCTCGATCGCCCGCACCGTGGTGCATGAACCACAAATCGTCATCCTCGACGAGCCGACCACCGGCCTGGACGTGATGTCGGCCAAGATCCTGCTCGACTTCATCGCCAGCTACAAGGCGCTGCGCGTGCCGCTGATCTTCTCCACCCATCACCTGCACGAAGTGGAAAAGCTGTGCGACCGCGTCTGCATCATCAACCACGGCAAGACCGCCTTCCACGGCACGGTCGACGAGCTGCGCCACCTCGGCGGCAGCGCCGACCTGTACGACGCGTTTGTCGACGTCATCAACCGGGAAACCTGAACCATGTGGACCATCTACCTGAAGGAGCTGCTGGAACTGGCGCGCGACCGCAAGACCTTCTTCTTCACCGTATTCATCCCGGTGTTCGCGATGCCGCTGATCTTCACCGGCTTCGGCTTCCTGTCGTCGAGCATGTTCAAGCACGCCAGCCAGGCCGAGATGACGTACTCGATCTTCGGCAAGGAAAACGCGCCCCGGCTGGTCGAGCGCTTCGCCAAGGAAAAGGGCTTCCGCGAAGTGCCGCTGGCCGGCCCGGACGACATCAAGGCCGCGATCGGCGACGACCGCATCAAGTTCGCGCTGGTCATTCCTGCCGGCTTCGAGCGGACGCTGTCCAACCACCAGCAGGGCGTCATCGCGCTGCACTACAACAGCGCCGTCACCGTCGACCTGACGCGCAAGCGCGTGATGTCGGTGATCGGCGGCCAGAACCGCGTGCTGCGCGAGCAGGCGCTGTCCGCGCTCAACCTCAACAAGGAGCAACTGCGCTTCGCGCTCGACCCGATCACGCTGGAAGACCATTCCACCGCCGACAAGCGCGAGCAGATGGGCGCGATGATAGGCGGCATGCTGCCCTACATCCTGCTGATGGTGTGCCTGATGTCGGCCATGTATCCGGCGATCGACACCGGCGCCGGCGAGAAGGAGCGCGGCACGCTGGAAACCCTGCTGCTGGCGCCGGTCCCGCGCAGCGCCATCGTGCTGGCCAAGTTCCTCATGCTGTTCACCATCGGCCTGACTTCGGCGCTGCTGATGATAGGCAGCATGGGCGTGCTGCTGTTCTTCTTCGGCCCGATGATAGGCGGCGACCTGGTGCAGATGGTGCGCGCCATCGGCGTGCTCGACCTGGCCATGGTGGCGCTGATGCTGGTGCCGACCGCCGCCATCTTCGCCGCCATCCTGCTGTCGATCTCGGTCTACGCCAAAAGCTACAAGGAAGCGGCCGGACTGATCTCGCCGCTGATCATCGTCACCATCCTGCCGACCTTGGTGGCGCTGCTGCCCGGCGTGGAACTGGACTGGAAATGGGCCATGGTGCCGCTGACCAATGTATCGCTGGCGATGAAGGAACTTGTCAAAGGCACCATGGACTACAGCATGTTCTGGGTGATCCTGCTGTCCACCACGGTGACCGCCGGCGCGCTGCTGGCCCTGTGCCGCTGGTGGTTCAACCGCGAGCAGGTTTTATTTAGGAATTGAACAAGTTGTCTATTCAACTACTAAAAAGCGGCCCCCGCCCATTCCCCCGATTTTGCACTCTGGCGCGCGGTTTTCGCCGCCCATCGCAATGGCGCCCCATCTACAAGGCAATTTCAATACAATGCCATCATGTGAAAAGTGACTGGCCGTGGGGAAATACCGGCCGGACACAGGCGATCCTTCAGGAGTAAGTATGGAATTACGCATCAGCAACTTGTCTAAAACCTACGGCAATGGCGTCGTGGCGCTGGACAATATCTCGCTCACCATCCCCACCGGGATGTTCGGACTGCTGGGCCCCAACGGCGCCGGCAAGTCCACGCTGATGCGCACGCTGGCCACGCTGCAGGAATGCGATTCCGGCTCGGTGTTCCTGGACGACATCGACGTGCTCGACGAAAAAGACGAAGTGCGCCGCCTGCTAGGCTACCTGCCGCAGGACTTTGGCGTCTATCCGAAAGTGACCGCCTACGAACTGCTGGACCATTTCGCCGTCCTCAAGGGCCTGTCCAACCGCAACCGCCGGCGCGAAGTGGTCGACGGCCTGCTGCAGCAAACCAATCTGTTCGACGTGCGCAACCAGCGCCTGGGCGGCTTTTCCGGCGGCATGCGCCAGCGCTTCGGCATCGCCCAGGCGCTGCTGGGCGATCCCAAGCTGATCATCGTCGACGAGCCGACAGCCGGCCTCGACCCGCAGGAACGCGTGCGCTTCCACAACCTGCTGTCCGACATCGGCGAAGACAAGACCGTGATCCTGTCGACCCACATCGTCAGCGACGTGGCCGACCTGTGCGCCAACATGGCCATCATCAACAAGGGCCACCTGCTGCTGTGCGGCCCGACCCAGGAGCTGATCCACGACGTCAGCGACAAGATCTGGGCCCGCTTCATCGACAAGCGCGACCTGCCGTCGTTCCAGTTGCGCCACCCGGTCATCTCGTCGCGCCTGCTGTCGGGCCGCACGCTGATCCATGTCTACAGCGAGAACGATCCCGGCGACGGCTTCGAAGAAGCCATCGGCGATCTCGAGGATGTCTACTTCGCCACCATCGCCGGCCGCCACAGCGCCGCGGCCACCTGCGACTGAGGCGGCGACCATGCTTGCCATCGCTCTCTTTGAAGCGCGACAGCGCCTCAAGCTGCTGTCCACCTGGGTGTATTTCGCCGGCTTCCTGGCGCTGTCGCTGCTGTGGATGATGGCCGCCGGCGGCTTCTTCAAGGGCGCCTCGATCACCTTCGGCAGCCAGCTGATCGACTCGCCGCGCTCACTGATGTTCACCACCAGCTTCCTCGGCTCGCTGGGCGTGGTGGTGATCGCCGCCATGATGGGCCGCTCGGTGCAGCAGGATTTCGAGTACGACATGCAGCACTTCTTCTTCAGTGCGCCGATCAAGAAACACCAGTACATGTTCGGCCGCTTCCTCGGCGCCTACCTGACGCTGGCCGTCATCTTCACCAGCATCCTGCTGGGCGCCTGGCTGGGCAGCTACATCCCCGGCATCGATCCCGAGCGGCTGGGGCAGCCCGGCGCGGCCGGCTACCTGATTCCCTACCTGATCGTCATCCTGCCCAACATCTTCATCTTCGGCGCCGTGTTCTTCATCCTGGCCGCGCTGACGCGGCGCATGCTGCCGGTCTACATCTCCAGCGTGGTCATGCTGATCGGCTACATCGTCGCCCCCGGCCTGGCGCGCGACCTCGACTACAAGACGCTGGCCGCGCTGATCGACCCGTTCGGCACCACCGCCGTGATCCGCGTGACCGAGTACTGGCCCATCATCGAGCGCAACACCCGCATGTTCTATCCGGAAGGCGTGTACCTGCTCAACCGCGTGCTGTGGTGCTCGTTCGCGCTGGCCGGCCTGCTGGTCGGCTACTGGCGCTTCCACTTCATCGCCACCATCGACAGCGGTCACGGCAGCACCAGCCGCGGCGAAGGCGAAACGCCGCTGCACCTGTCAGCGGCCTCGACCAACACGCAGGAAAAGCCGGACTTCAAGTCGCGCAGCCTGGCCGCGCTGCTGTTGCAGATGAGCTGGCTGAACCTGCGCGAAACCACCAAGAACATCTATTTCGTCGTCATCGTGCTGGCCGGCGTGCTGATGATGTTCGCCAGTTCGCTGGACATGGGCTCGATGTTCGGCACCACCACCTACCCGGTCACCTACCTGGTGCTGGAATCGGTGAGCGAAACCTTCGCGCTGTTCATGCTGGTCATCACCACTTTCTACGCCGGCGAGCTGGTGTGGCGCGAGCGCGAGGCGCGCATGGGACAGATGCTGGACGCGCTGCCGGTGCCGAGCTGGCTGCCGATGCTGTCCAAGCTGTTCGCGCTGATCGGCCTGCAGGTGCTGCTGATGGCGATCGTCATGCTGAGCGGCATGGCGATCCAGATCGTCAAGGGCTATTTCATCCTCGAGCCCGGCCTGTACTTTTATCACCTGTTCCTGCTGCAGCTGCCGCAGTACGCGCTGGTGGCGGTGCTGGCGATCGCCATGCAGGTGCTGATCAACCAGAAATACCTCGCCTACTTCGCGATGATCGTCTACTACCTGGCCACGATCACGCTGGGCACGATGGGCGTCGACGATCCGATGCTCATCTACGGCAACAGCCCCAGCTTCATCTATTCCGCGATGAACGGCTATGGCCACTTCCTGGCGCGCGAGCGCTGGTTCGAGGCCTACTGGGGCGGCGCGGCGCTGCTGCTGGTGGTGTTGTCGCTGCTGTTCTGGTCGCGCGGCACCGACGACGGCTGGCGCCAGCGCCTGCAACTGGCGCGCCATGCGCTGACGCTGCCGGTGCTGACCACGATCGCGGCCGGGCTGCTGATCTTTGCCGGCGCAGGCGGAGTGCTGTACTGCAACATGCACATCGTCAACTGCTACAAATCGCCCTATCAAAAAGATGCCGAGCGCGCCGACTACGAACGCAAATACAAGAAGTTCGCCGTCGTGCCGCAACCGCGCATCACCGATGTCAAGCTGGACGTGGCGATCGTGCCGGACAAACGCAGCCTGGTCGTCAAGGGACGCTACCTGCTCGAGAACAAGACCGCGCAGCCGGTCAGCGACGTGATGATCCACCAGGACAGCACCACCACGCACTACAAGGTGCGCTTCAGCCAGGACGTGCGGCCGGGCATCAACGATGAACAGCTGGGCTTCTACAGCTACAAGCTGGCCAAGCCGCTGGCGCCGGGCGAGAAGCTGACGCTGGACTTCGACATCGCCTACACGCCGAACGGCATCCTCGGCATCGGCCAGGACACGCCGGTGGTCGCCAACGGCACCTTCTTCAACAACAGCGTGCTGCCGCACATCGGCTACATGCAGGCGGCGGAACTGAGCGACGCGCGCGACCGCAAGAAACACAAACTGCCGGCGCGCGAGCGCATGCTGCCGCGCGACGATCCGGCCGGCCTGGCCAACAACATCGTCAGCAGCGACGCCGACTGGATCAACTTCGACGCCACCATCAGCACCAGCGCCGACCAGGTGGCGATCGCGCCGGGCACGCTGGTCAAGGAATGGAGCAGGCAGGGGCGGCACTACTATCACTACAAGATGGACCAGCCCATCCTGAACTTCTATGCGTTCCAGTCGGCACGCTACCTGGTCAAGCGCGACTGGTGGCAGGATGTAGGCATCGAGCTGTACTATCATCCGGGCCACGAATACAACCTGGACCGCATGGACAAGGGCATCAAGGAATCGCTGGACTACTACACCAGGAACTTCGGGCCCTACCAGCACAAGCTGGTGCGCATCGTCGAGTTCCCGCGCTACGCCGCGTTTGCGCAATCGTTCCCGAGCACGATCCCGTATTCGGAATCGATAGGATTCATCGCCAAGGTCAACGACAAGAATCCAAAGGACATCGATTATCCGTTCTACGTCACCGCGCACGAAGTGGCGCACCAGTGGTGGGGGCATCAACTGGTCGGCGGCAACACGCGCGGCGGCAGTGTGCTGAGCGAAACCCTGGCCGAATACTCGGCGCTGATGGTGATGAAGAAGAGCTTCGGCACCGACAAGATGCGCCGCTTCCTGCACTACGACCTGGACCAGTACCTGATGGGCCGCGCCATGGAACGCAAGAAGGAATTGCCGCTGGCGGAGAATGAAAACCAGAACTACATCCAGTACCGCAAGGGCAGCCTGGCGATGTACCAGCTGCAGGACATCGTCGGCGAAGCCAAGGTCAACAGCGCGCTGAAGGACATGCTGGCGCAATACGGCCGCAAGAGCGGGCCGTACCCGAGCGTGACGGTGCTGGTGGACGCGCTGCGCAAGATCGTGCCGCCGGACCAGGCCTACCTGATCGACGACCTGTTCAACCAGATCGTGCTGTATGAAAACCACGCGGTATCGGCCAGCGCGCGCAAGCTGGCGGACGGCCGCTACGAAGTGACGTTCGCGGTGAGCGCGGCCAAGGTGCACGCCACCGACCAGGGCGTGGAAAAGGATACGGCGCTGAAGGACTGGATCGACATCGGCATCGACGACAAGGACGGCAACAGCCTGTACCGCGAACGCAAGCTCATCGAGCGCAAGGACAATCTGTACACGGTGATCGTCAGCGGCCGTCCGGCCAAGGCCGGCATCGACCCCGACAACAAGCTGATCGACCGCAAGCCCGACGACAACCTGATCAACGTCGAGCTGCAAGCCCAATAACCCCGGGGGGGGGG
>NZ_JBGLYQ010000066.1:0-29037 GCF_047304105.1 Duganella sp. Dugasp56
CCGAAGGCGCGCGTTCCTTACCATTTTTACGTTCCGCAGATAAGCCAAGAACCACACCTTATCGCCCAGTGTCAGCACTTGCAGTACGCGTATTTGCCATAGACCTGTCACGCGGGTAATCTTCAAATATTAGCTATCGGCGCGAAAGTCCGTCCCGGTCGGCCGCTAGCCGATCAATTGTCCCTGACTACACGGCAGGCATAACATCCGTAGGCAGCAAAGCGTACGAAGACTGCACTCACATCTTCCCGCGCCAGAAAAACCTGCAGCTGTGCTTCGGCATCCGTTGCCGTAACCACAGCGGCATCGACGATGCGTTCGTCCACCGAGTAGGCGCGCAACACAAACTGTTGGCCGAGATAGGGCATCTCTCCCGTGATGGGCAACGCCGTCAACACCGGCGGCGCTTCGGAGTCCGCCAGCATGAACACAGGCCCATATTCGCGATACGGACCGGCGCGGTGGAAGGGGCTGTGGCTGACCAATATCAGGCGTTCACCTGGCATGGCCCGGCGCAGCACGTCGCGGCAGGGCTCTCCTCCTTGTGCGATATGGTATTCCACAGCTTGCTGCTGATCGTCCAAGCCCTGCTTGCGGACGCGCGACGAGAATTCCGCCGATAACGGTTGAACGGTGTAGGCGATGCTGCTCATGTGTTTGTCCTCTGATAATCGATGACCGATTATCAGAGGACCACCCGACGAAGGCTTCCCGTTTTTTGCTTTCTATTTACAGCGAGCGGCCGTCGTAGTGGTGGACCGGGATGGCCTCCAGGTCGATACCATCGATGCAGCGAATATTGATCGCGGCCATGGCGTCGCCGTTCGGCGCTGTGCCTTCGCTGTACGGCGCCGTGCCGCAGACCGGGCAGAAGCGGTGCTTGATCAGGTGCTTGTTGAACAGGTAGGTGCTGGCGTTTTCCTCCGGCGTCAGCAAATGCATGGCGTCGCGCGGAATGAACCACATCAGCGAACCCTTGCGCTGGCACATCGAGCAGTTGCACGACATAGCCGAAGCGATCTCGCCTTCGGCCTCGAACTTCACATTACCGCAGTGGCAGCTTCCCTGGTATTTCATATCACTCTCCTGAAGAAAACGATCGAGACCGGCGATAACGAAACGGCAGTCTTAGCGAAGAAAGCATCCGCTCAACTGCTGTTCGATGTTTAAGTAGATATTTTGTTCTACTTAATTTACACTCGCGTCGACGCTGACAAAAATGTCATAGGCGAAAGAGGATTTCCATGAAAAGAATGATACAAGGCTTCTTGAGTGTTGCGGTTTTCGTTATCGCATCGCTGGGAGGGGCCGCCGCCGCCGGAGCTGCCGAGACGGGGCAGTCGCTAGAGGATCAAGTCAGCCGCTACCTGCAAGGACAAATGCGCGAGCGGCGCATACCGGGCTTGCAGCTTGCCGTGGTTAAAGGCGGCAAGATCGTCATGCTGAAGTCTTTCGGCTTGGCGGAATTGCCTCATTCCATACCGGTGACCTCGCGCAGTGTTTTCTCCATCAACTCCGCGACTAAATCCTTTACCGGTGTCGCGATCATGCAATTGGTGGAGCAAGGGAAGCTGGACCTGGCGGCGCCGGTGTCGCGGTATCTCAGCGACTTGCCGGTGCCTTGGCAGGCGGTGACGATCACCCAATTGCTGAATCATACGTCGGGCCTTCCCGACATCATCAGCCAGCAGACTTCGCGGCTGGCAACTGGCGGCGGTCCGGACGCGGCATGGCGGCAGGTGCAGACCATGCCGATGGATTTCGCGCCTGGAGAACGGTATAGCTACAACCAGACCAATTATCTGCTGCTCGGCAAAATCATCGATCAACTGAGCGGCCAGCCCTTCACGCGGTTCATACAGACCCGGCAATTCGATGCGGTGGGCATGCGGCAAACCGGATTCGGCGACATGTTTGACGTTATTCCGGACAAGGCGCCGTCGTACAGATTCGATGCGGACGGCAAGACGCTGAAGCAGGTGGCCGACGAGTTTCCCGCATTTTTGAGGACCGGGGCCGGGATCAACAGCACGGCGGAAGACCTGGCCCGATGGATTATTGCGCTTCAAAAAGGTACGCTGGTGTCGTCTGCGGGCTTGACGCAGATGTGGCAGCGCGGCCACTTCAACGACGGCAAGGCCGGCCCATGGTCCTTGGGTTGGCCCGCTATCCGCGACAACGCGTATCGCGCGAGAGCCGGCATCGGCGGCATGCGGTCCGCGTTCTATGTTTATCCGGAAAATGATCTGGCGGTCGTCATACTGACCAACCTTGCCGGCGCCGCACCTGAGCAAATGATCGATATCGTCGCCAGCTATTTTTTACCCGGATTGAGAAGTGTCAGTGGCGGCTATGCCGCCTATCGCTTGCGCGAACAGACGCAAAAGAGCGGGTTTGAAAATCTGGACGAAACACTGGCGCAGCTCAAAAAGCAGCTGGGCATCGCCCAGCCGTCGGAAGATGACTTGAACAGTTGGGGTTATGGCTTGCTGAGCGTGGGGAAGAAGGCGCAAGCGATAGCGGTGCTGCGCCTGGCAACACGGCTGTATCCGGACAGTTTCAATGTGTACGATAGTCTGGGCGAGGCATATGAGGCCGCGAGCGAGCATGACTTGGCCGTACAGAACTACAATCGTTCGCTGGCACTCAATGCCCAGAATAGCCATGCTACCGAGCGCTTGCGAGCGCTTAATCCAGAAAAACCGCAATAGGTTTCAGCCATGCAGGGACGGAGGCCCCCGTGCCAGCGCCGGTCAATGCTGGGTCAGCAGTGTGGCCAACTGCTGTTCGACGTCGCGGTAAGGGGCATATCCCGGACTGACCGGGAAGATTCCCTTGTCCGTTTCCAGCAGCAGCGCCGGGAAACTGCGTACACCCAAGGCCCGTGCCCTGGCAAAATCGGCAGCGGTCTCGGCCACTACTTCGGCGGAATTCCATTCGCTATAGAACTGCTCATCCTGCACCGCATGTCCTGCCGTCGTCAGCGCGGCGGCGCCGGCGCTGGCCAGCACACTGCCGTCCGTGGTGTCGCGTCCGTCGACATAAAAAGCCCGCTGCAGCGCGCGGAACACGGCCAGCAAATCCGCCTCGGGCGCGAGCCGGCGCGCCGTGACGACGGCACGGCAGATCGGCTCCGTATCGTAGACGAAGTTCTCCAGCGCGAGGAAGGCTACACGGTTGAACGGCAGGCCGCTGTTCTGTTCCACCCGCTCCCAGTGGCCGAGACGGAACTGCTTGCCCGCGTTGTCGAGCACATCGGTCGCGCCGGCGCGCACGCCGCCGACGATGATTTCCAGCGGCAGTTCCGGATGCGCCGCCATCAGCGCCGTCATTTCCTTGCCAAAGCCGTAGCACCAGGAGCACATGGGGTCGGCAACATAGATCAGTTTCATCGTTCTCATCTTTCATCGTTGAGCTGGCGCCAAATCGCCAGCGATAAAACACTATACTTATGTCGCATAGGTTGATAAATCCACTAAACGGAAAATTAATAGATACACCATGTAATTAATTGATGTGTTATTTTTACAATTTTTCTCGGAGGCGCGATGATGGCTTGGGTCCGTTCGGTGGTGGGATGCGTGCTGGCGGTCTGCAGCGTTGCGGTGCAGGCGGAAGGGCAGACTTTCAAGGTGCAAACCCGTCCGGGCGTTGAAACCAGCGTCTACTGGGAAGCGCAGGAGGGTGCCAAGGCCACCGTGTTCCTGTTCACCGGCGGCAATGGCGGCTACGGCAAAGTGGTCGACGGCAAGCCCACTAGCCGCAACTTCCTCGCGCGCAGCGTGGCGCTGTTCCTGGCGGACGGCTTTAACGTCGCCATCTTCGGCCTGCCCAGTGATACGCCGGCGCTGGATTACAGCGACCGCGTCAACGAAAAACATCTTGCCGATGTGCGCGCCGCGCTGGATTTTGTACGCAGCAAGAGTCCGGCGCCGGTCTGGCTGGTGGGCACCAGCCGCGGCACCATCTCGGCCACCTATGTGGCGATCGGCAGTACGCAGGATGCGGGCATCGCCGGCCTGGTGCTGACTTCCAGCGTGGTCGCGTTCAAGAAGCAGGGCGCGGTGCCGACGCAGAACCTGGCGGCGCTCAAGCTGCCTGTGCTGGTGGTGCACCACGCCAGCGATGCCTGTGTGATTACCCAGCCGCACGAAGTGGACTGGATCATGAAGGGTTTGAAAAACGCGTCCGTCAAGAAACTGGTGATGGTCACCGGTGGCGTCAATCCGAGCGGCGACCCTTGCGAAGCCATGCACTACCACGGCTTCATCGGCCAGGAAAAAGAGGTGGTGGACCTGATGGCGGACTGGATGAAAAATCCGGTGAACTGAGCGCGTCAGGCGACGGTGTCGATCACGGTGCCGATGGTGTCGGTCTCTTTCTGCGGTTCGGCTGCGGCGCTTTCTTTCGCCGGCGCTTTGTTGCTTGCGCTGGTCACGGTGACCTGGCGATCGGCTTCCTTTTGCAGCAGCGCGGTTTGCAGCGCGCTGATCTGGTCTTCGATCGATTGGATCTGCTGCATCAGCGCGATCTTTTGCTGGATCTGGCCGGTGCTCAGGTTGCCGGTCAGCTTGGCCAGCTCCTCGCCCAGCTTGGCCTCCTGTTTCTGCAGCACCGCTATCTGCTTGATGATGGCCGAACGCACCGTGGTGGTTTCGGTTGATGCCGATGGCCGGTAGGCGGGAATGGCCGTGGTGGTGGCGCTCATGATGAAAAGTTCCTGCTGGGAATATACCTGTAATTAACGGCAGATTCCCGGGGAACCTTAGCCTTCGCAGCCCGCGCTGACGACCGGATGTTCGCGTGCTCCCGGCCTCGCCAGTTCGGGCCGGTCGTAGGGAATGTAGCTCATCCAGAACCACGGCAGGCAAGTCTTGCCGAACACATGTTCAACCGCCGGGAAGAACATGCGTTCTGCGTTGGAGCTGTTGCTCAGCATGACGATGCCGCTCTGCGGCCGGACGAAGCCGAGCGCGAAGTTATTGGTGCCGTCGTCGTTGCCTTCCTTGAAGAACGCCGGCCCCAGCGGCGAGTTGTACAGCGGCCAGCCCAATCCTATCGACAGTGCTATGCCGCGGTTGGCCGTAGTCTCGCCCGGCCAGTGCGACGGGAACTGCTGCGGCGAGACGATCGCCAATTGCGGCGACAGCATTTCAGCGCGTGCCTTGGCCGACAAGCCGTCGCCGCGCAGTACGCCGGCCATGAATCTGGCGTAGTCGTTGAGCGTGGTGTCCATCGATCCGGCGGCGCGGGCGCCGCTGCGGCGCTTGTGCGCGATGACCGTGCCGTCGCGGCCGTAGTGCGTGGTCTCGCGGCCGGCGAAGTCGTTGCGCCATATCATGCTGGTGTCGCGCATGCCGAAGCGCTCGAACACGCGCTGCCGCATCAGGGTTTGCAGCGGCGTGCCGGTACGCTCCTCGACTACCAGCTGCAGGATCTGCAAGCCTTCGCCCGAATACACGTAGCGGCTGCCGGGCGGGTATTTGAAATCGAGCTTGCCGTTGTCGTTGATGAAGCGCCAGTTCAGCAGGCCGCTGGTGTGGGACAACAGCATGCGCGGCGTCAGCTGTTGCCAGCGCGGATCGTCCTTCAGGTCGGCAAACGCGGGATAGTCGGGCAGCGGCTTTTTCAGCAGCGCCGGCAGCGCCGCATCGAGCGACAGCACGTTTTCATCGACCAGCTGCATCACCATGTAGGCGAAGGCGGCCTTGGTCAGCGAGGCGCCATACATGATGGTGTCCGTGCGCAGCGGCTTTGCGGCCGCCACGTCGGCGTAACCGTAGGCCTGGCTGTAGACCACCTGGCCGTGGTCGATGACCGCCAGCGCCAGGCCGGGCACTTTGGCCGCCGTCATCAGACGCAGTATTTCGGCATCGACGGTCGGACCGCGTTGAGGAGCGGCGGTGCAGCCCACCAGCAGCGCGGCCAAGGTCACGGAGCGAAAAATAGAGATCATGTAAGATGATTGAACCGAACAGTTAAGGAGCTTGCATGAAACAGATTTTACTCAGTTGTTTGCTGATGGCCGCGTTCGCCGCGCAGGTCGCCCACGCCGATGAAGCGGCGATGTGCAGCGCCGCCGCCGGCGTCTATCGTACCGGCACGGTGGTCAAGGCGCCGAAGTTCTCGCACGGGCAGTTCCGCAAGGGCGTGGAGCTGTCGCACACGCATATTCGCATGAAAGCCGACCAGGATGGCAAGGAATACGACGTCGCCATCGACAACGTCTTTGCCAGCGGCTTCGAGCCGAACCAGAAGACCGTGCCGGGCTCGCTGAGCGGCATCCGCGTCAACGACCGGGTCGAAGCCTGCGGCCAGCTGTACACGCATGGCGGCGTCGGCATCCATTGGGTGCACACCAATTGCGGCAAGAAGCCGAAGCCATCCAAGCCGGACGGCTGGATCAAGGTGATCGCCGCCGACGGTACGCCGGGCCAGAATATCGAAAGCAACACGCAGTACTGCTCACTCTTCAATTGAGCTCTGCAAGGGCTTGCTATACTGTTGCCTGTGGAATATTAAATCTTCAGGGGAAAAGTTTTGCGGGCAATGAACAAACGATGGAAGCGGTGGGGCATAGGCGTGGCGGGCGCCGTGGGCGTGTATGCGCTGGCGGGCGGATGGTTGCTGCCGCAGGTGATCAAGAGCCAGCTTCCAAAGTTTGTCGAGACTGAACTCGAGCGCAAGGCTACCATCGGTGAAGTCAGCTTCAATCCTTTCACCTTGCGCTTCGTCGCCCGCGACTTCCATCTGACCGAGGCCAACGGCGCGCCGCTGTTCGGCGTCGGCGGGCTGGAGGTGGAGATGCAGTGGCGCTCCGTGCTGCGCCGCGCGTGGAGCTTTGCCGACATCCGCGTGGTCGCGCCGACCGTGCAGCTGGCCATCGCCCCGGACGGCAAGTTCAACATCGCCGAGTTCATGGCGACGCTGGAAAAACGCAAGAAAGACGACAACGACTCCGGCATGCCGCGCCTGATCGTCGAGCATTTCGCGCTGGAGCAGGGCAAGGTCGACATGCACGACCGCCACGCCGGCTACAGCGACACCTACGCGCCGATCGCCTTCGCGCTCAACAACCTGAGCACGCTGCCGGACGAAAACGGCGACTACACGCTGAGCGCCGATGCCGGACTGGGCGGCAAGCTGCGCTGGAAAGGCACGGCCGCGCTGAATCCTATCGGCGGCAGCGGTTTGCTGTCGCTGGAGAATGTAGCCTTGCCGGGCGTGTCGACTTATCTGAAATCGTTCATGCGGGTGGTGGTGGCGGATGGCCGCTTGTCGGCCAAGCTGCCGTACAAGTTTTCCTACAAGGACGGCAAGCTGGATGCGGGCCTGGCCGGCGCCGGCCTGGCGCTGAACGACCTGGTGATCAGGCGCGACGGCGCCGCCGAGGCGTTCGTGAAGCTGAAGCTGTTCGATGTCAGCGACGTCGGCGTGGATCTGCTGAAGCGCAGCGTAGTCGTCGGCGGCCTGCATGTGAATGGCGGCGCACTGGCCTTGCGCCGCGATGCCAAGGGCGAACTGGATGTGGAGGGCTTGATGGTGCCGGCGAAGCCAGCGCCAGCACCAGCGGCAGCGCCAACGGCGGCCAAGCCGGCGCCGTCGCCGGGCTGGAAGGTGCAGCTCAAGCAGATCGCGTTTGACGACATCGCGCTGGCCGGTATCGACGAAACCGTCAGCCCGGCGCTGAAATTCAATGCCGACAAGTTGAAGCTGCGCCTGCAGCTGCAAACGGAAATCGCCGCCGACGGTCTCAAGCTGAACATCGCCGATGCGGCGTTCTCGGTCGACAACCTGGCGCTGACCAGCGGCTCTATGACGCCGTTCAAGCTGACGCAGCTGGGCTTTGACGACGGCGCGATCGACCTGGCCGGACATCGCGCCACGTTCGGGCGCTGGTACGCCGACGGCGGCCAGCTCGACCTGTCGCGCGACAAGAAAGGACAGTTCATCTTCCTGAGCCGCTTGCCGGGTTCGGGCGCGGCTTCATCCGCGAAGGCGGCTGCACCGGCGCCGGCGCCCGCCAAGGCCGAAGCGCCGTGGGCGGCCAGCATCAAGAGCGTCGAGCTGACCAAATTCGGCGCTCGCTATGACGATGCCAGCAGCGGCATCAAGGCCAACCTGCAAGACTTCAACCTGACGCTGACCGATGCCGGCACCGACTTGAAAAAGCCGCTGGCGTTCCATGGCAATGTGGGTCTGCGCGAAGGCGGGCAGCTGACCGCCAAAGGCAAGCTCGTGCCAGCCACCGGCGCCGTCGATACCGACCTGAAGCTGAGCAAGCTGGCGATCGCGCCGGTGCAGCCTTTGCTGTCCAAATACCTGAAGCTGAAGATCGCCGACGGCAACATTTCCGGCGAGGGGCGCCTGCATACGGGCGCCGGCGGCAAGGCCGATCCGAAGATGCGCTACGACGGCTCGCTCGAAGTCGCCAGCCTGACGCTGAACGAGGAAGACAACGACCGCTTCGCGCACTGGAAACTGGTGCGTGCCGACAAGCTGGCGTTCAGCCTGGCGCCGGATCTGCTGGATGTCGCCGAGCTGCGCGTGGTGGAACCGGATGCGACGCTGATCATCGAGAACGACCGCAGCTTCAACGCCTCGCGCCTGCTGGTGAAGCAGGAGGGCGCGGCGCCGGCGCCGGAGACCACGCCGGCCGCCGCGGCAAGCAGCGAACCGTTCCCGGTGCGCGTGCGCCGCCTGCGCTTCCAGAACGCCAAGCTGGACTTCACCGATCTCAGCTTGCGTCCCCAGTTCAGCGCCAAGATTTATGAGCTGGGCGGCGTGATCACCGGCCTGTCATCCAAGCGCGATGCGCGCAGCCAGATCGAACTGGACGGACGGGTCGACGAGTTCGGCCTGGCCCGGATACGCGGCCAGTTGAACCCGTTCGTCCCTGCCGACAACACCGACGTCAACGTCGTCTTCAAGAACGTCGACATGGTGTCGGCCTCGCCCTACAGCATGAAGTTCGCCGGCTACAAGATCGCGCAGGGCAAGATCTCGCTGGACCTGCAATACAAGGTGCGCAACAGTCAGCTGGAAGGCAACAACCAGATCGTGCTCGACAACCTGACCTTGGGCGAGCGCATCGACAGCCCGGACGCGCTCAAGCTTCCGCTGGAATTGGCGCTGGCGATCCTGAAGGACAGCAACGGCCGCATCGACCTTGGTGTGCCCGTGTCGGGCAATATGAACGATCCACAATTCAGCTACGGCTCCGTGGTGTGGAAGGCGATCGGCAACATCATGAGCAAGATCGTCACCTCGCCCTTCCGCGCGCTGGGCAATCTGTTCGGCGTCAGCGGCGACAAGCTGGAATCGATCGACTTCGACGCAGGCAGCGACACCGTGCTGCCGCCGGAGCGTGAAAAGCTCAAGCAAGTGGCGCAGATCCTGGCGAAGAAAAGCCAGCTGAAACTGTCGGTGCCCTGCCAGTACAGCGAGGCCGCCGATGGCGCCGCCTTGCGCGAGCAGGCCGTGCGCCGCGCCATCGTCACGCGTGCCGAGATCAAGCTGGCGCCGGGCGAGCAGCCAGGTCCGCTGGACATCGGCCAGCGCAAGGTGCGCGGCGCCTTGCGCGACCTGTACGCCGAGCGCTTCGGCGCCGCCGAGTTGGACAAGCAGAAGAAGGTAGCTGAAAGCGCCGGCGCCGGCGCCGCCGATGCGGGCGCGCAGCAGAAGCTGCCGGTGCTGCAGCGCCTGGGCAAGATGGTGCAGGGCGAACCGCAGGTGGCGGACGCCAGCGCCTTCTACGGCAAGCTGCAGGAACGCCTGGAGCAAAACCAGCCGCTGCCGGCGGACGCCTTGCCTCAGCTGGGCTCCCGGCGCGCCGCCGCGATCCTGGCCGCGTTGAAGGAGGAGGGTGTCGACTCCGCCGCCGCCCACGCCACCGCACCGGAAAAGACCGACGCAGGCGCCGGCAAGCCGGTCGCGCTCAAGCTGGGACTGTCGGCAAAATAAGATGATCGAAGAGAAAAAACATGCCGGCGGCAGCGCGCTGCTGGCCGGGTTTGCGCTGCTGGCCAGCCAGCTGTCGCTGAACCTCGGCGCGGCGATTGCCAAGCACCTGTTCCCGCTGATCGGCGTCGAAGGCGTGGTGGCGTATCGCGTCGGCATCGCGGCGGTGCTGATGCTGCTGATCTTCCGTCCGTGGCGCACGCCGCTGACGTGGCGGCAGGGCGTCAACGTGGCGATCTACGGCAGCGTCATCGGCCTGATGAACCTGCTGATCTACCGCTCCTTCAGCTTGATACCGCTGGGTGTCGCGGTGGCGATCGAGGTGGCTGGACCGCTGACTGTGGCGGTGCTGTCGTCGCGCCGCCCGCGCGATTTCGCGGCGGTGTGCCTGGCGGTCGTTGGCCTGTATTTCCTGCTGCCGATCCACGGCCATGTCGACCAGCTCAATCCGGTGGGCGTGGCGTACGCGGCCGGCGCAGCGGTGTGCTGGGCCTTGTACATCGTCTACGGCAAGCGGGTATCGGCTATGCATGGCGGGCAGTCGGTCGCGTGGGCGATGCTGGCGGCGTCGCTGTTCATCGTGCCGGTCGGCGCCTGGTATGCGGGTTCGTTATTGTTGACGCCGATGTACATGCTGATCGGACTGGCGATCGCGGTGATGTCGAGCGCCTTGCCGTACACGCTGGAGATGCTGTCGATGCGCACGCTGTCGTCGCGCACCTTCAGCATGTTCAGCAGCGGTGCGCCGGCGCTGAGCGCACTGGCCGGCATGGCGGTGCTGGGCGAACACCTGACGCCGACGCAATGGCTGGCCATCGCCAGCATCGTGGTGGCCTCCGCGCTGACCTCGTTGCGCTGAATCCGGCTCCCATCGTCATCCAGCTTCCCCCATCCAGATAGCCCCATGTTGCATTTGTGATCAGTTCATGGCAGCATGCTTGCCTACTGGAGGAGAACCCATGCAAGTAGCACGCGCCCAACAACCGATCGCAGCCGCCGCCGTCACGCTGGTGGTGTGGGTGATCTGCGTCGCGGCCTTCCTGCCGCCGCTGAATACATACATCAAGGACTCGGTGCCGCTGGTGATCATCGCCGGCCTCGGCATCGCGGTCAGCCTGGTGCTGCACCTGATCTTCATCGGCATGGCCGCCAAGCGCCTCGGCCGTTCGGCAGTCTTGTGGGTGATCGTGGCGCTGTGCTTCCTGCCGATCGCCTCCATCGTCGGCCTGATCCTGTTCGAGTGGTTCAGCGAACAGGAAAAGGAAGCCAGCGTATAAAAAAGGGTATTGCAAAAAGCTGAACTCTTCGGCTAGTATGGATCCCGATGCAACATTGCATCGACGTCGCTCGGACGGTTCCGGGCGCTTACGTGAGACATCCATGACTGACACCCAAACTCCGCGCAGCTTTTCGCGCATCGATCGCCTGCCTCCCTACGTTTTCAATGTCACCGCCGAGCTCAAGCTGGCGGCGCGCCGTCGCGGCGAAGACATCATCGATATGTCGATGGGCAATCCCGATGGCGCCACGCCGTCGCACATCGTCGACAAGCTGGTCGATACCGTCAAGCGTCCTGATACGCACGGCTACTCGGCCTCCAAGGGCATTCCCCGCTTGCGCCGCGCGATCACCAAGTGGTACAAGAACCGCTACGAAGTCGAGTTCGATCCGGACTCGGAGGCCATCGTCACCATCGGCTCCAAGGAAGGCCTGGCGCACCTGATGCTGGCCACGCTGGACCAGGGCGATACCGTGCTGGTGCCGAACCCCAGCTATCCGATCCACATCTGGGGCGCGGTGATCGCCGGCGCCAATATCCGCTCGGTGCGCATGACGCCCGGCGTGGATTTCTTCGACGAGCTGGAGCGTGCGGTGCGCGAGAGCTATCCGAAGCCGAAGATGATGATCCTGGGCTTCCCGTCGAACCCGACCGCGCAATGCGTGGAACTGGAATTCTTCGAACGCGTGGTGGCGCTGGCGCGCCAGCACAACATCCTGGTGGTGCATGACCTGGCCTACGCCGACATCACCTTCGACGGCTGGAAAGCGCCGTCGATCATGCAGGTGGAAGGCGCGCGCGATGTCGCGGTGGAATTCTTCACCATGTCGAAGAGCTACAACATGGCCGGCTGGCGCATCGGCTTCATGGTCGGCAACAAGGAGCTGGTGGCGGCGCTGGCGCGCATCAAGAGCTATCACGACTACGGCAGCTTCACGCCGGTGCAGGTGGCGGCGATCGCCGCGCTGGAAGGCGACCAGAGCTGCGTCAGCGAGATCGTGCAGGTCTACCAGAGCCGCCGCGACGTGCTGCACAAGGGCTTGTGCGAAGCAGGCTGGCCGGTCGACAAGCCGAAGGCGTCGATGTACATCTGGGCGCGCATACCGGAGGCGTATCGCCATCTGGGCTCGCTTGAATTTTCCAAGCTGCTGCTGGCCGAGGCCAAGGTGTGCGTGTCGCCCGGCATCGGCTTTGGCGAGTACGGCGATGAGTACGTGCGCTTCGCGCTGATCGAAAACGAAGCCCGCATCCGCCAGGGACTTCGCGGCATCAAGGCGATGCTGCGCAAAGCCGGATAAATCTGCCGCGACTTTACGCCGCATCAAGTGGCATGCTTGATGCGGCGGCTACTGTGTTCCTGAATTCTCTCGGGAGTGCACATCATGTCTTCTCCGCCCGCCAGCGACAGCACGCGCCGTTTGCTCGAGGCCGTCCGCAAACTCGAAACCACCTTGCGCACCGCGGGCCTGCCGCGCTTCCTGGCGCGCCTGCCGGTGTGCTGGCTGTGCTGGCACTACTGCCGCATGCTGGACCAGAAAATCGTCCGCATCAAACGCATCGCCGGCAAGTTCGAGCAATGGTTGCCGGCGATACGCAATCTTTCGGACCATGGCGAGTTCATCGACATCGATCTCAGCATGCGCGACGATATCGAAGTCACCAAGAAAACGATGTGGGAGTTGCGCAGCTACTGCATCGATATCGGCCGCATGTTCGAGCAGCTCGGTTACCAGTCCGCCGCGTTGAAGCGGCGCCAGGCTGACTTCCTGCGGATACTGGAAACTTCCTGCGCCTCGGCCAGCGGCATGCAGCAGGCGTTGAGCGCGCATGACGACGCCGTGCTGGCCTTCCTGCGGACGGAGCAGCTGCGCGAGCGTGCGGCGGCCGCCACGCGGCACGGCGCGTAGCAGCGATCAGCGTAGACGTCGAAGCCGGTCGAGTTCAGCTCTTGTCTGGCTCGCCATCGCAAGCGGCACGCCCCAATAGTCGAAGATGCCTCCACGCTGCGCGTTCTGGCCGCACACCACTAGCACGCCCGTCCCCAGCACGGTCTTCAGGTGCGACGCCAACCACCCGACGAAGCCGGAATTGTCCAGGCCGGGCGTAAAGTGGAAAGAAAACACCATGAATTGTTCTTGATCCGGGGAGGTGGCGGGAACCAGCGCGCTCCACACCTGCTCGTCGCGCACGAAAGCCAGCGCGGTGCCGAGTAACTCGACCGGGAAATCGGCCACGCTGGTTTCCATAAAGGCATAGGGTGCCGGAAGAAAGCTGAGCTCCGCAGCGCTGATCACGCCTTGAAGGCGTTCGCTGGTTTGTTGAGCGGTCTCATGGCTGATGTACATGGCTTAAAAACCCTCCAGCACGATCTTGCCTTTGGCGCGGTTGCTTTCGATCAGCGCGTGCGCGCGCTTCAGGTTGGCGGCGTTGATCTTGCCGAAGCGCTCGGCCAGCGTGGTCTTGATGACGCCGGTGTCCACCAGTTGCGCCATGTCGTTCAGCAGGTGATGCTGCTTCTGGATGTCCGCCGTGTCGAACATCGAGCGCGTGAACATGAACTCCCAATGCAGCGAAACGCTTTTGCGCTTCAACAGGCGCACGTCGATGGCGGCCGGATCGTCGATCAGCGCGACCTTGCCTTGCGGCGCGACCAGCTCGGCTATCGCGTTCCAGTGGTGGTCGGTCTGGTTCAGGCTGGCGACATAGCTGACGGGCGGCAGGCCGAGGCGGGCGATCTCTTCGTTCAGCGGTTTGCCGTGGTCGATCACGTGATGCGCGCCCAGTTCCTTGACCCACTCGACGGTCTCGGGACGCGATGCGGTGGCGATGACGGTCAGCCCGGTCAGCTGGCGCGCCAGCTGCACGAGGATGGAGCCGACCCCGCCCGCCGCGCCGATCACCAGCAGTGACTTGCCCTGCACGCCCTTGTCGCGGCCCACTTCCAGGCGCTCGAACAGCAGCTCCCATGCGGTGATGGCGGTCAGCGGCATGGCGGCGGCCTTGGCGAAGTCCAGCTTCTTCGGCTTGTGGCCGACGATGCGTTCGTCCACCAGGTGCAATTCGCTGTTGGTGCCGGGCCGCATCAGCGCGCCGGCGTACCAGACTTCATCGCCCGGCTTGAACAGCGTGACGTCGGGACCGACGGCCTTGACCACGCCGGCGGCATCCCAACCGATGACCTTGGCGTCGCCGTCGGCCGGCGCCATGTTGGCGCGGATCTTGACGTCGACCGGATTGACCGAGATCGCCCTGACTTCCACCAGCAGGTCGCGGCCCGTGGCTTGCGGGTCGGGCAGTTCGATGTCGATCAGCGCGTCGTCGTCGGTGATGGGGAGGGACTTGCGGTAGGCAACGGCTTTCATGGAAGGCTCCGGTAATGTTGGTATGGGAGTATCATCATTTAATTCGCGGGGAAGAAAAAGAGGCCTCGCACCGAAACACTTTCAAAGGAATGCCGAAAATTGCTGAGGCTAGATGACTTGAACGTCTTTGTGCGTACCGCCGACCGGGGCAGCTTGTCAGCCGCCGCGCGCGAGCTGGAGATATCGCCGGCACTGGCCAGCGCCGCCGTCAAGCGGTTGGAGGGCGAGCTGGGGTTGCGCTTGTTCGCCCGCACCACGCGCTCCTTGCGGCTGACGGAGGAGGGCGAGCACTACCTGCGCCACGCGCGCGAGGCCCTGCGCTTGCTGAAGGAGGGCCACGACGCGCTGATCCAGGGCCAGCAGACGCTGGGCGGGATGTTGAAGATATCGCTGCCGTCCGACCTGGGCCGCAATATGATGGTGGCCTGGCTCGACCAGTTCCAGGCGCAGTATCCGCAAGTCAGTTTCCAGCTCAGCATCAGCGACCGCGTGTCCGACCTGTACCGGCAGCCGGTCGATATCGCCATCCGCTACGGCAGGCAGGAGGATTCCAGCCTGATCGCCTTGCCGCTGGCGCCGGACAACCGCCGCGTGCTGGTGGCGTCGCCGGAGTACATCAAGCGGCACGACAAAGTGAGCGAGTTGAAAGACCTGCTGCGCCACAACTGCCTGCGCTTCATGCTGGACGAGGTGATCCATGACCGCTGGAGCTTTTATCGCGATGCCGCGGCCGAGCCGACAACGATCCACGTCAACGGCAACCGCAGCGCCGACGATGCCGACGTGGTGCGGCGCTGGGCGGTGGCGGGACTGGGCATCGCCTACAAGTCGCGGCTGGACCTGGCCGACGACATCCGCAGCGGACGGCTGCACATCCTGCTGCCGGACATACTGGGCGAACCGGTGCCGCTGAACATGCTGTGCATGCACCGCGCGCACATCACGCCGACGGTGCTGCAATTGCGCGACTTCCTGCGGGCGCAGTGTGAGAAGGCTCGAGAAGGCTTAGAAAATAATTAAAAAGCAAGCAATCCGCTTGCGGCAGCGCGAAATGCGCTTACCATAGCCCCAATATTTACCAGGAGATACTCCGATGACCGAAACCCAGCGTGACCTACTCAGTGCGGCATTCTCCCTGACCTTGATAGCGCTGGCGGCCTTCGTCATGCACCGTTTCTTCCTGCCGCTGATCTGGGCCGGCATCCTGTGCGTGGCGACGTGGCCGCTGTACCAGCGCATGCGCGCCCGTTTCGGCCGCCACGATGTGCTGGCCGCCGCCGTGCTGACCTTGATCTGCGCCGCCGTCTTTATCGTGCCGGTGCTGCTGGGTGTCACGCAGGCGGCGCGGCAGGCGCCGGAGCTGGCCAACTATCTGGTCACCGCCAATACCGACGGCATACCGGTGCCGGCTTTCGTGGCGCACTTGCCGCTGGTCGGCGATTGGATCAGCGACTGGTGGCAAGCCACGCTGAGCCAACCGCACGGCCTGGCGCATTTGCTGTCCGACCGCGAAATCAACGGCCTGCATTCGGCGCGCGACATGATCAAGGTGGCCGGCGTCGGCTTCATGCACCGGCTGGTCGACTTCGGCCTGGCCTTCCTGTGCCTGTTCTTCTTCTACAAGGATGGCGAAGCGCTGAACCGCCAGATCACCGCCATCGGCAGCCATTGTTTCAGCGAGCAGCGCTGGGCGCGCTACGCCGAAAAAATCCCGACCGCGATCCGCGCCACCGTCAACGGGCTGGTGCTGGTGGGCTTGGCGGAAGGTGTGTTGATCGGCATCGGCTATGCGATTGCAGGTCTCCCGTCCCCCGCTCTGTGGGCGGCGGTGACGGGTATCCTGGCTATCATTCCATTTGGCGCGCCGCTGGCGTTCGTCAGCGCGGCCGCGATGCTGGCCTTCAACGGCGCGGTACCGGCCGCGATCGCGGTGGCGGTATGGGGCACCATCGTGCTGTTTGTGGCAGATCACTTTGTACGGCCAGGGATGATCGGCAACGCCACGCGGCTGCCGTTCCTGGCCGTACTGTTCGGTATCCTCGGCGGGGTGGAAACCCTGGGCCTGGTTGGACTGTTTATTGGTCCGGTCGTGATGGTTCTGTTTGTGACGCTTTGGTACGAGGCGAATCTGTTTGATGACGGCTCGCCAGTTGCCAAACCCAGGTGAGGAGCGCAAGCGAGGTCGCAGCGTCTGCCGGCCTGTCTTGCGACTGGATCGGGCAACTGGCACCGGCAACCATTAGTGCGCCTTCGACAGGATCAGCAGCCAGCGGCGGCACAGCAGTACCTCCAGATGGCCGGCCTGCACGCCGGTGTCGCACTCGATAATCGGGTTCACAGCGTAGTAACGCTTGCGGAAGTCGCGGCACACCAGCATTTCGCGTTTGCCCATGCGCACCAGGAACGAGGTAGGCATATATTCCATGCCGAAGCGGGAAGCGAAGCTGCTATTTACTGTTGTCATGACATTTCCTTTTGGGAGAAGCGTTTAACGAGGAGTTCAGAATAGCATAACTACTGTATGAATAAACAGGTACTGTGTAAATAAACAGTAAATTCGTTGTTTCGTGGTTTTTCCACCAACTTCATCGGCAAAGCCGGCTGGAGCACCAAATTTTCAGCAAACTCATCCGTTTCATCGAAGCAAGACTGTCACCCGGCGGCGAATTCGGCCTGCACCTGACGGCGGGGCTGGCGCTGCTGGTGGCGGCCGCCTCGGTGTTCGGCGACCTGGCCGAGGATGTGATGGGGCAGGAATCGATCGTCGTGCTGGACCAGCGGATTTCCCACTGGTTCAACCTGCACGGGGCGGAGCCGGCCACCAGCCTGATGCTGGGCGTGTCGGCGCTGCACAGCGTGGCGGGCATGGTGCTGCTGGTGGCGATGGCGGGCTGGTATTTCTGGCGCGCGCAGGCTCGCTACTGGCTGCTGGCGCTGTTGGTGTCGGTGCCGAGCGGGATGCTGCTGAACGTGCTGTTCAAGTATGTGTTCCAGCGCAGCCGTCCGGTGTTCGACACCCCGCTGGTGAGCCTGATGACCTACAGCTTCCCCAGCGGCCACACGGCGGCGGCGACCCTGTTCTATGGCTTGCTGGCCAGCTACGCCATGATGGGGCGGTCGGGCTGGAGTGTGCGTTTGGGCACGGCGGCCGGCTGCGTAACAATGGTATTGTTGGTGGCATTGAGCCGCGTCTACCTGGGCGCCCATTTTCTCAGCGACGTGCTGGCGGCGATGGCCGAGAGCGTGGCATGGCTGGCGGTCTGCATCACCGCCATCTCCACGCTGCGACGGCGGCGGGAAGCTAAAACGTTATAAACCGTTTCGAGGAGAATGCGCTGGACAGCATAGTGGTGATCGTTAATGCCAGCGCGGGGCTGGGCTATTGCGGCGGCTGGACCGCCGCGCTGGAGGAAAAATTCCGCAGTCACGGCGTCGCGCCGGACATCACGCTGGCCAGGAGCGGCGACGAGATGATCGCACGCGCCGAAAAAGCCGTGGCCGACGGCGCGCCGCTGGTGGTGGCCGGCGGCGGCGACGGCACGATCAACGCGGTGGCGTCGGTGCTGGTCGGCAGCCGCACCCGGCTGGGCGTGCTGCCGCTGGGCACGCTGAACCACTTCGCCAAGGACCTGAAGATTCCGCTGGACCTGGATGGGGCGGTGGCCAATGCGGTGCTGGGGAGGGCGTGCCAGATCGATGTCGGCGAAGTCAACGGCCGCATCTTCCTCAACAATTCCAGCCTCGGCATGTATCCCGACATCGTGCGCGACCGCGAACAGCAGCAGAAGAAGCTGGGACGCGGCAAGTGGCTGGCGTTCGGCCATGCGCTGTTTGCGGCGCTGCGGCGTTTTCCGTTCATGAATATGCGGCTGAAAATCAACGGCGAAGCGCATCTGCGCCGCACGCCGTTCGTCTTCATCGGCAACAACGAATACCTGCAGGGCTTGACCATGGGCGCGCGCGAGCGGCTCGACAGCGGCAAGCTGTGCCTGTATGTCGCGCAGAACCCGACCCGGCTGGGGTTGCTGCGCTATGCGCTGCATGCGCTGTTCGGCAAGCTGGCGGAGGCGCGCGACTTCGATGTGCTGTCGGCGGCGGAGCTGGTGATTGAAACCCGGCACCACCGGCTGCGCGTGGCCACCGACGGCGAGGTCACGCATATGCAGCCGCCGCTGTGCTATCGTTCACGGGCGTCGGCCCTGAGCGTGATCGTTCCGG
Source organism: Duganella sp. Dugasp56 (assembly GCF_047304105.1). NCBI lineage: Bacteria > Pseudomonadati > Pseudomonadota > Betaproteobacteria > Burkholderiales > Oxalobacteraceae > Duganella > Duganella sp. Dugasp56. Next base: position 18,820 of record NZ_JBGLYQ010000066.1, read on the forward strand.
CCGCCTGAGGAGACCAGCATGCGCACCATCGTTCATTTGTCCGACCTGCATTTCGGCCGCGTCGACCAGGATTTGCTGCGGCCGCTGCAAGAGCTGACCGCGCGGCTGGCGCCGGATGTGGTGGTGGTGTCGGGCGACCTGACGCAGCGCGCCAAGACCGAGGAATTCAAGGCGGCGCGGGCGTTTCTCGACACCTTGCCGGGGCCGCAGATCGTGGTGCCGGGCAATCACGACATCCCGCTGTACAACGTCGCCAGCCGCTTCCTGACGCCGCTGCGCAAATACACGCGCTATGTGACGCTGGACCTGGCGCCGGAATATGTGGACGAGGAGATCGCCGTGCTGGGCATCAATACCGCGCGTTCGCTGACGTTCAAGGATGGGCGCATCAACCACGACCAGGTGGCGCAGATCCGCCAGCGCATGGGTGCGGTGGATCAGCACCTGACGCGCATCGTCGTCACCCACCACCCGTTTGATTTGCCGGAGCACTTCGACCAGGACGACCTGGTCGACCGCGCCCCGATGGCGATGCGGGCGTTCGCCGAGTGCGGCGTGGATTTGTTGCTGGCCGGGCATTTGCACGCCAGCCACGCCGGCAACAGCGCGCAGCGCTACAAGATCAGCGGCTACGCGGCGCTGGTGGTGCAGGCCGGCACCGCCACCTCCACGCGCGGCAGGGGCGAGTCGAATTCCTTCAACGTCATCCGCGTCGAGCCCGACATGGTGCAGGTCGAGCGCTACAGCTGGATCGCCGGCACGGCCAGTTACGAGCCGGTGCACACCGAACGCTTCCGCCGCGAAGGCGACGTCTGGTCCCTCACCGGCGAATCGTAACCTGACCCCGGGGTTTTAGAGCCAGTAGTCCATCAAGCGGGCGGCCCATTCCTTCATGCGGCTGGCCCAAGGACGGTGGCGCCAGTCTTCCAGCGTGATGCGGGTCGAGTCGCGCAGGTCTTCCTGGAAGGCCTTTTCCATTTCGATGCCGAAGGCGTCGCCCAGCACCACCACGTTCAGCTCGCTGTTGTGCAGGAAGCTGCGGGTGTCGATGTTGGTCGAGCCCACCGTCGACCAGTTGCCGTCGATGACGGCGGTCTTCGCGTGCAGCACCGCCAGCTTCAACTGGTAGATCTGCACGCCGCTCTCCAGCAGCTGGTCGTAGAAGCCATGGCCGGCGTAGAACACCAGCCCGCTGTCGGACACGCCCGGCAGCACGATCTTCACGTCCACGCCGCGCCGCGCCGCAGCCTTCAGCGCATCGACCGTCTGCTGGTCCGGCACGAAATAGGCGGACGTGAGGTGGATGCTCTTCTTGGCTTCCTGGAACGCCAGGCTGTAGGCCTTGTAGATCTCGAACTGGCTGCCCGGGTCGCTGCCCAGCACGCGCACCACCTTGTCGCCGGCGATCACCGGCTGCGGGAAGTAGTCGGCGTCCGGCAGGTCGGCCTTGTCCTGCGTGGCCCACTGGCGCACGTACAGCCACTGGAACGCCTGCACCGCCGGACCTTCGACCTTGATGTGGGTGTCGCGCCAGCCGACGTCGGACTTGTCGGTGGGCCTGGACTTGGAACGGAACAGCGAGCTCTTGGCATACGTGGCGCTGATGTTGATGCCGCCCGTGAAGGCGATCTTGCCGTCGACGATCAGCACCTTGCGGTGGTCGCGGTTGTTGACCTTCCAGCTGTCGCCGTTCAGTTTGGCCGGATTGACCGGGTTGAATTCCATCAGATGGATGCCGGCCTTGCGCATGCGCTCGAAGAACTCGGCCGGCACGCCAAGCGTGCCCACGCTGTCGTACATGATGTTGACCGTCACGCCTTGCTGCTGCTTGTCGATCAGCGCGTCGGCGAACTTCAGGCCCAGTTCATCCTGGTCGAAGATGTAGGTTTCCAGGTTGATGTTGTTGCGCGCCGCATTGATGGCCTTGAGCATCTCGGCCATCGTTTGCGGACCGTCGAACAACAGCGTGCACTTGTTGCCGGCGATCAGGGGCACGCCGGTGGCGGCTTCCTCCAGCGCGGCCTGCGCCTGCTGGTCCAACGTGGCCTTGGGCCAGCGCTTGGCCAGCAGCGCCTTGGCGCGGCCGTCGCTCAGCGTGCCGTTGGCGCCCTTGACGCTGGGCACGGCGCCCGGCTCGAGCTTGTCGCTCATCGCCGTCACGTTCGGCAGCGAGGCGCATGCGCCCAGCAAACCCCAGCACATCAGGCCGAGGGGCAGCCAGTAACGCATGCGTGCAGATTTCATCTTGTAGCCTTTTCAGCGGTTTTCGATTCGTCGGATAATGCCAGCGGCGCCGCTTCTTCTTCCGCCGAGCCGAAGAAGAACGACACCGGCGCCTGCCGGAACTTGCGGCCCAGCGCCTTCAGCAGCTGCCAGCCGTGCTTGAAATGCACCTGGCGCGAGCGCAGGGCCACCCACAGCGCCAGTCCGAAACTGACCAGCAGGTTGACCGTGCCGATGGCCAGGAAACCAGCCACGGACGTCAACACAAGTTCCCAGCTGACATTGTGGTCGAGTCCCACCATGGCTGTCGCAAAGTTGGCCGATGAGAACGTCACGTGGCGGATATCCAGCGGCATGCCCAGCAGGAAGCCCAGCAGCGGCATCACGCCGAGCAGGATGCCGAAGAAGAAATTCCCCATCAGTCCGCCCAGGTTGTTCTCCATGTACACGCCCAACCGGTCCAGCCGCTCCTGCCCCAGCAGCCAGCGCAGGCCGCGCAGCTGCGCGACGCGCCGGGCCCAGCGCGTGTACAGCGCCTTGTTGTCGTAGTAGCCCGAGATCAGGCCGGCCACGAACAGGCAGACGCCGGCGATGGCCGCGTAGATCAGCGTCGGACCGTGGATGGGATCGATATCGTGCAGCAGGTGCATGGCCTTGTCCGGCGACACCAGGTGGTGGCCCGTCAGCCACGGCCAGGCCATGGCGATCAGCCAGGCGGTCGGGATGGCGGTGGCCAGGTTGCCCAGCACCGCCATGTTTTGCGTGCGTATCACCTTGCTGCACAGCTCGGCCATGCTGTCGAGGTCGATGTTGCGGCCGTCCTTGCTTTGCAGGCCGGCTGCGATGCGCGAGGCGGTCATAGCCGGCTGCTTGGTGGCGACGGTGAAATGCAGCAAATGGATGAACATGAAGCCCAGCGAATAGTTCATGCTGAACAAAAAGGTCTCGACCAGCGGCGCGGCGCGCAGATACGAGGCCAATATCTTGAACAAGGCCATGAAGCCGATCACCAGGCCGGCGCCGGCCGACGACACGAACATGCCGCGCAATTCCTTGCGCGAGTCGGCAACGTAGTGCTCGCCGGTGTGGCTGGCGTTGTCGGTGATGTTGCGCGCCAGCAGATCGATATTGTCGCCCAGCAGATCGCGCACCATGTATTTGTTGTTGTGCGCGGTGATCAGTTCCTGCGCCAGCGCCACGGCGGCGCTGCGGCGCGGACTCGGCGGGCCTTCCTGCTGATGCGGAACGTGGGTCGCGGCCAGCAGGTTTACAGGCAACTGCGCTTCCAGCTGCGGCGCGGCCGGCAGCTCGCCGCTGACGTCGACCAGGAACAGCAGCTTGCGCAGGCGGTCTATGCTTTGCGTCAGCGCCACCAGCAGGTAGGTCAGCGCGATGCTGGTGCCCTGGCTCAGCGCCTTCTTGCGGATCCTGGCGATCACCTCGTCGCACTGGTCCAGCATCACCAGCAGGTGGCGGGCGTCTTCCAGCGCCACCGTTTCGCCGGCCAGCATGCGCTGGTAGCTGTCGAGGTAGGCGTTGACTTCGAAGTTCTGCACCATGAACGGCGACTCGTAGGTCTCCATCTCGGTGTGGAAGTTGGTCAGCTTCGGCTCCAGGCCGATGGCGCACACGCGGTAGGACAGCGTGCGTATCGCTTCCAGCAGGCCGGGCAGCATCAGGTTGCCGTCCGGCTCGTCCTCGTCATGCGCCATGGCGATCACGTCGACCAGGGCCAGCCAGTCGGCGGCCGGCACGGCGGCGATCCAGATGTGGTCGGTGCGGCGGTAGACCACCTGGTCGAGCGCGTCGCTGAGGTAGTCGTCGCCCAGCGCCGGCGGCAGCATGCGGAAGGCGATACGGCGCTTCAGCTCGGTGAAGAAACCGTCATTCGACAGCACGCCGATTTCGGTGTACAGGCTGGCATGGCGGCGGCTGGCAAGCAGCGTGCGGGCGTAATTTCGCAGCGCCAGCGCGTGCGCAGGGTTGCCCTTCAACAGCTGGCACAGCGTGCGCACATTGGCGGTGGCGCGCGCGCCGTCGCTGGGGCGTGGGGGACGCAGCGTGTCGAACAGCGCGACCATCAGGCCGATATCGCTGCTTTGTGCGTCGATGCGTTCGAGGATATCTATCATGCAACGCAGTATAGCCAGCTGTCGGACATTCGTATGTACGCTGCCGTACATACAAATATCCAACAGGAAACTCGTCTCTTAACAGAGCAAGATCTTTTTGGCTGCCTGCCGCAGCTCGGCGCGGAAGTCCGGATGGGCGATGGCGATCAGCGCCTCGGCCCGCTGGTGGGCGGATTTGCCGCGCAGCTGGGCCACGCCGTATTCGGTCACCACGTAGTTGACGTCGTTCTTGCCGGTGGTGACATGGGTACCCGGCGTCAGCGTGCAGACGATGCGCGACACGCTGCCTTCCTTGGCGGTCGACGGCAGCACGATGAAGGCCTTGCCGCCGCGCGAACGGTTGGCGGCGCGGACGAAATCGACCTGGCCGCCGGTGCCGGAATAGGGCAGGTGGGCGATGCTTTCCGATCCGCACTGGCCCAGCAGGTCCACCTGCAGGCTGGCGTTGATGGCGACCAGCTGGTTGTTCTGGCCGGCCAGGTAGGGATCGTTGGTGTAATTGACCGGGTGCATTTCCAGCATCGGATTGCGGTGCATGAAGTCGTACAGCTTGCGCGAGCCCAGCGCGAAGGTGGCCACCATCTTGTTCGGCAAATAGGTCTTGCGGCTGTTGTTGACGGCGCCCGATTCGACCAGCTTGAGAATACCGTCGCCTATCATCTCGGTGTGGACGCCGAGGTCGTGCTTGGAGGTCAGCTGCATCACCACCGCGTCGGGAATGCCGCCGTAGCCGATCTGCAGGGTCGAGCCGTCCTCGATCATCTCCGCCACGTAGCCGGCGATGGCTTCCTGCACCGGCCCGATCTTGGGCAGGCCGACCTCGATCACCGGCTCGTTGCTCTCCACCAGCGCCGTCACCTGCGAGATGTGGACGTGGCACTGGCCGTGCGCGTACGGCACGTTGGGATTCACTTCCAGTACCACCACGCGCGCCTTCTGGATCGCCGCCATGGTGTAGTCGGCGCCCAGGCTGAGCGCGAAATTGCCGTGCTCGTCCATCGGCGAGGCCATCGAGAACACCACGTCGGACGGCACCATGCCGCGCTCGATCAGGCTTGGCAGTTCGGAGAAATAGGCGGGGATGAAGTCGGCCCAGCCGGCCTGTCCGGCCGAGCGGGAGGCTCCGCCGAAGAACAGCGCCACGTGGCGCACGTGCTGGACGGTGTCGCAATCGAAGTAGCCGTATTTGCGCATCGCCAGGATCTGCGCGACCTTGACGTCGCGGAAACGGGTGCGCTGCTCGGACAGCGCGTGCAGCAGCGTGGGCGGTTCGCCGGCGCCGGACGGCACGATGATGAAATCGCCGTCCTTCAGCAGTTCGATGGCCTCTCCCGGGGAACACCGTTTGTCGTCATATTGCGTGTGCATAGCGGTCCGCCTTTCGCATGATGAAATGTCACTATAAACCAAGTAGCTGCAAATATGGGTGTAAAAGTGGTCGAACGCACAGAGGTGGACCCGGCTGTGGCCTACCATGGTGCCATTATGAAAACCACCTTGTTCACGCTGGCAGTCATCGCGCCCCTGACCGCGGCGGCGCAGGCGCCGTCTTCAGTCCAGGTCTACGGGCTGCTGGACGCCGGCGTGGTGTCCGAGCGTGGTTGCAATGGCGACTGCACGCGGACCAAGGTCGACAGCGGTATCGCTTCCCCTTCGCGGCTGGGCGTGCGCGGTCGCGAAGACCTGGGCGGCGGCACGGCGGCCGTCTACACGCTCGAGGCTGGCGTACTCAACGATACCGGTGCCTCCGACCAGAACGGCAAGCTGTTCGGCCGCCAGGCCTATGTCGGGCTCGACGGCCCGCTGGGCATGGTCACCTTGGGCCGCCAGTACAACCTGGTCTACGAAGCGCTGACCGACGTGGCCGACCCTTTCCACGGCGGCATGGCCGGCAGCGCCGCCAACCTGGTCGGCTACACCACCAAGCGCTACGACAACACCATCAGGTACGCGACGCCGCGCAGCAAGGCCGGCTGGAGCGGGGCGGCGATCTACAGCTTCGGCGAGTCGCCGTACAACAGCCGGGTCAACCGCGCGTACGGCGCCACCATCGGCTATGCGCACGGCGCCGCCAACATCAGCGTCAGCCATCAGCGCAAGGACAATCTGCTGGACGCCACCGGCACCATGCCGGCGGTCGACCAGTCGGCCCGCAACACGCTGGTGGCGGCCAATTTCAACTTCGGCCGCTTCGTCGGCTACGCCGCGTACGGCCACAGCAAGGGCGACGGCAGTTCGCCGTGGGACATGAACAATCCCTACGGCGCGGTGGTGCAAAGCACGCCGTCCAACGACAGCCGCGACGTGCTGGTCGGCATCGCCGTGCCCAGGGGCGCGCTCACCTGGCTGGCCTCGTACATCCACAAGGACGACCGCGGCCTGGCCAACCGCGACGCCAACCAGATCGCCGTCGGCGCCAGCTACGCGCTGTCGAAGCGCACCGACTTCTACGCCGCCTTCGCCAGGATCCAGAACCGCAACGGCGCCGGCTACACGGTCGGCAACGCCACCAGCGCCGGACAGGGCGACAAGGCGATCAACATCGGCCTGCGACATGCATTCTGAACAAACGTGATAAATTGCCCGTTCCACTGACTCACTAACATCAGGAACGAGCATGTATCTGACCTATTTCAACGGCGCCTGGAGCGAAGGCAACACCCCACTGTATGGCGCGATGGATCACAGCGTATGGCTGGGATCGTCCGTGTTCGATGGCGCCCGCGCGATCCGCGGCCATCTGCCGGATCTGCGGCCGCATCTGCAGCGTGTGATCAATTCCGCCGAGCGCGTCGGCCTGGCCTGTCCGCTGAGCGTGGATGAGATGGAAGCGCTGGTGCGCGAGGGCGTGGCCAAATTCCCGGCCGATGCCGAGCTGTATGTGCGGCCGCTGGTGTTCGGCACCGACGGCTTCCTGATCCCGGTGGCGGAAAAAAGCGCGTTCGCGCTGACGCTGTTCGACGCGCCGATGCCACCGTTCACCGGCTTCTCGGCCTGCCTGTCGGGGCTGCTGCGGCCGGAGCCTTCGATGGCGCCCACCGACGCCAAGGCGTCCGCGCTGTACGCCAACACCGCCAAGGCCATCCGCGAAGCGCAGCAGCGCGGCTACGACAACGCCGTGGTCTGCGACAGCGCCGGCAACGTGGCAGAGTTCGCGTCGGCCAACCTGTTCCTGGTCACGCCGGGCGGTGGTGTGGTGACGCCGGTGGCCAACGGCACCTTCCTGTCCGGCATCACGCGCGCCCGCGTGATCGAGCTGCTGGCGAAGGAGGGCGTGCAGGTCGAAGAGCGCACCGTGCGTCCCGAGGAACTGGACAGCGCCGTCGAGATCTTCAACACCGGCAACTACGGCAAGGTCACGCCGTGCATCCGCTACGAAGGACGCAGCCTGCCGGTGGGACCGATCGCCACGCTGGCGCGCGACCGCTACATGGCGTTCTCGGACAGCCAGTAATCAATCAGCTTTGTTACTTGGCCGGGCAGCTGGCGCTGAGCCAGCGCCCGGTCGATTCCACCGTGACGTTTTGCGGCTGGCCGCTGGCGGCGGTGGTGACGTTCATGTTCATCGTGTAGCTGCTGTCGCCGTTGAAGCGTATCGTGCCCTGGCCGCTGGAGGCCGGATCGGTGCAGCTGAACGAGATGTTCATGCCGCCCGCCACCGGCTCCTGCTTCGACGTGCACTTGCCTTTCTGGCTCAGCGGCAGTTCCTTCTTCGCCGCCATCTCCGGCGTCACGCACGCCGTCAGCACCATGCCGCCATCGCTGCCCGACTGCGGCATCGAGACGCCGTTCTGCTTCATCATCGCCTCGATCTGGGCGCGCTGCTCCGGCGCCATGTTGGCCAGCTGCTTGAGCGCCATGCCCATCGCCTGGTCGGTCTGCGCGTTGCCGGTCTTGACCTTGTTATTCAATTCCCACAGGCCGGGCTTGATGGTCGGCGCCGGGGTTTGGGCCTGGACCTGGGCCGCGGCCAGCAAGGCCAGCGAAATCAATACACGCTTCATGTTATCTCCTGAAAATGAAAAAACGGCGCACCACCGTCGGGTGGAGCGCCGCTTCAGATGCTGGCGGAGAGGCGCTACACGCCGCGTCCGCTAATCAGGCGCAGCAGCACCATGATGATAGCAACTACCAGCAGGATGTGGATAAAGCCGCCTACGGTGTACGAAGTGACCAGGCCCAGCAGCCACAGGATAAGCAAGACTACAGCGATGGTATACAGCATGATTCTCTCCTCAGGTTGTTATGCGAGTTCATTATCTTCTGCCGACTGCAGTCCTTCTGTACGCTGTCGTACTTAAACAGAACGCAACTGGCCGTTGACGATTTTGACCTGATCGCCCGAGCGCCATTGCGGCTGCGACGACTGGTGCAGCACGCGCTTCTTGCCGTTGTCCATGCGCACGGTGATCTCCCAGCTGTGTGTGGTCTTCATATTGCCTTCGACCTGGTTGCCGGCCACCGCGCCGCCGACCGCACCGGCCACCGTGGCCAGTTGACGGCCATGGCCGCTGCCGACCTGGTTGCCCAGCAGGCCGCCGAGGATGGCGCCGCCGGCCGCGCCGACGCCGCTGCCCTGGCCGCGATGTTCAATCGAGCGCACCGATTCAACCACGCCGCAGCTGTTGCACACGGCGGGCGCGTGTTGCGCTGCCGGTTCCTCCATCTGGCCCTGGGCCGGGCCTGCGTTGTTGGCGTTGTTGAGATTGCTGGCATAGCCGGCTTGCTGTTGCTGTTGCGGCTGCCGCTGCGGTTGTTGTTCCGGCGGCGGCACCGACGACAGCTGGCCCTGCATCGGCGCGGCGCCGGGCACGGTGGCGCTGGAAGTCGGCAGCCAGCCCATGATGGCGGCGCTGCCCACGCCGCAGAACAGCACCACCGCGACGGCGGCGATGACCATGACAGGGTGCAGCGATTGTTTGGAGGTGTGGGTTGGGGTGTCCATGAGGCGTCCTTTTTTATGATGGATTAATATCTGGATTTTCCCTCAAGACATGTTCTGCTTCCGTGCGTCAGCGTACATACAGAGCAAATCATTGCCATTACGCTGGTCCCATGCATACCTCTCACTCCACTCCGTCCGATGAAGACCATGCACCGTCCAGGCAAGTGCTGAACCGTCTGCTGTCCAGCCTGCCGGAGGACGACCAGCACACGCTGCTGGCTTTGTGCGACACGGTGCGGATCGAGGTGGGCGACGTGTTGTACGAGCCGGGCCAGACCATCCGCCATATTTACTTTCCCGTCGACAGCCTGATTTCACTGCTGGCCGTGGCCGAAGGCCGCATGACGCTGGAGGTGGGCTCGGTGGGGCAGGAGGGCATGATAGGCGCATCGGTGGCGCTCGGCCACGAGCAGGCCCAGGTGCGCGCGGTGGTGCAGCGCGCCGGCCGCGCCAGCCGCATTGCCGCCGCCGATTTCTGTACCGAGTTCCGCCGCACCGCGTCGCTGCAGCGGCTGCTGTACCGCTACACCGACACCTTGCTGGCGCAGGCGATCCAGATCGCCGTGTGCAGCCGTTTTCACGTGCTGGAGGCGCGGCTGGCGCGTTCGCTGCTGATCACGCGCGACCGCCTGCAGTCGGAAAAATTCCACCTGACGCACGAGTTCCTGGCGCACGCGCTGGGCGTGCGCCGCGTCGGCGTGACCAAGGCCGCCAGCGCGCTGCAGAACCAGAAGCTGATCACCTACAGCCGCGGCAATATCGAGATCCTCGATTCGGCCGGGCTGGAAGCCGTGTCCTGCCGCTGCTACGAGCTGGTCAAGGACAACGGCGCGATCGGCATGGCCAGCGTGTTCCTGTAAATCCGGGGTCAGATCTGACAATTGGACACGAGCTCTACCGTAGCAACCGCTACGGTAG
>NZ_JBGLYQ010000067.1:0-25807 GCF_047304105.1 Duganella sp. Dugasp56
CCCCCCCCCCCCCCCCCCCCCCCCCCCCCCCCCCCCCCCCCCCCCCCCCCCCCCCCCCCGCCTTTTTCAGGCGGTGCCGCCGACGGTCACGCCGTCGATGCGCAGCGTCGGCTGGCCGACGCCCACCGGCACGCTCTGGCCTTCCTTGCCGCACACGCCCACGCCCGGGTCCAGGCGCATGTCGTTGCCGATCATCGAGACGCGGTTCAGCACTTCCGGACCGTTGCCGATCAGGGTCGCGCCCTTGACCGGATAGGTGATCTTGCCGTCCTCGATCATGTAGGCCTCGCTGGCCGAGAACACGAACTTGCCGTTGGTGATGTCGACCTGGCCGCCGCCGAAATTGACCGCGTACAGGCCGTTCTTGACCGAGGCCAGGATCTCGGCCGGGTCCTTGTCGCCGCCCAGCATGTAGGTGTTGGTCATGCGCGGCATCGGCAGGTGGGCGAACGATTCGCGGCGGGCGTTGCCGGTCACCGGCATCTTCATCAGGCGCGCGTTCATGGTGTCCTGGATATAGCCCTTCAGGATGCCGTCCTCGATCAGCGTGGTGCACTGGGTCGGGTTGCCTTCGTCGTCGATGTTGAGCGAACCGCGGCGGTCGGCCAGCGTGCCGTCGTCGACCACGGTGACGCCCTTGGCCGCCACGCGCTCGCCGATGCGGCCGGAGAAGGTCGACGAACCCTTGCGGTTGAAGTCGCCCTCGAGGCCGTGGCCGATCGCCTCGTGCAGCAGGATGCCGGGCCAGCCCGGTCCCAGCACGACGGTCATCGGGCCGGCCGGCGCCGGGCGCGCGTCCAGGTTGACCACCGCCGACTGCACGGCGTCGGTGGCGTACTGATCAAGCAGCGCGTCGCTGAAGTAGCCGTAGTCGTAGCGGCCGCCGCCGCCCGACGAGCCCACTTCGCGGCGGCCGTTCTGTTCGACGATGACGGTCAGCGACACCCGCACCAGCGGGCGGATGTCGGCCGCCAGCACGCCGTCGCTGCGCACCACCAGCACCACGTCGTATTCGCCGGCCAGGCTGGCCATCACCTGCACCACGCGCGGGTCCTTGGCGCGCGCCATCTTCTCGACGCGCTCGAGCAGCTTGACCTTGGCCGTCGCGTCGAGCGAGGCCAGCGGGTCGTTGGGCAGGTACAGCGAGCGGCCGCCGGTCGGCGTCATGGCGCCGGCCACCTTGATCTTGCCGGCGCCGGCGCGGGCGATGGTGCGTGTGGCGGAGGCCGCGTCCATCAGCGCCGCTTCGGAGATTTCGTCCGAGTAGGCGAAGGCGGTCTTGTCACCGGACACGGCGCGCACGCCGACGCCCTGGTCGATCGAGAAGCTGCCGGTCTTGACGATGCCCTCTTCCAGGCTCCAGCCTTCGTTCTTGGTGAATTGGAAATACAGGTCGGCGTAGTCGACCTTGTGCGTGAACATCGCGCCCAGGGTCTTGAGCAGCTTGCCCTCGTCCAGCCCGAACGGCGTCAGCAGGATGTCGCGCGCCACGGCAAGGGTGGACAGATTCGGTTCAAATGGCTTCATGATGGTGTCTTCTAAGAGTGTGGTGCAATTTTACATGGTCCGGTGTTTCAGCGCCGGCAGGCTCTGGCGCACGCTGTCGATGAACATCAGGTCGATATCGCCGTGGACCACGCCCTCGCCCTCGGCCAGCACGGCCTTGACCGCGCCCCACGGGTCGATCAGCATGCTGTGGCCCCAGGTGCGGCGGCCGTTGACGTGGGTGCCGCCCTGCGCCGCCGCCAGCACATAGCACTGGTTTTCGATGGCGCGCGCGCGCAGCAGGATTTCCCAGTGGGCCTGGCCGGTGGTGTAGGTGAAGGCGGCCGGCACCACGATCAGCGCCACCGGGCCCATGGCGCGGAACAGCTCGGGGAAGCGCAGGTCGTAGCAGACCGACATGCCGACCTTGCCGAACGGCGCCTCGACCACGCCGACCTGCTTGCCCGGCACGATGGTCTTCGATTCGTTGTACGACTCCGTGCCCTTGCTGAAGCCGAACAGGTGGATCTTGTCGTAGCGGCCCACGTGTTCGCCCCGCGGGTTGTAGACCAGCGTGGTGTTGACGACTTTTTCCGCATCGTCCGAGGCCAGCGGCAGGGTGCCGCCGATCAGCCAGATCTCCAGTTCCTTCGCCAGCGCGGCCATGAAGTCCTGGATCGGCCCCCGGCCCAGCGGCTCGGCCACGGCCACCTTGTCGCTGTCGCTCAGGCCCATGATGGCCCAGTATTCCGGCAGCAGCACCAGCGTGGCGCCGCTGTCGGCGGCCTGCGCGACGAGGCGGCGCGCGGTGGCGATATTGTCCGTCACGGACGGCGAGGAAATCATTTGTACTGCGGCGACTGTATTCATGGCGATCCCGTGTCAGGTTTTAGTGCATGCCCTTGGCGGCCGGCGGCTCCACTTTCGAGGCATCGAGCTTGGTGACCACCGGCGCCTTCCACGGGCCGGTCACCTGCATATGATAGGTCAGCGCCTTCATCACCGGCGCGCTGAGGAACAGCTGGGCCAGGAAGCTGCCCAGGCCGATCACCGGATTGACGGCCAGCGCATACACCAGCGGCGCCGTGCCCAGATTCACTTCCGGTATCACCACCACATGCAGATTGGTCGTTTCGTTGGCGATGTCGGCGCTGCCGTCCATCAGCACAGTTGCGGCCACGCCGTGCATTTTCAAGTTGTCGGTCTTGGCGATGCCGTGCAGGATGGAGGCGTTGGCGGTGATGCCGTCAAACGCCAGCCCCTCCGAAAACACGTCGTGGAAGTCCAGCTTCAGCAGCCGCGGCAAGGCTTGCAGGCTCAGCACGCCAAGCAGCTTGGCGGCGCCCGGATCCTGCTTCAGGAACTGGCCTTTTTCCACGTTCATCTTGATGTCGCCGGACAGGCTGGGCAGGTCCAGCGAATACGGCAGGCCTTTCCACGCGATGTCGCCGTTCAGCGTGCCCTTGCCGCCCTTCAGCGTGCCGGCGAAGCCGAAGCGGTCCAGCAGCTTGCCGGCGTCGGCGATGTCGAGGTTGAAGTTCAGGCTGGTGTTGTGCACGCCGTCGCGGCTGACCCATTTGCCGGTGCCCTTCAGCTCGCCGTCCGGGTTGGCCAGCGACAGCTTGCTGACGCGCCATTCGCGCGTACTTTGCATCTGCGCGTTGTTGGCCTGCAGTTCCAGCCGGCCCAGCTGCTTGTTGAACAGTTCGAAGCGCTCGACCACCACGTCCAGCGCCGGGATGGTGGCGGCGGCGCTCTTGCCGTCGAGCAGGTCCTGCACGTCGCTCGACGCCGATTCCGGAATCACCAGCGACGACAGGCGCGCCGTCACCTTGCCCAGGCCGGAGCCGGTCGACGGCTCGCTCCACGTCAGGTAGCCGTTGGCCTGGCTGGAATCGATGCTGGCCTGCCAGATCGTTTTCTGGCGCGACACGCCGACCACGACGTTTTCCAGCTTGCGGTCGCCGACCACCAGTTCGCTGGCGCGCGCGGCGATGGTGTCCGGCATCACGTACTGGGCGATGTCGACGCCGTCGTTTGCCGCAGCGGCGGCGGCGTCGCCCTTGCCGGCGATCTCGGCGCCGAAGTCCAGCCAGTTGTCGACGTTGAGCGCGCGCAGGTTGATGTTGAAGGCCATGCCGCTGTCCGGTTCCGGCGCCGGCGCGTTGACGCCGATGCCGCCGCGCACCAGCTTCCACGGAGTCTTGCCGATTTTCTGGCGCTGGTAGCGCGCCGAGATGCCGTTGCCGAGGCCGATGCGCATGTCGTCGCGCAGCGCGCCTGCGCTGTCCGGGTTCAGCGTGCTGGTCAGCAGGAAGCGCACCGGCATGCTGTCGGCCGCCGCCTTGTTCACCGGCGCCGGCAAGTCCACGCCCAGCCCGGCCAGGCTGGAATCGACCGCCACCACCACCTGGTGGTCGCGCACGGTGACGGTGCCGTTGTAGCGCGTGGCGCCGGAGAAGTGGCTGGACAGGCGCTGCATCGCCGGCATCGCGTAGGTCTTGCGGAACCCGTCGGCCGTCATCGTGCCGCCCAGCTTGACGACGATGGAATTGTCCTTCTGGCTGCCGCCGGTGATCGCCACAGGACCGCCGAGGAAGACGCCCGACAGCTGGTTCAGGTTGACGCCGTGCTCGTTGAATTCGATCTTGCCCTGCGACGATTGCACCGGCGGCAGGTCGTTCATCAAGGTGATGTCGTTGTTGATCAGTTGCAGCGCGCCCTGCACCTTGGCGTCGATGATGTGCGCCAGCGGCAGGCGCAGGCTCAGCGCCAGCTTGGCGTTGCCGCCGGCCTGGGTTTCGTCGGTGAAGTGCGAGATCCATTCCAGCACCGGGCTGGCGGCGACGTACTTGAGGAATTCCTGCATGGCCCCGGCGGCGTTGCCGTCGATTTCCAGCATCGAATCGTGGATCGCCAGGTTGGGGATCACCGCCTTGACGCCGGACAGCGCGACGCCGCCGGTGGTGGCCGTGTCGCCGCGGATTTCCATGCGCGCGCGGTCGAACACGAAGCTGCCCTTGATGTGCTCGGCCTGCGGCCACAGCGGCAAAGGCTTGCCGTCCTTGCCCAGCTCCTTGCCGTCGTGCAGATAATGGCCGGGCGAGTAATTCAGCTTGCCTTCGGTCAGCCTGCCGGCCACGCGGAATTCGCCGTGGGTCTTGTCGCCGGGGTTGTCGGCGTTGAACGGGAAGTGCGCCAGATCGCCGCGCAGGCGCAGCGTGACGTCGTTGGCGACGCCGCCTTCAAGCGCGCCGGTCAGCCAGGCCCGCAGCTCGTGCGGCGTCTGCATCGGCAGATAGTTGTCGATGCGGTCCAGCTGGAAGCCGTTCAGCGTGCCGGTGAAGTCGACCTTGCCCATGCCCTTGCCGGCCAGCGGCATCGTGTGCGAGCCCTGCAGCGTGCCGCTCAGTCCCTGCTGCAGGAAGTCCATGCTGTCGACCTGGAACAGCAGCTGGTTGTCCGGCTCGAAGGACCAGCGCGCCTTCAGGTTCAGCTTGTCGAACGGCATCGACGGTTCGCTGAAGTAGTCCGGCATCTGCAGCACCAGCTGCTCCGAAGCCAGCGCGAAGCTGCCGCCCTTGTCGGTGGCGTCGATGCTGCCGCTCAGGTTGTCGAAACCGGGGATCGCCGGCATGCCGGCGATGGCCGGCGACTTGGCCGTCTTCGGTTGCGCCAGACGTGGCGGCTGCGGCTTCAGCCCCAGCCCGACCAGGTCGCCCTTGAAGCGGTAGGATTGCAAGGCCGGATAAGCGCCCTGCCACTCGGCGGAGAAATTCTGCAACAGCCCGCGCGGCGCGAAATCGGCCAGCAGCTTGCGCTGGTGGTCGTTCAGCGGCAGGCGCTCGGCCAGGCCGGCCATGGTTTGCAGGTCCAGCTGGCGCGCGCGGATTTCAAAGCGCTCCGGCTTGGCGCCGGCGGCGGCCGTGTAGTGCTCGGACAGCGAGGTCGGCGCCATCACCAGGCCGTCGCTGGTGGTCAGGGTCAGGTTGCTCAGTTCGATGCTGTGGCCGCGCGCGCCGAAGCGCGGCTTGACCGCGCCCTGCTTGACCAGCGGCGCCACGGGCGACGTGTCTTCGCGGGCGGCCAGGCGGCCGGTCAGCTGGCGCAGGTCCAGCAGCGGCAATTCCTTGCCCAGCACGGCGGACACGTTGACCAGGCCGACATCGGCGGTCACGCTGGTCACGCGCGACTGGTCGATGCCGATCCAGGTCCGCAGCGAACCGCCGCCGCTGTTCAGCTCAAACGGAAAGTCGAGCCAGGGTTTCCACGTCGCCAGATCGGTGTTGCGGATGTCGGCATAGACCTCGCCCTTCCACATCGAGACGTTCGACACGCGGGCGCCGAAGGCAGGATGGGAGAAATCGGCGCGCAGGTCCAGCGGTGCGGCCAGCGCGGCCGGCGGCGTCGCCTTGAGCGCCAGCTGATGATGCAGCCACTGGTTGCGCAGCAGGATGTTGACGCCGTCCAGCGCCAGCGGTGGCGCCGAACGCATGCTGTCGGTCCATTGCAGCCGGCCTTCGCGGATGACGATCTCGCGCTGGGACAGCAGCCAGTCGGCGCCCTTGCCGTCGCTCGGCTTGTTCAGGTCGATGTAGATGCCGGCCACGTACAGGCGGCCGTCGGCTTCGCGGCGGACGGCGAGGTCGGGCCGGGTCAGCTCCAGCGTTTCGAAGCGCACGTCGGCCGCCACCACGCTCCACCACGACAGCGTGGCCGACACGCTCGGCAAGGTCAGCGCCTGGTTGCCCAGCGGATCGTGCAGCACGACGTCGCCCAGGAACAGGCTGGGGCGCAGGCCCTTCCAGGAAGCGTAGATGCGGGAAATGGTGACCGGATTGCCCACCGCGCGGCTGGCGAGGCGCTCGATATCGCCCTTGTAGTGGTCGATATTCGGCAGCACGGCGTAGCGCAGCGTCAGGAACAGGATGGCGAAGGCGAAATACAGCAGCAGGAACAGCTTGACGGTGAAGCCGAGCACATGATGGGTGGCCAGGTTGCAGACGCGATAGGCGGCACTGAGCCGGTGCCAGCGCGCAGCCAAAGGGCCCTCGTCTGTCACAGTCTCCTCATCTTGTTTTTGCATCAATAAGCTAATAAATCAGGCCATGCGTCAAATAAATCGCTAAACTCGGTTCCAAGCTTTTATGCCTGCGCAGCAATTCTACCGCATCAGGTGGGCAAACCAGCGCCACTTAAGGCGGATTTACACGGATTACATCTCATTACAGCCTATGACCGCACCATCGATTGCCCCCACCGTTTCACGTTTTTACCAGCGCTGGCTGGCCGCCGCTCCCGACCGCGGCGGCAAGATTGATGAATTGGCGCAATTATCGCTTGCCCAGATCGATCTTGCTGACTATTTGACCAAAGAAACCCTCTCCGTGCCGGACGGCGCGCCGCCGTTGCCGCTGCCGCGCGCGATGCGCCGGCTGCGCAACCTGCTGGTGTGCGGCCTGATCCGGCGCGACCTGGCCGGCAAGGCCAACCTGGCCGAGGTGGTGGAGGCGATGACGCGCTTCGCCGATTTCGCGATCCAGCAGCACCTGCGGGCGCTGACCGCGGAAATGGTGGCCGCCCACGGCACGCCGATCGGCCGCGATTCCGGCCTGCCGCAGGAGCTGATGGTGCTGGCGATGGGCAAGCAGGGCGGCGGCGAGCTGAACGTGTCGTCCGATATCGACCTGATCTTCGTCTACCCGGAGGACGGCGACACCGCCGCCACCGGGGCGGGCCAGCGCAGCCTGTCGAACCACGAATTCTTTATCCGCCTGGGCAAGAAACTGATCGCCGCTTTGGCGGAGATCACAGAAGATGGCTACACGTTCCGGGTGGATATGGCCTTGCGGCCGAACGGCGGCTCGGGCCCGCTGGCCGCCAGCCTGAGCATGGTGGAGCAGTATCTGATCGTCCAGGGCCGCGAATGGGAGCGCTATGCCTGGGTCAAGGCGCGCGCCGTCACCGGCCGCGGCGAGGATATCGCCGCGCTGGACGCCATCGTGCGGCCGTTCTGCTTCCGCCGCTACCTGGACTTCGGCGTCATCGACGCCATCCGCAATATGCACGCGCAGATCCGCGCCGAGGTCAACCGCCAGGAGCGGCTGCACCCGGACCGCAGCAACAACGTCAAGCTGGGGCGCGGCGGCATCCGCGAAATCGAGTTCCTGGCCCAGGTGTTCCAGCTGATACGCGGCGGCCGTGACGCCGCGCTGCGCGACCGCTCGACCCGCACCACGCTGCGCATCATCGCTGAAAAGGGTTTGCTAAGTCACGCCATCGTCTATCAACTGCTGGCTTCCTACACCTTCCTGCGCAATCTCGAGCACCGCCTGCAATATATCGACGACGCCCAGACCCATACGCTGCCGGCCAACGACGCCGACCGCCTGCTGGTGGCGCAAATGATGGGGCTGCCGGACGTCGCCACACTGCTGACCCAGCTGGAAGCGCACCGCCAGTTTGTCGCCGGCCAGTTCGACGAAATGTTCTCGGACAAGAGCAACGGCGGCGGCGAGAACGACATCAACCCGCAATCAAGCAATGAATGCGCCGATCCGGACAACCGCGAATCCATGGTGGCGCAGTTTGCCGCGCTCGGCTTCGACGATCCGGAAGGCGCGGCCAAGCGGCTGATCGCCACCTGGCAGGCGCCGCGCCTGCAGTCGCTGCCGGAAGCCAGCCGCAACCGGCTGCTGGGTCTGGTCAACGCGGCGCTGCCGCTGATCGTCCAGGCTTCGCGCGAGTCCAGCGGCGGCAACCAGCAGGCCACCTTGGGCCGGCTGCTCGATTTCCTCGAGGCGATCGCGCGCCGCTCGGCCTACCTGTCGCTGCTGACCGAGTACCCGCACACGCTGGCGCGCGTGATCCGCATGGTGCACGCCAGCGGCTGGGCCGCGCAATTCCTCAGCCAGCACCCCATCCTGCTGGACGAATTGCTGGACGACCGGGTGCGCAACGCCGTCTTCGATCCGGTGGCGCTGGCCGCCGACCTGGAGCTGCAACTGGCCGCGGCGCCGGGCGACACCGAGCGCCAGATGGATATCCTGCGAGAAATCCACCACGCCCAGCTGTTCCACCTGCTGGCGCAGGACCTGGCCGGCGACCTGACGGTGGAAAAACTGGCCGACTACCTGTCGTCGCTGGCCGACACCATCGTCGCCGCCGCCATCAAGGCGGTGTGGCAGACGGTGGCCACGCGCCACCGCGAGGTGCCGCAGTTCGCCGTCATCGCCTACGGCAAGCTGGGCGGCAAGGAACTGGGCTATGTCTCCGACCTGGACGTGATCTTCCTGTACGACGACGCCGACCAGGAAGCGCCGGCCCAGTACGCCAAACTGGCGCAGCGCTTTATTACCTGGATGACCTCGCACACCTCGGCCGGCATCCTGTTCGACATCGATACCGCGCTGCGCCCGGACGGCGCCAGCGGCATGCTGGTGTCGAGCGTGTCGGCGTTTGAAAAATACCAGAGCAACTCGGCCTGGGTGTGGGAACACCAGGCGCTGACCCGCGCCCGCTTCTGCGCCGGCGACGCCGCCATCGGCCGCCGCTTCGATGAAATCCGCGAAGCCGTGCTGCGCAAGGAACGTCCGGCCGACGGGCCGCTGAAGCAGGAAGTCATTGCAATGCGGAAACGAATGGTCGATGCCAAGCCCAACCTCAGTACGCTGTTCGACCTGAAGCAGGATCCGGGCGGCATGATCGACATCGAATTCATCGTGCAGTTTCTGGTGCTGCAGCACGCCGCGGCCTACCCGCAGCTGACTGGTAATATTGGAAATATTGCTCTTTTAAAAATGTGCGGCGAACTGGGTTTGATCGATGCCGGACTGGCCGCCAGCGTGGCCGACGCCTACCGCCAATTGCGCAAGCTGCAGCACCAATTAAGGCTGCAGGGACAGGATCTGGCGCGCGTCGATCCGGCCCTGGTATCGGCCCACGCGGCGCAGGTAACTGCCTTGTGGAACAGTATATTCGGCGACAACGTTGTCGAATAGCAACGCGCTGTTAATATTGGTGTTATCCTGAGTTAAACTTATCTGAATAAGAGCGCCCAGCGCCGTCACAGTCTTACTCAAACAGGAGAATGATATGAAAGCATTATTTGGTGCGGCGGTGTTCGGATTAAGCATGTTTGCGATATCGTCGTCCGCGTTGGCTGCCGACAAGGGCACAAAGGAAGAAGCGGTTGCCATGGTTAAAAAGGCCGTGGCCCTGATTAAATCGGACGGCAAGGAAAAAGCATTCGCCGCCATTTCCGATCCGTCGAATACCACCTTCCATGATCGCGACCTGTATATTTATGTGTACGATCTGAATGGCGTCGCTTTAGCTCACGGCAATAACCCTAAAATGGTCGGCAAGCCTTTAATCGGGCTCAAGGATAATGAAGGCAAGCCCATGATTAAAGAAATGGTCGACCTCGCTAAAACCAAGGGCAGCGGCTGGGTGGATTTCAAATGGCCGAATCCGGTCACCAAGGCCGTCGAGGCCAAATCCGGCTATGTGGAAAAGGTCGAGGATATGCTGGTCGGCTCCGGCATTTATCAATAAAACCAGCCTGCCATCTGCGCCAGCCGGGACGATGTCCCGGCTTTTTTTTCGTCCATGCCTTTGGAACATGCCAGAAACTGGCATGTAAATGCCATATTTGAGCTTGGCTTCGTGGGGAACTCTTAGTCTGACTCGTCTGTCTATCAGCGGTGGCATCCCGTTAATAAACAATAAAGGAGTTGGAAATGACGCAAGCAACCATAATCACCCGCTCGGTTCGCATACTCTGCGCCGGCGGCCTGGCCCTTGGCACACAAGCCGCATATGGCCAGGAAACTGCTGAACCCATGCAGAAAGTGCTGATAACCGGCTCCCGTATTGCGTCGCCGGCAGCGGAATCTCCTTCGCCATTGCAGATATTAAGCTCGGCGGATATTGCCGCGTCCGGTGCAAGCAATCTGCAAGATTTATTGCAGAAGAATCCGACCATGGGCACGCCCACCGTCAGCCGCACCAATTCGAATTTCCTGACATCGAGCGGCGGCGTGTCGACTATTAATCTGCGCAACCTGGGCGATTCAAGAACGCTGGTATTGGTCAATGGTCGTCGCTTTGTTTCCGGCATGCCGGGAGAAAGCGCGGTCGACCTGAATACGATACCCACCGATTTTATCGAACGGGTGGAACTATTAACCGGCGGTGCCTCGGCGACTTATGGCTCCGATGCGGTGGCAGGTGTGGTGAATATTATTTTGAAGAAAAACTTTAATGGCGTGCTGGTGGATGCGCAGACCGGAAAAAGCAATGAAGGGGATGATTTTAAAAAGAAACTGGCACTGACTTTCGGCACCACCAGCGCCGACGGCGCCAGCAATGTCATGGGCCATTTCGGCTATTCCAAACAGGGCGCGGTGTACTCGCGCGACCGCGATTTCTCGGCCGTCGACCAGACCTCGGCTATCACCCAGGGGCATCCCGAACTTGCCTTCGTGGCAAAAAAACCCAACTACTCCGGCTACGCGCCGCAAGGCCATTTCTTTGGCGACAGCGAGGATTTCACCTATGATGCAAATAACAATATTGTCCCGTGGAATCAAAATGGCACGGCCGGCACCGGCGCCGGCGCCACCGGTTTCAACCGCTCGGCCTACCGCCTGATCGCCGTGCCGACCGAGCGCTACCTGTTCGCCACCACCGGCAACTGGGCGTTCAACGAGAACCACAGCGCCTTCTTCGAGGGCAACTACGCGTCGACCAAGGCCGATACCAACATCGAAGCCTTCCCGCTGGGTTCGGACCAGGTCTACAAGCCCAGCGGCCAGGTGCCGGCGGCTACGCTGATCAACGGCGTGGTGGTCAAGAATCCGCTGGTGCCGCAGTATTTATATGACCGCATCAGCGACACCGACGGCGACGGCGTGCCGGACTACTTCTTCACCCGCCGCCTGTCGGAATTCGGCGCGCGCCGCGCCACCGTCGACCGCGACACCTTCCGCCTGGCCACCGGGCTGAAAGGCACGATCAAGGACTGGAGCTATGAAGCCTTCATCGCCTACGGCAAGACCAAGGAGGCGCAAAGCTCCACCGGCCAGGTCAATGTGATGAGCTTGCGCAACGCGCTGGAAGCCATCCCCGGCCCCGACGGCACGCCGGTCTGCCGCGACGTCCACGCGCGCGAGGAAGGCTGCGTCCCGATCAGCCTGTTCGGCTACAACAGCATCACGCCGGACGCGCTGAAATACGTCACCGCGCCCGGCTCGCTGACCACGGCGATCACGCAGAAACTGGCCGGCGGCTCGGTCAGCGGCGAGCTCCCGCTCGGCCTGGCCGCCGGCCGCATCGGCATCGCCGCCGGCCTCGAGTGGCGCGACGAGGATTCCAGCGCCATTCCCGATCCGCTGACCCAGTCCGGCCTGAACGCGGGCAACGCCCTGCCCCCGACCTTCGGCAGCTTCACCGTGCGCGAGGCGTTTGTCGAAACCCGGGTGCCGCTGCTGAAAGACCAGCCGTTCGCGCGCGAACTGAGCTTCCTCGGCACCGTCCGCCACGGCGACTATTCCACCGTCGGCAGCACCAACAGCTGGAATGCCGGCCTCGAATGGGGCATCACCTCGGACTTCAAGCTGCGCGGCACGCGCGCGCAATCGACGCGGGCGCCGAATATCAACGAGCTGTACCAGGCGCCCAGCCAGGATTTCCCCACCGGACTGGTCGATCCCTGCGAAGGCGTGTCGTCCGGCGGCACCAGCGCGCTGGCCGTCAATTGCCGCAATGCGCCGGGAGTTGCCGCCAATATGGCTGCACATGGCGGCATTTTCACGTTAAATCAGGCCGACCAGCAGGGCATCAGCGGCTATGACCGGGGCAATCCCAACCTCAAGGCGGAAAAAGGCCGCTCCACCACGATAGGCCTGGTGATCACGCCGCGCTCGATTCCCATGCTGAGCCGTTTCACCTTCACGGTCGACTATTTCAACATCAAGATCGCCGACGCCATCGTGCAGACCGACCGCCAGTATGCGCTGGACCAGTGCTACAACCAGAACAACCCAACCTTCTGCAGCTTCATCACGCGCCGCCCCTCCGCCGTCGGCAACCTAAGTTCCGGTTCGATCAAGTACAGCGACGTCGCGGTCACCAACTCGGGCGGCTTCGGCACCGAGGGCGTGGACCTGACCGGATCATGGTCGGACAAGGTCGGGCCGGGCAACCTGAGCGCCCGCCTGGCCTGGACCTGGCTGCGCGATTTATGGCAGAAGGCGACGCCGGAGGCGGAGAAGAACTTCGATGTCGGCGAGATCACGGCAGCCAACACCAATGCGCCGCGCAACCGCGCCAACCTGAACCTGGCCTACAAATGGGGGAACTTCGGCGCCACCTGGGTTGCCACCTACACCGGGCCGGTCTCGCTGGACGACCAGTTCCTGAAAAGCCTGAGCATCGCGCCCGGCACGGTGGGCGTCGGTTCGCGCACCTACAACGATTTCCAGTTCACCTACGACGTGCGCAAATCGATGCAACTGTACCTGGGCCTGGACAACGCCTTCAACGCCAAGGCACCGCCCATCATCAGCGGCCTGCCCGGCGACAAGACCGGTACCGAAACCGATACCTCGACCTACGACGCCATCGGCCGCCGCTACTACCTCGGCCTGCGGGTCACGCTATAAGGGTGACAGATTTCCGGATTAGTGTTGTTTTTACATGATTTCGATATGTAATATTGGCAATTTTTCCGATCTGCTAAATATAATCTCAGGGCGCTACACGATCTGTAACGCACACATGCCTAACGGTAATTATATAAAAAGCAAAATCGGGAGTTAGAGTGAAAAAAATTGCACTGAAACAGGGCGTCATCGCGGTCGCGTTGACGCTCGCCTCATCCCACGTGGTATTGGCACAGGACACGGATGCAGCGGGCAAGCCGCTGGAAAAGGTCGTCATTACCGGTTCCAACCTGAAACGCATCGACACGGAAACGGCGACGCCGGTCCAGATCCTGCGCCGCGAGGAAATCAACCGCCTCGGCGTCAACTCGGTGCGCGACATGATCGACACCCTGACCTCGTCCAACACCAGCGCCTACGGCAGTTCGCTGTCCGACATCGGCGGCTCCAACTCCTTCGCCGGCGGCGCCTCGTCCGCCTCGCTGCGCAACCTGGGCAAGCAGTCGACGCTGATCCTGCTGAACTCGCGCCGCGTCGCGCCGTATGCGCTGGCCGACTACAACGAAGTGTTCACCAACCTCGATTCGCTGCCGCTGGACGCCATCGACCGCATCGAAGTGCTGCGCAACGGCGGCTCGGCCATCTATGGCTCCGACGCGGTGGCCGGCGTGATCAACATCATCACCCGCAGCGACTTCCAGGGCGTGCAGGTGCGCGCCAACTACCAGCAATCGGTGGCCAACGAACAGTTCAACACCAAGACCGCCAGCATCACCGGCGGCTTCGGCGACTTCAACAAGGACGGCTACAACGTGCTGGCCAACGTCGAAGTGTTCAAGCGCGGCAGCGTGATCTGGCGCGACGTGCTCGACGATATCAATCCCGCCTACGGCGCCAAATTCTCCGCCGTGGCGCCCAAGAGCGGCCTGATGTTCGGCAACCGCGGCGCCCCGTCCACCTACTCCTACCCCGGCAACCTGATCGGCCAGGGCCCGGTCGACGGCTGCACCACCATCAGCGCGGCCGGCCTGTGCGTGTACGACCGCTTTGCCCGCTTCGAAGCCATACCGAAGGCCGACCGCGTCAACGCGCTGGTGTCCGGCAAGCTGAACCTGGGCAACGGCACCGAAGGCTATGCCGAGGTGCTGTACTCGAAAACCAAGACCGAGTACATCGGCGCCGCCGGCACTTATGGTTCGGCCAACCCGGACGTCATCTGGGGCAACCCCAGCAACGGTCAAGGCAAGCTGTTCGGCTACCGCTTCCTGTCGCCGGACTCGCCGCTCAACACCACCGGCGAGCCGCTGGAGCTGCGCTACCGCTGGGCCGACGCGCCGTCCAACAACCCCAACGACAGCGACCAGTACCGCGTGCTGGCCGGCCTGCGCGGCCAGCTGTGGAACAAGTACGACTGGGATACCGCGGTCGGCGTGATGGGCAGCAAGACCAAGTCGCGCAGCTACGGCTCGATCAGCGACAGCGGCTTCAAGGCCGTGGTCGGCGACTACACCAAGACGCTGGCCGGCAATCCCGATTGCGAAGCCAACTTCCCCGGCTATTGCGAATACACGGCCGCCGATCCGAACTTCTTCAACCACGGCTACAAGCTGGGCCAGAAGAACTCGGCCGAGGTGCTGCGCCAGCTGTTCCCGGAGCAAGGCTATGACGGCAAGATCACCCAGTACTTCATCGACGGCAAGATCACCGGCGAAGTGGGCAAGATCGGCGATCGCGCCATCGGCCTGGCGGTGGGCGGCGAAGTGCGTCACGAGAAATTCAAGATCACGCCGACCGACAACCTGCGCAATGGCGACATCATCGGCTACGGCGCGGCCATGGCGGACGCCAGCCGCTCCACCGAGGCGGTGTTCTCCGAGATCAACCTGCCGGTGACCAGCCAGCTGGAAGTGGTGGGCGCCGCCCGCGTCGACAAATTCCCCGGCTTCAAGACCCATGCGTCGCCGAAGATCGCGGCCCGCTTCGAAGCCACGCCGGTGCTGCTGTTCCGCGCCACCTATGAAGGCGGCTTCCGCGCGCCCAACCTGACCGAGAGCGCGCAGTCGAGCAAGTTCGCGTTCGACAACAGCGTCAACGATCCGAAGCGCTGCAGCCAGGCCCGCAGGCTGGCCGACGATCTGCGCGCGGCGGCCGCGGCGCTGCCGGACAGCGATCCGAACCAGGCGCTGCAACTGGCGCGCGCCGACACCGTGCAGACCAACGAATGCTCCGGCGGCGTCGCCAGCATCGTGCGCAACAATCCGAACCTGAAGCCGGAAACCACGCACAGCGCCACCGTCGGCTTCGTGCTCGAGCCGGTCAAGGGCAGCAGCCTGTCGCTGGACTACTGGCGCATCGAGCGCAAGGATGAGATCGGCCTGAAATCGACCGCCGACCTGCTGGCGGCGGAAGCCGACCAGGCGCCGGGCGTGATCAACCGCCAGCCGCTGACGCAGGACAAGACCTTCACCGCCGCCGAGCAGGCCAAGTACGGCGTGACGGTCGGCCCGCTGGCCTCGACCTCGGGACAGTTCGAAAACGTCTCGCGCACCAAGACCAGCGGCGTCGACCTGGGCGGCACGTCGCGCTTCAATACGCCATATGGCCGGCTGGACCTCGGCGCCAACGCGACCTACCTGCTGAGCCTGAAGAACTTCAGCTCGACGCTGAACAACTACGGCGACAACCTGGCGGGCCGCTACGGCTATTCGAAACTGGTGGCCAACATCAGCGCGACGCTGCAGACCGGCAAGCTCAGCAACAACCTGCGCCTGGTCTACAACAGCAAGACTTCGCTCAACACCGACTACTTCGACGACGTCTACACTTCGGCCGGCTGCACCGACCTGAAGTGGAGCGCCGACGAGTGCCAGGTCAAGGCCTACAAGCGCCTGGACTATAACGTGTCCTACAGCGGCATCAAGGACTTGACGCTGTCGCTGTACGTGCGCAACCTGACCAACCGCCGGCCGCCGCTGGATCTGCGCAACTTCGCCGACGTCGGCGGCGGCGTGATTCCGCAAAACACCGACGACGTCCAGGGCCGCATCGTGCGCGTGACGGCGGAATACAAGTTCCGTTAATCGTTAATCGTTAGCCCAAAAGAAAAGCCTCCCGGCGCAAACCGGGAGGCTTTTTTTATTGCAGCGCTTGAATTACTTGGCGGTCATCAAGGCCACGGTGGTGTCCAGCATGCGGTTCGAGAAGCCCCACTCGTTGTCGTACCACGACGACACCTTGACCAGACGGCCCGACACTTTGGTCAGGGTCGAGTCGAAGTTCGACGAGGCCGGGTTGTGGTTGAAGTCGATCGACACCAGCGGTTCGGTCTGGTAGGTCAGCACTTCCTTCAGCGCGCCTTCGGCGGCGGCCTTCATCAGCGCGTTGACTTCGTCCACCGTCGTGTCGCGCTTGGCGATGAACGACAGGTCGACCAGCGACACGTTGATGGTCGGCACGCGGATCGCGAAACCGTCCAGCTTGCCGTTCAGCTCAGGCAGCACCAGGCCGACCGCGGCGGCGGCGCCGGTCTTGGTCGGGATCATGCTCATGGTGGCCGAACGGGCGCGGCGCAGGTCTTCGTGCATCACGTCGCTCAGCACCTGGTCGTTGGTGTAGGCGTGGATGGTGGTCATCAGGCCGGTCTCGACGCCGATGGCGTCGTTCAGCGGCTTGACCAGCGGCGCCAGGCAGTTGGTGGTGCACGAGGCGTTCGAGATCACGGTGTCGCTGGCCTTCAGCACGTGCTGGTTGACGCCGTACACGATGGTGGCGTCGACGTCCTTGCCGCCCGGTGCCGAGATGATGACTTTCTTGGCGCCGCCCTTCAGGTGGGCCGACGCTTTTTCCTTGGTGGTGAAGAAGCCGGTGCATTCCAGCACGACGTCCACGCCCAGGTCGCCCCATGGGATTTCCGCAGGGTTGCGCTGTGCAAACACGCGGATCACGTCGCCGTTCACGATCATGTTGTCGCCGTCGACCGTGACGGTGCCGGGGAACTTGCCGTGGGCGGTGTCATAGCGGGTCAGGTGGGCGTTCGACTTGGCATCGCCCAGGTCGTTGATCGCAACGATCTGGATGTCTTGTTTCTTGCCGCCTTCGTAGAAAGCGCGCAGCACATTGCGGCCGATACGGCCGTAGCCGTTGATTGCAACTTTGATCGTCATACTTTGCTCCTAAATATAGTTAATGCAACAAGCAATTATAGATTATGCAATGACAGATTTGACTTTCGCCACGACGTTTTCCACCGTGAAGCCGAAGTGCTTGAACAGCACGCCTGCCGGAGCCGATTCACCGAAGGTATCGATGCCGACTACCGCGCCTTCCAGACCGACGTATTTGTACCAGAAATCGGTCACGCCGGCTTCGATTGCCACACGTGGCAAGCCTTTGGTCAATACGCTGGCCTTGTAGGCGGCGTCTTGACGGTCAAATACATCGGTCGACGGCATCGACACCACGCGCGCGGCGATGCCTTCGGCCGCCAGCGCGGACGCGGCCGCCTGGGCCAGTTCGATTTCCGAACCGGTGGCGATCAGC
This sequence comes from Duganella sp. Dugasp56, assembly GCF_047304105.1. Classification (NCBI taxonomy): domain Bacteria; kingdom Pseudomonadati; phylum Pseudomonadota; class Betaproteobacteria; order Burkholderiales; family Oxalobacteraceae; genus Duganella; species Duganella sp. Dugasp56. Next base: position 17,691 of record NZ_JBGLYQ010000067.1, read on the forward strand.
GTGACCTTGGCGTCGGCCGCGTCGGCCAGCACGTAGCCGCCGCGGGCGATGTCGGCGATCTGCTGGGCCGAACGCTCCTGGTAAGGCAGGTTCTGGCGCGAGAAGATCAAGGTCGACGGGCCGTTCTTGCGCTTGACCGCCTCGCCCCACGCCACCATCGATTCGGTGGTGTCGCATGGACGCCAGTTGTCCAGGTTGGGGATCAGGCGCATCGACGAGATGTGCTCGACCGATTGGTGGGTCGGGCCGTCTTCGCCCAGGCCGATCGAGTCGTGGGTGAACACGAAAATCGAGCGCAGCTTCATCAGCGCGGCCATGCGCAGCGCGTTGCGGCTGTAGTCGGAGAAGGTCAGGAAGGTGGCGCCGAACGGGATGTGGCCGCCGTGCAGCGTGATGCCGTTCATGATGGCCGACATGCCGAATTCGCGCACGCCGTAGTTGATGTGGTTGCCCGGCTTGCCGGAACGCAGCGCGACGCACTCTTTCCAGTTGGTCAGGTTGGAGCCGGTCAGGTCGGCCGAGCCGCCCAGGAATTCCGGCAGCACCGGGGCCAGCGCCTGGATCGCGTTCTGGCTGGCTTTGCGGGTGGCGATGTTTTCTTTTTTCTCGACGGTGGCGGCGATGCCGGCGGCCAGCGTGGCTTCAAACGAGGCCGGCAGGTCGCCTTGCATGCGGCGGGTCAGCTCGGCCGCTTCGGCCGGGAACTTGGCGCTGTATTCGGCGAACTTGGCGGCCCAGGCGGCTTCCTGCTTGGCGCCGGCGGCTTTCGCGTCCCACGCGCCGTACACGTCGGCAGGCACTTCGAACGGCGCGGCGCTCCAGCCGATGTATTCGCGCACGGCGGCGACTTCCTTGTCGCCCAGCGCGGCGCCGTGCACCTTGTCGCCACCCTGCAGGTTGGGCGAACCCTTGCCGATGACGGTCTTGCAGCAGATCAGCGTCGGCTTGCTCGAGGTCTTGGCGGCGGCGATGGCGGCCGAGACGGCGGCGACATCGTGGCCGTCGACGGCGCGGATCACGTTCCAGCCGTAGGCTTCGAAACGGGCCGGGGTGTCGTCGGTGAACCAGCCTTCGACCTTGCCGTCGATCGAGATGCCGTTGTCGTCGTACAGCGCGATCAGCTTGTTCAGGCCCAGGGTGCCGGCCAGCGCGCACACTTCGTGCGAGATGCCCTCCATCAGGCAGCCGTCGCCGACGAAGGCGTAGGTGTAGTGGTTGACGACGTCAAAGCCCGGCTTGTTGAATTCGCTCGCCAACAGGTACTCGGACAGCGCCATGCCGACCGCGTTGGCGATGCCCTGGCCCAGCGGGCCGGTGGTCGTTTCCACGCCCGGCGTCACGTCCACTTCCGGGTGGCCCGGGGTCTTCGAATGCATCTGGCGGAAGGACTTGATATCGTCCATCGTCACCGCGTAGCCGGACAGGTGCAGCAGCGCGTAGTGCAGCATCGAACCGTGGCCGTTGGACAGCAGGAAGCGGTCGCGGTTCACCCATTTCGGATTGGCCGGGTTGTGGCTGTAATGGCCGCTCCACAGCGCAACGGCGATCTCGGCCATGCCCATCGGCATGCCTGGGTGGCCGGAGTTGGCCTTCTGGACGGCGTCCATTGCCAGCGCGCGGATCGCGTTGGCCATTTGGGTGGTGGGAAGCGTAGAAGTCATCGTAGGTCTATCACGGAAGTATGGAAACTGGATGCAAGGGGGCCTGCTGAACCCATTATTTTACCAGACGGACGCGTGCACCATTTAAAATTGCGGAACTTAAACCGACCGGATCAGCGCATGCCCCGCTTTTACATACCCCAGCCCCTGGCCATCGGCCAGCTCGTCAACCTGCCGGAAGCGCTGGCCCACCATATCCAGGTGCTGCGGCTGGCCGAGGGCGACATCGTCACGCTGTTCAACGGCGACGGCGGCGAATACAGCGCCACGCTGGGCCGCGTGGAAAAGCGCAGCGCCGGCGTCGAGATCAAGGCCCACCACCCGCGCGAGGTCGAACTGCCGTTCGCCGTGACGCTGGCGCAGGCGTTGCCCGAAGGCACTAAAATGGACTGGATCATCGAGAAGGCGATCGAGCTGGGCGTGTCCGGCTTCCAGCCGCTGGCGGCGCAGCGCTGCGTGGTGCGGCTGTCGGCCGAGCGGGCGGAAAAGAAGATGGCGCACTGGCAGGGCATCATCGAATCGGCGTCCGAGCAGAGCGGGCGCAACCGCCTGGCCCAGCTGGCGCCGCTGCAGGAGTACAAGCAGTGGATCACGCAGCAGGACCTGCACCGGCGCATCATCCTGACGCCGCGCGCCGAACAGTCGCTGGCGGACTGGGCGCGCCACCAGGCGCCGCAGGCGGTGACCCTGGTGATCGGCCCCGAAGGCGGCCTCAGCGACGCAGAGGAAGAGGCGGCGATCCGCCACGGCGCGCTGCCGCTGGCGATGGGCCCGCGCATCCTGCGCACCGAGACGGCGGCGCTGGCCGCGGTGTCCGCCTTGAGCGCGGCCTGGGGCGGCTTCTGATAACAAAACCGCCGCACGTAAAAACCCCCGCCCGGCCTTGCAGCCACGCGGGGGTTTTATTTGTCGCGAAGTCAGGACTTCAGCTTAGAACTTCACATTGGCGCCGAAAGTGACGTAACGGCCGATGGCGTCATACGTCTGCGGGAACGTGTTGCCACTGTCCATGGCGGTGGTACCGATGGTGCCGCCGACGATAGGTGGTTTCTTGTTCGTCGCGTTGTTGACGCTCAGGCTGAAACGCAGGTTCTTCGAGTAGTTGTACACGCCCGACAGGTCGATATAGTTGTACGCGGAGATATGCGAGAATTCAGGCCGGAACGCCGTGGTTTTCAGCGCCAGCGGTTCGATGTCGGCCGCGCTGGTATAGCGCCAGTTGTAGCCGACTGCGAAGCTGCCCACGTTCCAGGTGCTGCGCTGGTTGAACTTGCGCTTGAACACCGGTGCGTTGGCGACGTCGCCGCAAGCGACCGAGTAGTAGCCCAGGCAATCGCGATTGACCGAGATCGGCGAAGCCTGGAACTCGAAGCTCTGCACCTGGGTGTAGTAGAAGCCGAGGTCGAAGTTACCGTACTTCGGATCCAGGTTCACCTGCTTGGCCTGCAGCTTGTAGGCCACGCTCAAGTCGACGCCGGCGGTCTTCTGCTTGCCGGAGTTGGTCAGCGGCGTAAACACGCCCGACGAGCCGACACCGTTGAAGGTGCCGGTCTGGGCATCGCGGCCGATCTGCTGGCACAAGGCGTTGTACGCGAAGGTCGGATTGGTGCGGTAGCAGCCGTCGACCACGTCAGCGGTGCTCGGACGGGAGATCGCGTTGGCGATGGTGATCTTGTAGTAGTCCAAGGTCACCGCCAGCTTGGGCAGCGGCTCCCAGACCAGGCCGATGGTGCGGGTCTTGGCTTGCTCAGGGCCCAGGTCCGGATTACCACCGCTCAGGTTGTTGATCTGACCCGACGACGGCTGTGCCAGGCTGCCCAGTTCGCCGGCTGGCACGCCAGTCAGGCGGCACAGGTTCGACAGAGTGCCCGGGGTGTTGGCCTGGGCGGCGCTGGTCAGCTTCAACTGGCAAGGATCGACCGCCAGGTTCGACAGGCCGGTGACCAGCGGTGCGAACAACTCGTTGACGTTGGGTGCGCGGGTGGCTTTTTGCACCATGGCGCGGAAGCGCAGCGTCTGCACCGGCGCCCATTCGCCGCCGATTTTCCAGCTGCTGTAGTTCTGCGAATCCTTATCGCCCGATTTGAATTCGGTCTCGCGATAGCCCACGTCGGCGGTCAGCGCCTTGATGAACGGCTTGTCCTTGACCAGCGGGATCTGGCTTTCCACCGCCAGTTCACGCAGGCGGAAGTGGCCGCTGCGGTCCGGCGTCGGAGCGCCGGTGCCCAGCACTTCGCCCTGGATCTGCGACGCTGCGTCCGACTGGGTGCTGGCCACGGACTTGCGGGTTTCCGCCGTAATGGCCATGTTGATCGGCTGTCCGGCCCATGGGCTGACGAACTTGTTGCCGAAGTCGCCCTGCGTCGAGAACGATGCGACGTCCTGCGTCACGCTTTGCATCAGCACGGCGCTGGAATTGATGAAGGCGATCTGGGCCGGGGTGATCGAACCGGAGGCGCCCCACACGTTCAGCGGCACGCAGCCGTTGGCGGTGTTGGTGCAGCTGGTGGTGTTCAGGGCGTTCAGCGCCTGGGTCACCTTGGCCAGCGAACCCCAGTTCTGGCGGACCTGGGTCTGGTCGGCGGTGCCGCGCGACCAGTATGCGTCGTAGGTCCAGTCCAGCACCGCGTCACCGCGCACGCCGATGGTGTACTGCAGCGTCTTGTTGTCGAAGTTGTTGAAACGCGGACCCATTTCAATGAAGCGGCGGTTGACCGTGATCGGCACGATGGTGGCGTTGCCGGCCACGCAGTTAGCCGCCAGGATGCCGCGGCGTTCGCAAATCTGCTGACGCGCCGCGTCAGGGATGTACGGATTACCGATCGGCATATTGAAGGTGTTGCCGAACGTGCCGGACTCGGCCAGCGTCGACGCCACTTTGCTGTTGGTGTAGAACAGCTCGGTGTACGCTTCGACGTGGTCGTTGATCTTGTAGTTGGCCAGCGAGGTCGCCTGCGTACGGTCCAGACCGGTCTGATAGTAGTTCAGCGGGTTGGTGTTGTACTGGACCAGCGGCGAGACCAGCTTGCCGGTCTTCGGATCGATCTGCCAGTTGCCGGCCAGGGTATCGGTGCCGCCAGTGCCCTTCGGTACCGCGAAGCCGCCAGGGATGGTGGTGTTCGAGCCGCTCGGCAGGCCGGTGGTCGAGCTCACGCTGGTCACGCCATAGGGACGCGCGCCCTGGGTCAGCGGATCGGCGGTGGTCTTGCCGATGCTCAGCACCACGTTGCCACGGCCGTCGTCCAGGTTGGCGCCCATGGTGATGTCGGTGCGCTTGCGCTTGGCATCGTGGTCGCTGGTGGTGCCGCCGTAGGAGGTGCTGGCGTCGAAACCGCTGAAGTTCTTCTTCAGGTTAAAGTTGACCACACCGGCCACCGCGTCGGCGCCGTAGGCCACCGATGCGCCGCCGGTCAGGACGTCGACACGGCTCAGCAGGGCGATAGGAATCGAGTTGGTATCGACGGTGCCGTTCAGATTGAACGGCACCAGGCGACGGCCGTTCAGCAGCACCAGCGAACGGTTGGCGCCGAGGCCGCGCAGGTCGATGGTGGCGCCGCCGCCGGTACCGTTGTTGGTCGCAGGCCCGATCGATGGCACGGCGGCCGGCAAGGCCTTGATGAATTCTTCAACAGCGATAGGCTGGGAGGATTTGATTTCTTCAGCGCTGATCGACGAGATCGGGCTGGTAGAGGTGGTGCCTGGAGTCGTGATGCGGGTACCGGTCACCTGCACTTGTTCGATCTTGGCCGGAGCGGCCGCTTCTTGCGCCAGGGCATTGTGCATCATCGCACTCATGCCCACCAGCATGCTGCCGGCGAAGACGGTGCGCAGCGTGCGCGACATCATTTTTTCTTGAACCATTGTAAAACTCCCATTATTAGACTCCTGTGAAACAGGAGAAACCCAACCGCATCCTAGATATTCCAAAGAACAAATATCTATTCGAGGCCAGCCTGAAGGATTCTTATTACCTTTTTTGATTTTGCCTTGGAAACCTGGGGTCTCCGGGTGCATATCGGGTATTGAATCTCGCTATATACGCCTGTCAGATAGTGAATTGCAGGCGCACTGCATGAAACCACTTGCATGCCAAAACTGTCAACCGACGGTCTGAAATGTTTCGCAAAAACAACAACGCCCAAGGAAGCGAACAAAGCAAGGACTTTACGCAGGCATTTTTGCCGCATTGCAGCAATTTTCATTATGCATATGTTAATTTTCGATGTAACAACACTTTTGTTTTGTTGTCGTGTTGTATTATTGAATAAAATATCGATTGTAACGTCTTATGTCAGATAATATGCTGACATCTACAGATTGGTATTTCACCAATAATGCTGCGATGCAGCACGAAGAGTGTGTCTTTTTGTTCAATCCAGCTCACTTTTTGCGACCACTTGAGAGAAACCCACGCCACGAGGGAATGTTGCCATTTTGAAATCACGTTGTTTTATCGCAACACCGCCAATTATTTCCATCTCGTCTATACAAGGCTTTCACCTCGCCGTTATTATCTTTTGGATGCCTGCATTCCATCCTTTAAATCCAGGATTTAAATAAACGGAGAATAAGAAAAAACATGACGTATTAACCCGGGAATTAATCGGGAGGACGGTCGCTCCAAGGTTGGCGCAGGACCGGGCGCTGCGGGTAAAATAGCGGCTGCGGCGGTCTGACGCCGCACCGCTCTCCGCTAGCTACGGAGCCCCGCAATTTTTTGGACACAGACATCATGCTGCGATTAAACGAAGTAAAACTGCCCCTCAACCACACCGAGGACCAGCTGCCGGCCGCCATCCTGGCGCGCCTCGACATCCCCGCCGCCGAGCTGCTCGGCTACACCGTCTTCAAGCGCAGCTACGATGCGCGCAAGAAGACCGCGATCGTGCTGATCTATGCGCTCGACGTGCAGGTCAGGGACGAGGCGGCGCTGCTCAAGCGCCTGTCGCACGATGTGCACCTGATGCCGTCGCCGGACACTTCGTATAAATTCGTCGCCAACGGCGAGCAGCTGCAGGGCCACGACCACAACCTGCGCCCGGTGGTCATCGGCACCGGCCCGTGCGGCCTGTTCGCGGCGCTGATCCTGGCGCAGATGGGCCTGCGCCCCATCATCCTCGAACGCGGCAAGCAGGTGCGCGAACGCACCGTCGACACCTTTGGCTTCTGGCGCAAGCGCGAGCTCAACCCGGAGTCGAACGTGCAATACGGCGAAGGCGGCGCCGGCACCTTCTCGGACGGCAAGCTGTACAGCCAGATCAAGGACCCGAAACACTACGGCCGCAAGGTGCTCACCGAGTTCGTCAAGGCCGGCGCGCCGGAGGAAATCATCTACGTCAGCAAGCCGCACATCGGCACCTTCCGCCTGGTCAAGATGGTCGAGCAGATGCGCGCCAACATCGAACAGATGGGCGGCGAATACCGTTTCGAGAGCAAGGTGGTCGACATCGAGATCGAACAGCTCAGTGGCAATAACGGCGACGGCGGCCAGGTGCGCGGCGTGACGCTGGCCAGCGGCGAGAAGATCGCCACCAACCATGTGGTGCTGGCGATCGGCCACAGCGCGCGCGACACCTTCCAGATGCTGTACGAGCGCGGCGTCTACATCGAGGCCAAGCCGTTCTCGGTCGGCTTCCGCGTCGAGCACCCGCAGTCGCTGATCGACGCCTGCCGCTTCGGCCCCAACGCCGGCCACCCCATCCTGGGCGCGGCCGACTACAAGCTGGTGCACCACGCCTCCAACGGCCGCGCCGTGTACAGCTTCTGCATGTGCCCGGGCGGCACGGTGGTGGCGGCGGCGTCCGAACCGGGCCGCGTGGTCACCAACGGCATGAGCCAGTATTCGCGCAACGAGCGCAACGCCAACAGCGCCATCGTGGTCAGCATTTCGCCGGAAGTCGATTACCCGGGCCATCCGCTGGCCGGCATCGAATTCCAGCGCCGGCTGGAGGAAAAGGCGTTCGAGCTGGGCGGCGGCACCTACAACGCGCCGGGCCAGCTGATGGGCGATTTCGTCGCCGGCCGCGCCTCGACCGAATTCGGCAGCGTGGTCCCCTCGTACAAGCCCGGCGTGCACCTGACCGACCTGGCGCAGATCCTGCCGGAGTTCGCCGTCACCGCGCTGCGCGAAGCCTTCCCGGCGTTCGACAAGCAGATCAAGGGCTACTTCAAGCACGACGCCGTACTGACCGGGCTGGAGACGCGCACCTCGTCGCCGATCCGCATCAAGCGCCGCGACGACACGCTGCAAAGCCTGAACACGCGCGGCCTGTTCCCGGCCGGCGAAGGCGCCGGCTACGCGGGCGGCATCCTGTCTGCCGGCGTCGACGGCATCAAGGTGGCCGAAGCGGTGGCCCTGTCGATGGCCGCCGACAACGCGTAATCGTCCAGGGGCGGGGGGGGGGGGGGCGGGGGGGGCGGGGGGGCGGCGGGGCGGGGCGGGCGGGGGGGGGGGCG
>NZ_JBGLYQ010000068.1:0-25368 GCF_047304105.1 Duganella sp. Dugasp56
GGACCGTGAAACAACTCTGCGCCGATGATAGTGCTGCAACCAGTGTGAAAGTAGGTTATCGTCAGGCTAGTTATATAGAAAAGCCCACCAAGTGATCTTGGTGGGCTTTTTTTCGTCTATAACTTTTCAAGATCAGCACCGCGCCAGTTCTCGCGGATCAGTGGTCAGAACTGGTAGCGGCCACCAAAGGTCAGCAATGATACCTCGCTCTTGGTCAGGTAGCTGCCTTCGAGGTTGATCGACCAGTGGCGGTTGAACGCGTAGCGCACGCCGAAGCCGACGATGGGATCGGTGTCCGTGCGGTCTTCCATGGTCGTGCGGGTCGGCTTCATCGTGGTGCGGCCCACGCCGGCGCGGCCGGTGAAGCTGAAATGGTCGTCGAGCGGCATAGTGCCCATCAGCGCGACGCCATAGTGCGAGTCCGGGTAATACCCGGGTTCCGCCAGGAAGCCGCGGAAGGGATTGACGCTCAGGCTGCGGGTATAGACTTCGAATCCCAGGTTGGGCGTGAACTGGTAGCCGGTGGCGGCGCCCAGCGAGATGTCGTTGTTGCTGTCGGCGTATTTCGACGAGACCGACGCACGGCCGCCGTTCACGTCCACGTACACGCCCGGCTCAAAGCCGGGAGCGGCGAACGAGGGGGCTGCGGCCAGCAAGGCCAGGGCGGTGAGAATATGTCGCATAGTGTTCCTGATAAAAAGGGATCGAAGAGCACGGCACTTGATTAATTGTCAATGCCACGCCGCTTGCATACTAGCGCACAATTATTTTTAAGGCAATTTTTCTGATTCCTCAACTGGTGTGGCCGTGGGCTATTTTTCGTTCAGAGATATTGTCCCAGCCGTCTGCCCAGGCACAGCAACGTCAACGTTGGCGGCAGTCCCCACGGTTGCGGGATCACCGATGCGTCGCAGACGTAGAGGTTCGCGGTGCTGGTCCGCAGCGTATGATCCACGCCTTCGCCGATCCGCACGCTGCCGCCTGGGTGGGCGGCGAAGTGCCAGCTCTTGAATATCTTCTTCGCACCGGCCGCGCGCAAGATGCCGCGCGCCATATCCACGCCGGTCGCCAGTTTGCGCCTGTCGGCTGCCGTCAGCGTTTTATCGACCCAGTGCGGGCCGACGCCGCCGCCGATGTCGTCGCGAATCTTGACCATGACGGTCAGCGTTTTCGCATGCGCCATCAAGCGATCCACACGTCCGACCTGGGTGGCAAAGGCCTGGTACATCGGCTTCGGCAGCGTCATATCGGCCAGCGCGATGCCTTCCTCCTGCAGATACAGGCCGGCCGCCATTGGCACCTCGGCGCCGCCGTCGATGTCGTCCACTTGCCCCATCACGGCGATCACGGGGTCGCTGAAGAAGGGGCTGATTGCGGCGTGCAAACCGGAGCGGTGCAGCAGACGAGGACTGCCGATGCCGCCGGCGGCCAGTACGATGTTTCTTCCCAGTGCCTGATGTAATGCGCCATCGCGGCGATAACGCACGCCGACCGCACGGCGGTTCTCCACAATGACGCTGTCTACTTTGGCTTGATCGATCAGCGTCGCGCCGAGCTGTATTGCCTCGTCGAGAAAATCGCGTGCCGTCCACTTGGCGCCGAACGGGCATCCATAGACGCACCGCCAGCACCCGGTGCGGCAGGACTGCGGCCGTATCAATTTATCGAGTTTGCGCCAGCCCAGCTGCTGCGCCAGCGCACCCTGCTGGATGCGTTGCGCCATGGAGCCGATCAGGGTGTCCGGCAAGGGGCCCATCGGCAGCTCCGCGCGTAACGATGCCAGCGCCGGAGCCAGATCGATGCCGTGGGTCGCGAACATTTCAAGAGGTGGCGGAGCCGCCGTGGCGAAGTTAATGGTTGAGGTGCCACCCGCCGCGATGCCGCTGACCAGCAGCGAGGCGTCGCGATGTAGAAACGCGCCTTTTCCCGGCACCGCTGCAATGCCGGCCATCTGCGACAACGTTCCCCGGAGCGGGGCGGCACTGCCTTGTTCAAGTATCAGTACACGCAGGCCGCGACGCGCCAGTTCAAGCGCGACACTCGCTCCGCCCGGCCCGCTGCCGACGACGACGGTGTCAAATTGTTCGGTCGAGGATGATGGCATGGCGTTGAGGCTATCGTTAGGCGCCGCGTTGCAGGCTGAGGATGAAGCTGACACCGTCGGCCAGGTTCTGTGCGACGATGGTACCACCCATCTTGGCCATATAGGTCCGCGCGACAAACAAGCCCTGGCCGCGATTGCCATCGGCGCCCGATTCCGCTTGATCCGACACGCCGTATTCGAAGATCTTGCCGATCATGTCCTGCGCGATTTGCGGACCCAGGTTGCGGATCGTGATCGTCGCGCCGGTGGCGCTGCCCTCCAGCGTGATCGTGATCGCGCTGCCGGCCAGGCGATAGCGCTCGGCGTTTCGCAATACATGGGTCACCACATCCTCCAGTGAATATTCATCCGCGCGCGCGGTCAACGGCCCGGCCTCGCCCAGGAAGACCACGTTGTCTATCCCCACGCACGAAGCATTGGCGGCGACGTTTTGCAGGAAGGCAGTCAGGTCGATCTCGGTCACCTGCAGTTCCGATGACTGGAACGCTTCGCTCGGCGAAGCGCGCCCGTACAGCACCCGGATCGCCTGCTGCATGCGGTTGATGTAGCGGTGGCTCTGATCGTCCGGGCTGCCGTGCAGGACCATCAACGACTGCAGTGGCGACATGATCTCGTGGCCGACCGCGTGCCACATGTCGCGCTCCTGCTCCGCGCGGATGTTCTCGCGTTCGACGTCTTCGCGAACGCGGCGCAGCAGATCGTGCAGGCCGGTGGCCAGCACGCCCAGCTCATCCTCACCGCGCAGGTCGGCCAGATCGGTTTCGGAAAAGCCGCGCGCCGCCTTCACCCGCTCGCCCACATCGTCAGCCCGTTTGATCAGTACTTTGATGCGGCGGATGATGCCAATCTCGATCACCAGCCATGCCAGCATCAGCGCCGCCAGCATCGCTCCGACAAACCACACCAGCCGGCTGGCCACCACGCTCAGGCTCTTGCTGACGCTGCGGACGTCGCCCTTGAGCAGCACCTCATAGCTGCCGGCCGGCGTGGCGATCACCTCCTTTGCCTCAAGCGGGACATCGTAGGCGTCCACCGGCAGGTGGCGGATCAGCGTCGTTACGAAATGCCAGGACTGATCCTCGGGATCGACGGCGCCGACCAGCAGCGGCAGCGTTGTCCCGGGAGCGCCATCGTCGGTGAGGCGGCGAATCTGCAGGCTCTCACCCGGCAGCAGCATCGGCTTCAGGTCCGCCAGCGAAAAAGCCGGCGTGCCAGGTCCGGAGCCGCTGTCCAGCAGCGGCGCGCCGTCGCCCGGAGGCAGCACTGCGATGCTGACGTTGATGCGGTCCAGATCCTCCGGCGGCCAGACGGGGCGGCGTTTTTCGAACAGCGCGTCCTGCAGCACGCCTACGGGAAGGCGCAGTGAGAAGAAGGCGCTGCGTGTGCAGGCTGCGTCGTCATCGGCGGCGGCTTGGTTGGTGCAACGCGGGTTCTGCCAGATCCAGCCGCGGAAGTCCTTGACCGCCGGTGCCTTGGCCCGCGCCACGTCGGCCGCAGCAAAGCCGGTCAAGCGTCCGCGCATGCCGCCGAACCGATGTGCCGGCGTTTGTGGTTCGGCGCTTTCCTCGAACGGAGCGATCCATTCGTAGCTCTGGCCGCGCAGGGCGACCTTGACTCTGACGCGGTGCGCCTGGTCCACCACCTGGTCGCCGCGCACATGCGGCACCAGCCTGGCCCCGTCGAAAGTGCCGGCAACATAGATAAAGCCGCCGGCCCAGGGATTGTTGCCGATGCCGACGCAGAGCGAGCTGTTGTTGCCGTACTGCGCAAGGCAGCCGGACATCGCCACCGCCTGCTGCACTTTTTGCAGATCGTCGAAGTCGAGCGCGGCGAATGGCAGTAGCAGTGGATGGAGGGCGCCGCCTTTGCCCACAGGCTGGGGATTGAGCAGCGCCAGCTGGCCGGTCGGGTGGCGCAGCGTCGCAGCCACCTGCACGCGGGTCTTCTGGAAGCTGCTTTGATAGTTCTTGTAACTGAGCTGCTTCTCCTGCTGTACAACGGACAGCGCCAGACCCACTGTGGCCGCCATCAGGAACACGAATGCGGCGCGCAGCAGCAGCCGCAGGCGATACGGGACGAGGCTGAGCCGGCGCCAGTTCATGGTCAGCGGTTTTCCGCGTCGGCCCAGCGGAAGCCGCGCATGGGGATGTTCTCGATGCAGGCGAAGTCAGGATCGATCTCGCGGAAGGCGTCGCGGATGGTACTGACGTGCTTGCGGATGTTGTCGCGATTACGCCCGCTTTTCACCACCTCGAACAGTTCGTCGTAAGACACCACCTGGCCGCGCCGCGCGAACAGCGCCGCGAGAATGCGTTGCGCGGTCAGCGGCAGGTTGATGCGGTGGCCGCGCCAGGTGGGCGTGCGCTGGCGCAGCGGGTCCATGCTCAGTTCATCGGCGCTGGCTGCCGGAGCCTCCGCCTGTTTGCTGCTGCGCAGGATCTCGAGGAAGGTTTCGACGAAATCGGCCTCCTCGAAGGTGGCTTTCTGCAGGTAGTCCCAGGCATCCAGCGCCTTCATGATGCTGCGGTAAATAGTAGCCGGCATCGCCGACACCACCAGCACCGGGGTGGTATGGCGCTTGTTGATGGCGTTGATGATGGCCACGCCCGCATGGCGTTCGCGACCGAGTTCGATATCGAGTACCACCAGGTCGTAGCGCTCGCGGGCGATGGCCGCTTCCGCGTCGTCGCGGCTGAACCATTGGTCGACGACGATGCCCGGACGTGCCGACTCGATCCAGGCCCGTAGTTGATTACTGGTAGGCAGATCGTCCTCGATGACGGCGACTTTGGCCATGCTGTGCTCCGCTTGCTGTGTATGGAGTGAGTATCCATGGTTTTATCGGAAAAGTCACAAATCCGCTGTGAGGATTTCTTCACAGCGGCGGAGGATACCTGGACGGCGGCGGCGTTGATACTTCCGCATCATCCGGCGCACCATGCGTCTCAGGGATAGGCCCTGAACTCAACGACGATGAAAAGGTGAATACCATGGCAGAGCGGATCAAACGGATGGTGCAGGCGGTACGGAATACCTTGAGTGGCGCCGGCGGGATCGCCGGCGCCGCAGCCAACGGATTCCGCCGTAGCGGCGCGCTGTTGCTGGCCGTGTGCGCGGCCGGCGGCGTCGTCTACGGGCTGGCGACACATCCGCCGCTGGCCAGGCTGGAACCCGGCAATGTGGGCATCCGTATCAACCAGCTGACGGGTTCCACCACCACCGTGCGCGATGGCGCGGTCTTCATGTTCCCCGGCGTGCATGCGCTGCGCCAGGTGTCGCTGCTGGACCAGGTCTACCGCCCGAACCGCAGCGACAAGGCGCCGTTCCAGTCGGTCGAGGGTTTGGCGCTGGGTGTGGACTTGTCGGTGCGTTATGCGCTTGATCCCGGCCGCGTGGCCGGCATGGCGCAGTCGCTGCCGCCCGATATCAACGGCGCCATCGTCGAACCTGCGGTGCAGGGTGTGATCTACAAGGTGTTCACCCGCTACACGGTTCGCGAGATTTTTTCGTCCAAGCGGGCGGAGATCCAGCAGGCGATCGAGGAGGAGCTCAAACCCAAGCTGGCGGCCGACGGCATCACGCTACGCGGCATCACCATCGGCAAGATCACGCTGCCGGAGGAGTACCAGGCGGGAATGGAGAAACTGCTGGCGGAAGAACTGGAAAACGAGAAGATGCGCTATACGCTGGAGCTGAAGGAGAAGCAGGTGAAACAGACGGCGCTGGAGGCGGACGCGGACAAGATCCGTCGCGAGAAGGCTGCCGAAGCGGCGGGCAATGAGCAGATCATCGCGGCGAGGGCGCAGGAGCAGGCGATGGCGCATGTGCTGCCGTTCAAGCAGAAGCAGATCGAGCAGCGCAAGCTGGAGGCGGAGGCCGAGAAGACCGCGCGCATCAAGACATCCGAGGGCAATGCCGAGGCACGCGTGATCGAGGCGACCGGCGAGGCCAACTCGCGCCGCAAGCTGGCCGATGCGGAGGCGTATCGCCAGGAGACCATCGGCAAGGTGGCGGCCGAGCAGATGGCGCGCGAAGGTGAGCTGATTACCCGCAATCCGTTGCTGATCCAGAAAACCATGGCTGACAAATTGTCGGACAAGGTATCGGTCATCATCGCTCCGTCGCCAACGGATGGCAGCTTTATCGGTTCGGCGTTGCTGGGCAAGAAGGAGGTTCAATAATCATGGCGATCATTGCAGCTGCCGTTGTACTGGCTATCGTTACGCAGGATCAGGCCGCGCTGCGCGCCTCGCCCAAGGACACTGCGCAGCAGCAGGCCGTCCTGTGGCAGGGGGACAGCCTGGAGATTCGCGGCGAGAAGCAGGACTTCCTGCAGGTCTACGACCATCGCCGCGAACGGGCTGGTTACATCCGTGCCTCGCAAGTGCGCAAGGTGTCGCTGGCGCCGGCCGATGCGCCGGAACTGCTGTCGGTGGTGCGCTTCCTGCGCGACACGCTGGGAGCGGAATCCCTGGGTATCAGCTACGCGGCGGCGTACTTGAAGGCCGCGCCGGCGGCGGCCATCACTGCCGAACCGTTCGATGCGCTGGGCAGTATGGCCGACCGGCTGGCGCGGCGCGCCTCGTCCAAACAGGGCAAGCAAGGCGACGTCACGATCGCCGCACACCTGGAAGTTGTGGCCAACTACGGCATCGGCATACGCAGCTTCGAGCGCGAAGGACGCATGCAGCTGTGCTACGACGGCGAGGCATTCCGCCGCGTGCTGGCGATGCAATCGGAACCGCGGCAACGCGCAACGGCGGCGCTGGGATTGACTCGCCAGGAATGCGTCGATCCGGCGTTGGGACCCGGTGCGCGGGCGGCGTTCGACGACTGGCGTGCCGACGTGCTGGATCGCGTGGACTTGAAGGAGTTGCCGGCGCATGTGAAAAACCGCCTGCATATGAGACGCGCCGCTGTGTGGTCGTCAGTGGCGTTTGCGCGGGCGCGCAAGGGCGAACCGTCGGCGCAGCCAGCGCAGCGTGCGCTGGACGAACTGGGGCTGGTTGAACCGGCCGAACTGACGGAAGACGATGCCGGCGCCTATGCCGACGCCGGCGTGCGGGTCGGCAGCATACGCTGGGCGGCGGAAACCGCCCCGGCGCTGGTGTCTGCCTCGGCTCCGACCGGCCTGCGCGTGATCACCTCTGCTGGCCAGCCAGGAGAAACCTGCGTCGCTCTGGTGGACGGCAAGCACGATCAGCAGCATCCGCTGGCGCGCCGCTGCAGCTATGGCGTTGTGTGGGCGGCATCGGCACGCGCCAATGCGCAGGGTACGGCGCTGGCGTTGGCGGTACAGCCGATGGATGGCTGGCGTGAGATGTGGCTGTTCCACCAGACCAGCGCGGGCTGGCTGGTCGATGTGCTGCCGCCCGCCGCCGCCGACCCCGATCTGGGTTACGCCGAATTCGCCGGTTGGGTGCCAGGTACGCAGAACATGCTGGCGGCGCGCGAAGCCCGTGTTGACGGCAAGTTCAAACGCAGCTTCGAGCTGGTGGAGGTCAACACGCTGGCCACGCTCAAGTCTGCGGATAAACCATCATCACTGAGTCTGTTCTATCGCTGGCAGGACCCGGCCTGGAAACGCCAGACCGTCAGCATGCGTTGAACATCCGGCTGTGACACCTGTGCCAAATTGGAGCAATTATGTAATGGATCAAGGCGGCGGACGCGTGGCATGGCATTTGCTCAATGAGTGTGTACCTCGGTAAAACGCATTCATTAAAACAGCAAGGAGACATCATGCAACATCCATTCCGCATTCTCGCCATCGTGACCGTCATCGCTGCGGCGGCCACGACTTCCCTGTATGCCACCGCTCACGGCAACGTGGTGCCGCAAGCGGTGGACACCACCGGCCTGACGCCGCTCGGCGACAAGTGGCTGGAACAGAATCCCTATCGCGGCAACAAGCTGGCGTTGAAGATCGGTTCGTCGGCCTACAACCAGAACTGCGCGCGCTGCCATGGCCTGGAAGCGGTCACCGGCGGCATCGCACCCGATCTGCGCCAGCTGGACCGCGATTGCACCGACGTCAAGAACGAGAACAAGAAGAAGGCCTGCTACAAGGAGACCGACAACTACTATCTGACCTCGATCCGGCACGGCAAAGTGCGTAATGGCGCCGTCTACATGCCACCGTTTGAGGGCGTGTTCAACCAGGAGGCCATGTGGGCCATCAAGACCTACCTGGAAGCCCGCCGCGACGACGCCAAATAAGCGAGGAGCAGATCATGCCGAGTATTCGACTGCGCGCCGCCGCGCTGATTCCGCTCGTCGTCGCGCTGATGGGCGCCGTCGCTCCCGCACATGCGGACTGGGACAAGATAAGGCAATCTGGATCGCTCAAGGTGGCGGTCTACGACCAGTTCGCGCCGTTTTCAGATCGCAGCGCCGGCATCGATGTGGATGTGGCGCAGGCGCTGGCCGCCAAACTGGGGCTCAAACTGAGCCTGCTGCCTTTTCCCGCCGGCGAAAACCTCGGTGATGATCTGCGCAACATGGTATGGAAAGGCCACTATCTGGGTTACGGCCCGGCCGACGTAATGCTGCATGTGCCGGTCGAGCCGCAACTGATGAACGAGAACGCCAAGGTCACCATCTTCGCGCCCTACCACGTCGAGACCGTGCGGCTGGTACGCAGCGCGAGCAGCATGCCGACCTTCGACGGCATCGACGCGCTGGCCGGCAAGACGATAGGCGTTGAAAAGGTCTCCATCGCGGCGATGGTGCTGCTGGGCGAGGGGAACGGGCGCTTTCGCGACAAGGTGCGTATCTTCGACACGGCGGCCGAAGCGCTGGAGCAGCTGAAGGCCGGACAGCTCGACGCCGTGCTGGCCAACCGCTCGGAAATCGATGCGGTGTTTCGCGACGATGCGGCCTTCCCGTTGAATGAAGTCGCTTTCCAGCGTCTGCCTCGCGCCGGTTGGGCAGTCGGCATGGCGGTACGCAAGGATGACCAGGACGTGGCGAAACTCCTGCAGGCCGCTGTCAACGAAATGAAGGCAAGCGGCGAGTTGAAAGCCATATTTGCCAAATATGGCGTGCATGAGCAGACACCATGATGCGCCGCTGCGCTGTCGCGAGTGGGATACTGCTTGCGTGGGGCGGAGCGATGGCGGCCGAGGGGGCGTCGCCGGCCTACCCGGCAAGCTCCATGCTGTCGGTGGATATCGTCGGTGTCGCGCCGTTGCCTGGGCTGGGTGTGGACCGGAACCAATTGCCCTATCAGGTGCAGACGGCGAATGCACACGAGGTGGGCGCATCCGCCGGCCAGAATATCGGCGAATTCATGGCGCGCAGTCTGACCGGCGTGAACGTCAACGAGATCTCCGGCAGCCCGTTCCAGAACGACATCACCTATCGCGGCTTCCGCGCGTCGCCGGTGCTGGGCGCATCGCAAGGCATCTCGGTCTATCTTGACGGCGTGCGCGTCAACGAACCGTTCGGCGATGTCGTCAACTGGGACATGCTGCCGGAGGCGGCGGTCGGCAGCGTGATGCTGGCGCCGGGGTCGAACCCGCTGTATGGACTCAATACATTGGGCGGTGCGCTGGTGCTGACCAGTAAATCCGGCAGGAGCCATCCTGGCCTGGATGCCGGCATATCGGCCACCGGCAATGGCCAGCGCCGCGCGGACCTGGTCTACGGATACGACAGCGGCGAACGCTGGAACGCTTTCATCGCCGGCACGGCCTTCAATGACAAGGGCTGGCGCGACCAATCCGATGGCCGGCTGGGGAATATCTACGGCAAGTTGGCGGGCGTCGCGGGCGACAACGACTGGAGCATAGCCCTGCTGGCAGCCCGCAGCCGGCTGATAGGAAACGGCCTGCTGCCTGATGGCCTGTATCAGGAGAACCGCCGCGCCGTCTATACCTCGCCCGACGAGACACGCAACCGCCTGCACCAGATTGTTCTCGGCATGACGCACCGCTTTGACGAAGGCACCGAGCTGGCAATGTCGCTCTACGCGCGCAACAGCCGCCGCAGTACCGTCAACGGCGACATCAACGACAACTACGTTGAAGGCGAGAGCCGGTATCCCGCTTCCTACAACACCACCGAGACCCGGCAGAACAGCCAGGGCTTCAGCGCCCACTTCAGCAGGAACGCAGGCGCCCACCAGCTGGCGATGGGCCTGAGCTTCGACCGCAGCAGCGTGGATTTTGTGCAGTATGAGCAGGAGGCCAACTTTGCCGACGACCGTTCGGTCATCATGGATGCCAGCCAGGAGCGCCAGGCTGGATCATCTGTCGACGGCCGTTCACGCGCTGCCGGCCTGTACGCGGCCGACACCTGGGCCGTGGCGAACAGCACCTGGTTGACCACGTCGGCGCGCTACAACCAGGCCAGCGTCAGCAACCAGTTGCGCCGCGACGAGGAGCCGCAGCCGCGCGAGACCTTCAGCTACCGCAAGCTCAATCCCGCCATCGGTCTTGCGCGCGGCATGGGGGCCGGCTGGACGCTGTTCGTCAATCTGTCGCAGAGCAACCGGGTACCGACGGTGATCGAACTCGGTTGCGCCGATCCTGCGCAGCCATGTCGCCTGCCTGTCGGCCTGCAATCGGATCCCTATTTGAAGCAGGTGGTGTCGCGCACTGCGGAAGCCGGCGGTCGCTGGCAGGGCGCGCGCGGCGACATGGCGGCGGTGTCGGTTTACCGCACCGTGAATCATGACGATATCCTGTTCCGCAGCGCGGCGTTGGCGCAGCAGGGCTACTTTTCCAACTTCGAACGCACGCGCCATCAGGGCGCCGACGTGAGCGCCAGCCGTCGTTACGGTCCGTGGTCCGCGCGCCTGAGCTACAGTTATCTGGATGCAGCCTACGATGCGGAAGGCGACCTGTTTACCGGCGTTCGCAATGTCCACGTCACGCCCGGAACCCGTCTGGCGGGACTGCCTCGTCATACCTTCAAGCTGGGTGTGGAGTGGAGTCCGGCGCAGGCGTTGACGCTGGGCGCGGACATCATGGCGATGTCGGACATGAGCACCCAGGGCAATGAGGACGGCAAGGCTGCGCCGCAAGGGACTGACTGGCGCATACGCGGACATGCGTTACTTGGCGTGCACGCCAGCTACCAGCCCGCGCCGAAATGGGAATGGTACGCGCGCGTGACCAACCTGGCCAACCGGCGCTACGAAAGCTTTGGCGCGGTCGCGACCGACATGTTCCCAAACGGCGCGCTGCTGCAGCCTGGCGGCGAGGCGGATCAAGCTCGCTTTGTCGCACCCGGCGCGCCACGTTCGGTGGCGGCCGGACTGCGTTATCGCTTCTAGAACCGTTTAGAATTGATACTGGGCGCTCGCGCCCAGCAGCCAATTGCGCCCAGGCGCTGCCTCGTAATAGCGCTTGTTGGTGTCGCCGACGATCAGCGAACCGACGTACTGCCTGTCCAGCAGATTGTTCCAACGCACGAACTGCTTGAAGCGCCAGCCTTGCCATTGCTGGCTGGCGTTGACACGCGCATTGAGCACGCCATAGCCAGGCGCCGGTTTGTCGGCGTTGGCGTCTTCCGCATAGATCCTGCTGCTGGCGACCGCCTCCAGCGCGGCGCCGAAACGGTCCGCGCCGTCTTTCCAAGCCAGTTCGCCGTAGGCGTTCGCATTCGGCACGCCCGGCAGGCGGCTGCCTTCCTGCACCGTGCCGAAGCCCTGGTCGTAGACGGCGCGCAGGCTCGTCAGCGCCATGCGCGTGCTCAGGCCATAGCGCCAGGAGCTGTCAAGCGACAGCTCCATCCCCTGACGCAGCGTGCGGCCGGCGTTGCGGTAGCTGGTGCGGCCGCCGTTGCTGTTGTCGACCACCAGTTCGTCGCGGGTACGGACCTGGAACACCGCTGCGTTGATGCGGGTCTGCTCGCCCAGGCGAGCCTTGATGCCGGCTTCCAGGTGGGTGCTTTGCGCCGGTTGCAGACGGAAGTTGAAGCCGCCGCCGGTGCCTGAGTAGAACAGCTCATTGAGCGTCGGCGTCTCGAAGCCGCGTGCGGCGCTGGCGTACACGTTCAGCCCTGGCGTCAGCTTGTACAGCAATCCCAGTACCGGTGTGGTGTGGCTGTAATCGAGGTTGCCGCTGTCGTTGCCATTGCCGAGGAAGTGGTCGTCAACGGAAATCTTCACGCTGCTGTGGCGCAGGCCCGCACTCAGCATCCACGCGCCGGCTTCCCACTCGGCTTGTACGTAAGGATCGAGGTTGGTCACTTCATCGTTCTCGTCGCGCCGCAGCGCGCCCTTGACACCGAACTGTGTGCCGATGAAGTTTTCATAGCCTTTGCGCGCGTCGCTGGAGCGGCCGTACTCAACACCGACGGTGGTACTGAGCTTGCCGCCCGCCAGTTGGCCGACGTGCAGCCAGTTCAGGTCCGTGCCGTAGAAATCGCGGTCGAAATCGACTACGCCGCCGGAGTGTGTGGCGGGCGCCTGGAAGGCCTTGGAGAACGCCTGGTACTGGATCACGCCGCGATTGCCGCCGTAAGCGGTGACGCGCATACGGTCTTCGCCGAATCGCTGCTCCCAGCTGGCGCCGATCTGCTGATGGTCGATGCTCTTGCGGGTGTTGTAGCGGTCTGCCAGCGTGCGTTTCGGCGTTTGCGTGTCGGTGGTGTCGATCTCGCCGGCGCGCGGATCACGCTGGTAGGTGGCCCAAGTGACGCCCAGCGCGTCCTGGGTGTCGTCCTGGCGCAGCGCATTGGCGACGATGGCCAAGGTGGCGCCTTCCACCGGCGCCAGCGTCAGTTTGGCGTAGGCCTGGTCGCGGGTGGCGGCGCTGTGTGCGCGGTAGCCGTCGGTCTCGAAGCGCGAGGCGTCCAGCACATAGCCGACGCCGGCCTGCTTGCCTTGGGCGTTCAGGTCGGCCTTGCGGCTGCCATAGCTGCCTGCCGTGAGCGTGGTTTCAACCGATGGCGCGCCTTCGCCCTCGCGTGTGAACAGCTGGATCACACCGCCGGAGTGGTTGCCGTAGATGGCGGAAAACGGCCCGCGCAATACCTCGATGCGTTCGGCCATGTCGAGATTGAAGGTGGCGGCCTGGCCTTGGCCATCCGGCATGCTGGCCGGGATGCCGTCGGCGATCAGCCGCACGCCGCGCACCCCGAACGCCGAGCGGGCACCGAAGCCGCGTGAGGATATCTGCAGGTCCTGGGCATAGTTCTGGCGGTTTTGCGCTACCAGGCCGGGCACCGCCGCCAACGCCTCGCTGGCGTTGACGCGCGCCTGGCCGTCGCGGATCCGCGCGGCGTCGATCACGTCGATCGCGGCGGGCATGTCGAACACGGTGTGGCCTACGCGGGTGGCGCTGACCACCACCACGTCAGGCGGAACGCCGGCTTCCTCGGCGGCCATGGCGCCGCTGCCAAGGGCGAACAGCGCCGCCACCGCATTCAAGGGGAAAAGGGATTGCTTCATGTTGTCTCCGTTTTGGTCAGTGTTATATCGGACCAGTAAGCAATATACCTGCCATCCGGTTTTTATGCGTGGCATGGCGATTGCAACGGTATGGGTATTTTCTGAAAGGTGACTCCATGAACAGCTCCCGCATCCTTCCATCTTTGCTCCTCCTGCTGGCCGGCCCGGCATGGGCAGCGCCTCTGGCCTACGTGCCGAATGAAAAATCAGGAACCGTCAGCGTGATCGATACGTCCACCGATAAAGTGCTGCGCCAGATTGCCGCCGGCAGGCGGCCGCGCGGTATCGCCGCCGATCCGGCGGGCACGCGCTTGTTCGTGACCGATGCCGCCAGCAACGCGCTGCTGATGATCGATACCACCAGCGGCGCCGTGGTGCACAGCATCGCACTTGGCAAGTCGCCGGAGGGCGTGGGCGCGTCGGCGGACGGTCGCTATGTCGCCGTGGCGGTCGAGGAAAGCAATAGCGTCACGCTGATCGACGCCCGCAGCGGCGAGGTGCTGGCCGATATTCCTGTGCGGGGCAAGAATCCCGAGCACGCCGTGTTCAGCCCGGACGGACGCTGGCTGCTGGTCAGCGCCGAGGAGGCGGAGCAGGTCGACGTGATCGATGTCGCGGCGCGGCGCCAGAGCGGCTCCGTCGCCGTCGGCCTGCGCCCGCGCGGCATGGGTTTCAGTCCGGACGGCGCCCGCGCCTATGTGGCCTGCGAGCTGGCCAACGCCGTGTATGTGGTCGACATGGCGACCTTGGCGGCGGTAGCGCGCATCCCCGCCGGCAGGAACGCCAACGGCATCGCGGTGCATCCGAACGGCCGCATGGTCTACGTCTCGAACGGTATCGATGCCAGCGTGATGGCGATCGACACCGCCACCAATGCCGTAGTGGCCACCGTCGCCGTCGGCAAGCGGCCCTGGAACATGGCGCTGACGCCGGACGGCGCCAGGCTGTACGTGGCCAACGGCCGCTCGAACAGTGTTTCCGTCATCGATACGGCCGGCGCCGTCAAGCAGCCGGACATTGCCGTCGGCGAGCTGCCTTGGGGTGTGGTGATCCGCTGATCCCGCTGCTCCATCGGCACACACCTGTTCCAAAGATGAACAGTTGTCACACGGCCGCGACAGGCCGTAGCACCCTCGCCGCACGGTATTCCCCTGTATGAACGGTGCTGGCACGGTGCTTGCGAAAAGGAGAGGGCGCAGTACCCACAGCCGCTACGCTTTACAGCGGCCTCATAACCACAGCAGAAAGAGGACGACATGAATCTCGCAGACATCAGCAAACTGGGCGTTGCCAATCCATTCAAACAACGCTATGACAACTACATCGGCGGCAAGTTCGTCGCGCCGGTCAAGGGCGAATACTTCGGCAACGTCACGCCGATCACCGGCCAGGTATTCTGCGAAGTGGCGCGTTCCACCGCCGAGGATGTCGAGCTGGCGCTGGATGCCGCCCACGCCGCCAAGGATGCCTGGGGCAAGACCTCGCAGACCGAGCGCGCCAACATCCTCAACAAGATCGCCGACCGCATGGAAGCCAACCTGGCGCTGATCGCCACCGCTGAAACCATCGACAACGGCAAGCCTATTCGCGAAACCACCGCCGCCGATATTCCGCTGGCGATCGACCATTTCCGCTACTTCGCCGGCTGCATCCGGGCCCAGGAAGGCTCGGTGGCACAGATCGACGCCGAAACCTATGCCTACCATTTCCATGAGCCGCTCGGCGTGGTCGGCCAGATCATTCCGTGGAACTTCCCCATCCTGATGGCGGTGTGGAAGCTGGCGCCCGCGCTGGCTGCCGGTAACTGCGTGGTGCTCAAGCCCGCCGAGCAGACGCCCGCCTCGATCATGGTGCTGCTGGAAGTGATCGGCGACCTGCTGCCGCCGGGCGTGCTGAATGTGGTGAATGGCTACGGCCTGGAGGCCGGCAAGCCGCTGGCGTCCAACAAGCGCATCGCCAAGATCGCCTTCACCGGCGAGACCGGAACCGGGCGCCTGATCATGCAGTACGCCGCACAGAACCTGATTCCTGTCACGCTGGAACTGGGCGGAAAATCGCCGAACATCTTCTTCGAGGATGTGATGGACGCCGACGACGCCTTCTTTGACAAATGCCTCGAAGGCTTCGCCATGTTCGCGCTGAACCAGGGCGAGGTGTGCACCTGCCCCTCGCGCGTGCTGATCCAGGAATCGATCTACGAAAAATTCATCGAGCGCGCGCTGGCCCGCGTGGCGGCGATCAAGCAGGGCAATCCGCTGGACGCCAGCACCATGCTGGGCGCGCAGGCCTCGCAGGAGCAGCTGGAAAAGATCCTGTCGTACATCGACATCGGCAAGCAGGAGGGCGCACAGCTGCTGGCGGGCGGCGGGCGCAACGTCCAGGGCGGCGACATGAAGGATGGCTACTATGTGCGTCCGACCGTGTTCAAGGGCGACAACTCGATGCGTATCTTCCAGGAGGAGATCTTCGGACCGGTGGTGTCGGTGACCACCTTCAAGGACGAAGCGGATGCGCTGCGCATCGCCAACGACACTTTGTACGGCCTGGGCGCCGGCCTGTGGACGCGCGACGGCTCGCGTGCCTTCCGTGTCGGTCGCGCCATCCAGGCCGGCCGCGTCTGGACCAATTGCTACCACCTGTATCCGGCCCACGCCGCGTTCGGCGGCTACAAGCAGTCGGGCATCGGGCGCGAGAACCACAAGATGATGCTGGACCACTACCAGCAGACCAAGAACCTGCTGGTCAGCTACAGCCCGAACGCGCTGGGCTTCTTCTGA
This sequence comes from Duganella sp. Dugasp56, assembly GCF_047304105.1. Classification (NCBI taxonomy): domain Bacteria; kingdom Pseudomonadati; phylum Pseudomonadota; class Betaproteobacteria; order Burkholderiales; family Oxalobacteraceae; genus Duganella; species Duganella sp. Dugasp56. Next base: position 16,283 of record NZ_JBGLYQ010000068.1, read on the forward strand.
TCATGAACCACGTCATCGCCCGCGTCACGGCAACTCCGGCGGCGCTCGACATGATCGCCGCCCTGCGCCGCCGGCATGGGCCGCTGATGTTCTTCCAGTCCGGCGGCTGCTGCGACGGCAGCGCGCCGATGTGCTACCCGGCGGGGGAGTTCGACGTCAGCGACACCGACGTCTACCTCGGCAATCTGGACGGGACGCCGTTCTACATGGGGCGCGAGCAGTTCGAGTACTGGGAGCACACCCAGCTGATCATCGACGTCGTCGTGGGAAACGGCGGCATGTTCTCGCTCGATAACGGCACGGGCAGGCGCTTCCTGACCCGTTCGCGCCTGTTCAGCGACGAAGAGCTGGCGCTGTTGCATCCGCCGGCATAGCAGCACACCGAAGCAAAAACCAAAACCATAATAATTGGAGAAGATTGTGCATAAAAAAGTCATCGCATCGCTGGTGGGGATTTCGATCCTGTCGCTGGCACAGGCGGCCGACGTCACCACGGCCATGCTCAAGAACGCAGCCAGCAGCACCGACAGCGTGCTGTCCTTCGGCATAGGCTCGGAAGGCCAGCGCTATTCGCCGCTGACCCAGGTGAACACCAAGACCGTCGGCAAGTTGGTGCCGGCCTGGTCGTTCTCATTCGGCGGCGAGAAGCAGCGCGGCCAGGAGTCACAACCGCTGATCTACAAGGGCAAGATGTTCGTCACCGCGTCGTATTCGCGCATCTTTGCGGTCGATCTGAAAACCGGCGCCAAGCTGTGGAAGTATGAACATCGTCTGCCGGACGGCATCATGCCTTGCTGCGACGTGGTCAACCGCGGCGCGGCCCTGTACGGCAACCTGGTCATCTTCGGCACGCTCGATGCGCAGCTGGTGGCGCTGGACCAGGATACCGGCAAGATCGTCTGGAAGGAAAAGGTCGACGACTACGCGGCCGGCTATTCGATGACGGCGGCGCCGCTGATCGCCGACGGCGTGCTGCTGACCGGCGTGTCCGGCGGCGAGTTCGGTATCGTCGGCCGGGTGGAAGCGCGCAATCCGCTGACCGGCGAATTGCTGTGGACCCGTCCGACCGTCGAAGGCCACATGGGCTACCGCTACGACAAGGACGGCAAGGCCACCGAGAACGGCATCTCCGGTACGCTCAACAAGAGCTGGCCGGGCGATCTGTGGAAGACCGGCGGCGCGTCGACCTGGATGGGCGGCACCTACGACGCCAAGACCGGCCTGGCTTACTTCGGCACCGGCAATCCGGCGCCATGGAACAGCCACCTGCGGCCGGGCGACAATCTCTATTCTTCTTCGACCGTCGCGCTGGACGTGAAGACCGGCCAGATCAAATGGGCCTATCAGAACACGCCCAACGATTCGTGGGACTTCGACGGCGCCAACGAATTCGTCACCTTCGACATGGACGGCAAGCGCTATGGCGGCAAGGCCGACCGCAACGGCTTCTTCTACGTGATCGACGCGAACAGCGGCAAGCTGCAGAACGCCTTCCCGTTCGTGAAGAAGATCACCTGGGCATCGGGCATCGATCTCAAGACCGGGCGTCCGAACTTCATTGCCGCCAACCGCCCGAGCGATCCGACAAAGGGCGAAGAGGGCAAGAAGGGCAGCACCGTGTTCGCGGCACCGGCCTTCCTCGGCGCGAAGAATCAGATGCCGATGGCGTACAGCCAGCAGACCGGCTTGTTCTATGTGCCGGCCAACGAGTGGGGCATGGATATCTGGAATGAGCCGATCAGCTACAAAAAGGGCGGCGCTTATCTGGGCGCGGGCTTCACCATCCGGCCGCTGTTTGACGACTATATCGGCGCGTTGCGCGCCGTCGATCCGAAGTCCGGCAAGATCGTCTGGGAGGTCAAGAACAATGCGCCGCTGTGGGGTGGCGTGATGACCACCGCCGGTGGCCTGGTGTTCTACGGTACGCCGGAAGGCTATCTGAAAGCGCTGGACGCCAAGTCGGGCAAGGAGCTGTGGAAGTTCCAGACCGGCTCCGGCGTGGTGGCTCCGCCGGTCACCTGGCAGGATGGCGATACGCAGTACGTCGCAGTCGTTTCCGGCTGGGGCGGCGCGGTGCCTCTGTGGGGTGGCGAAGTGGCGAAGAAGGTCAACTTCCTGGAGCAGGGCGGCTCGGTGTGGGTGTTCAAGCTGTCTTCCAAATAGAACTGTCTCCTGTAACCTTTGGGCGGCTTCGGCCGCCTTTTTTTTTCGATCAAATTCTGAACAGTGCAACGCTGCGATTGATCCGATTCAGCACAAGGCCTTTTCCCGCAAGGTGCGCTTTCCCTCTGGCGATACCTGGGCACGCAAATTGCCATAGGAGCAGTACATCGCTCGATGTACACAAACAATAATGGGAGATAAAAATGAAGAAAATATTCATGCTGGGTGCACTGGCCGTGGCGGGAACGCAAGGCGCGCAAGCGGTCGATTTCAAGGCCGGCGACTGGAACGTATCGCTGGGCGGCATCGTCAACGCCTACTACACGCAGGTCTCTTGCAGCGGGGACGCGGTCGGCGGGCTGGCGCTGGGCGGCAAAGGCCTGGGTTGCGGCGGCGAGAACAACCGTACGACCATCGGCAATGGCCTGCTGCCCAACGGACTGGTGACATCGGCCTCGTCGAAGCAAGGGGACTACGACGTCAAGGCGCTGATCGGCATCTACAACGCCACCGCCACCGACAGCGCCATCGCGGCCAACAGCGGTGTGGACGTGCGCCAGGCCTACTTCACGTTCGGTAATGCGCAGATGGGCACCATCAAGCTGGGTCGCGACAACGGCATCTTCGGTGCCGGCCCGATCTTCTCCGACATGACCCTGATCGGCGCTGGTGCGCCGGTACAGGCCACGCAGCGCGGCCGCGTCACGCTGGGCCACATCGGCGCCGGCTACAGCTATGTGGGCTACTATGGCCAGATCGCCTACAGCGCACCGAAGTCGGCGTCGGGCATAGGCTTTGATGCGGCGCTGGTCAGCCCGGTCGCGGACACACCTATCGTGGCAGCTCCGGTGTACTCGTCAAAAACCAGCCCGCAGTTCCAGGCGCAGATCAGTTACGCGGCCGACGGCTTCAAGGGTTGGCTGGGCGCCAAGTCGCAGAAATTCAGCGCCACCGCGCCGGGCGTGAAGGACTTCACGATGTCGGGCGTGGAAGTGGGGGCGTCATATCAGGCCGGACCGGTCGGCGTGCTGGCCAACTTCCAGGGTGGAAAAGGACTGGGTATCTTGTCCGATGCCGACCAGGGCGATACCAAGTCCAAGGCCTATTTTGTGCAGGCCACCTACAAGCCAGCCGACAAAGTCAAGGTGGGCCTGAGCTACGGCATCAGCCGCAACGACGACAACACCGCCGGCACGGGTGGCTTGAAGTCCAATGCCAACCTGACCTGTGGCCTGTACTACTCGCTGACGAACGCGATCACGCTGGTCGGTGAGATCGGCCAGACCCGTTCCAAAGGCTTCGCCGGTGGCGAAGGCAAGATGAACGGCGGCTCGTTGGGCGGCATCATCTTCTTCTGATGAATGAGACGTTGAACCATAGGCGCGCGGCCCGTTGGCGCGCGCTTGCCGGCATCCTTTGCCTGCTCGCCGGCCTGCTGGCGCTGGTGCTCGGCGCCACGCCGGCGCAGGCCGGCGTGCTGACGCGAGCCGAGATCACGCGACGCTTTCCGGCGCCGATGATGGTGGGCGAGCGCGACGCCGAGCTACCGGCGTGGCCGCTGTTCCGGCAAAATGCCACGGCCACCGAGCTGGCGGGCTATGTTTTCGAGTCGATCGATCTGGCGCCCATCCCTGGCTTCTCGGGCGTGCCGCTCAATTTGCTGGTGGCCATCGATCCCAAGGGAGGTTTTATCGGGGTCGAGGTGCTGTCGCACCACGAGCCGGTGTTTCTCGATGGCCTGGGCGAGGCGCCGCTGTACCAGTTTGTCAAACAATACAAAGATTTGTCGCTGAAGCAGAATATCAGCATCGAGACCAGCGGTCGGCGTGCCCGTCATCCGGATGCCGCGCATGCCTACATCGACGGCGTGTCCAAAGCCACGGCCTCGGTGCGCATCATTAATCAGAGCGTGCTGGCGGCGGCGCTCAGGGTCGCGCGCAAGAAGCTGGGCTTTGGCGGCGGTCGCGATCCGGACCAGATCGCGCGCGTGCGCCAGGATGTGTACGAGCCGATGGACCTGGCGCGGATGCTGCGCGAAGGACTGGTTCAACGCTTGCGTGTCAGCAATCGCGAGGTCGAGCAGCTGTTTGCCGGCAGCGCCGGCAGCGGCCTCGATAGGGAGGCGTTGGCGCATCCGGAAGATAGCTTTATCGATGTGTACGTGGCCTGCGTATCGGTACCGTCGATAGGGCGCAACCTGCTGACGCCGTCCGGCTGGGGTAAGCTGCAAGGACGCCTGGAGGAGGGCGACCATGCACTGATCGTCATGTCGTCCGGTCGCTACAGCGTGACCGGCGACGATTTCGTGCGCGGCAGCGTGCCGGACCGTCTCCTGCTACGGCAGGACAAGCTGCCCATCGATATGCGCGACCTGGATCTGGACGTGAAGCTGGCCGCGCCGCTGGCGGCCGACAGTGTGACCATCTTCCGTGTGATCAGCCAGGCCGGCCTGGACCCCGGTTCGCCGTTAGAGCTGGCACTGCCCATCACTCGCAACAAGGGCATCGTCTACCCGGAACGCATCACTCGCGAGCTGACGATACGCTATCAACTACCGGCTGGACTGCTGATCGCGTCCGAGGACAGCGGCACATCTTGGAAGGGTGTTTGGCGCGGCCGGCGCTGGGAACTGGCCGCGCTGGCGGTTGGCCTGCTGGTACTAGGCGCCGCGCTGGCGATGCAGAAACGCCTGACTGCCCACGCCGCGCGCTTCGACTGGTTCCGACGCGCTTACCTGATATTCACGGCCTGCTTCATAGGCTACTACGCGCAGGGGCAGCTTTCCATCGTCAACGTCACCGGCGTGATCCAGGCATTGATGGCGCAGCGCAGCCTGGAGTTCCTGCTGTTCGATCCGATGACGGTTGGCCTGTGGGTGTTTGTGGCTGTGTCGTTGCTGCTGTGGGGGCGCGGCACATTTTGCGGCTGGCTGTGTCCCTTCGGCGCGCTGCAGGAGCTGACGGGCAAGCTTGCACGGTGGATGCGCATACCTCAGTTGCGCATCAGGCCAAGATTGGATGCACGGCTCAAACGCATCAAATATGTGGCGCTGACGGGCATCGTCGCCAGCGCTTTCTTTTCCAGCGAACTCACGGACAAGCTGGTGGAGCTGGAGCCGTTCAAGACCGTCATTACGCTCAACTTCGTGCGAAGCTGGCCTTATGTCGCATATGCGATTGGTCTGCTGCTGGCTGGCTGCTTCGTCTACAAATTCTTTTGCCGTTATCTGTGTCCCTTTGGCGCGTCACTGGCACTGATGGGCAGATTCCGCGTGCTGGATTGGATACCGCGCCATGCCGAATGCGGCGCGCCTTGCCAAACCTGCCGCCACCGCTGCGACTACCAGGCGATCGCGCCATCGGGAAAGGTGGATTATGAAGAGTGCTTCCAGTGCATGGACTGCGTCGTGATTTATGCAAGCGATGAGCAGTGCGCTCTGCGCATACTGGAGCTCAAGCGCCATCGCACCATTTCAATTCAAGCCGCCGCAAGGAGCAGTCCATGAAACGACGTACCTTTATCGCCAGCGCCGTCGGATCGATTGCTGGCGTGACCGGTTGCATATGGCCGGGCGGGGAGACACTGCACCACGGCGCGGGGCTGGCCTTCGGCACCACCATTTCGATTTCAGTGGTGCATGCCGACGCCGGGCTCGCGGCACGCGCGATTGAGGATGGCTTGCGCGCGGCCCAGCAGATCGACCGGCTGATGAGCATCTATCGCTCCGACAGCCAGGTGTACCAGCTCAATCGCGATGGCGCGCTGGTGCATCCCGATCCGCGCTTGCTGGAGGTGCTGGCACAGGCGGCCGCGCTGTCCGGGATGAGCGGCGGCGCCTTCGATGTGACGGTGCAGCCCTTGTGGCGGCTTTATTCGCAGGCGGCGGCACGCGGTGGACTGCCGCGTGATGCGGAGCGCCGGCGCGCGCAGGCGCTGGTCGACTGGCGGCAGCTCGAGTTCGACAAGGATATCGTCAGGTTCCGCAAGCCGGACATGGCGTTGACCTTGAACGGCCTGGCGCAAGGCTATGCCGCCGACCAGGCGCTGGCGGCGGTGCAGGCGCACGGCGTGCGCGATGCGCTGCTCGACACCGGAGAATTCGTCGCGCGCGGGCGGAAGCCGAGGCGCCGGCCGTGGATACTGGGCATACGCGACCCGCGCGACGCCGATGCGCTGGCCGCCACGTTGTATGCACAGGGCTGCAGTGTCGCCACGTCCGGGGACTATGAGTGCACGTTTACGCCGGATTACCGGCACCATCATATCTTCGATCCGTCGCTGGGCGACTCGCCGGACGAACTGGCCAGTGTGACCGTGCTGGCGCCAACCTCCCTGTTGGCGGACGGTTTATCGACCGCTTTCATGGTGATGGGGTGGGAGCGGGCGCACGCTTTGGCTGCGCGGCTGCCAGCGGTGGATTTGATGGTGATCGATAAGCAGGGGCGGGAACGGCGCTCGGCCGGATTTCCTTCCGAAGCCTGAGGCGGCGATGTGCGCTCCGCTACTTCAGACTGGGCACCTTGCGATAGATCGTATTGCGCGAAACGCCGAGCGCGCGCGCGGTCGCCGAGACGTTGCCGCCATGCGCCTCCAGCGACTTGAGGATGACCGATTGTTCCATTTCTTCCAGGTTGGCGCCGCTGGCGACCATGCGCGCGGTGCCGGCACTGTCGCCCGGCCCGCAGTCGCTTGTCTGCGTTTGTTCGATATCGTCGAGGAAGTCGTCGGGCATGTGCCGCAGGCCGATCTCGTGTTCGTCGCCGGCCATCACGATGGCGGTGCGCAGCAGGTTGGTCAACTGGCGGAAGTTGCCGGGCCAGCGGTGTCGGCGGAACAGGCTCAGGATTTCGTCGGAGACGTGATAACGGCCGTTGTTGGATTCCGTCGCCAGGATTTTCTTGACCACCGGCTCAAGGTCGGTGCGTTCGCGCAGCGGCGGCAGCTTGACCACCAGGCCGTTGAGGCGATAGTAAAGGTCCTCGCGGAACAGCCCCTTGGCGATGCGGTCGCGCAGATTGTGGTTGGTGGCGCAAATCAGCTCGACGTTGACCGGTATGGATTTGTCGCTGCCCAGCGGCGTGACCATGCGTTCCTGCAGCACGCGCAGAAGGCGCGCCTGCAGGCTGAAAGGCATGTCGCCGATTTCGTCGAGGAACAGTGTGCCGCCGTTGGCTTGCAGGATCTTGCCGACGGCTCCTTTCTTGCGTGCGCCGGTGAAGGCGCCGTCCTCGTAGCCGAACAATTCGGATTCGATCAGCGTCTCCGGAATCGAGGCACAGTTCACAGCCACGAAAGGGCTCATCGCGCGCGGCGAGTCGTTGTGGATCGCCTGCGCCAGCAGTTCCTTGCCGGTTCCCGTCTCGCCCATGATCATGATGGGGATGTCGCGTCCCAGCACGCGGGTGACTTTTTCAATCACCAGTTCCAGTTGCTGATCGCCGGTGCGCAGGTAGCGCAGGCCGGACAGGCGACGCGCCTGGGCGGCAGCCTGGTTGGCGGCGACGGCAGCCAGCACCGGCTGTGCCGTGCGCTCCGTCGACAGCGATTGCTGGAAGACGTTGTTGGTCAGGCGCAGTTGCGCGCGGCCATACACGCGTACGCCGTTGTGCATGCACAGGTTTAGCAGGCCGGGCGCCGCAGTGCGGTAGTGATCGTACAGCGCCGATACCGGCAAGCCGAACAAGGAACTGAACGTGTGCGATTGCAGCGCGGCGAACGGCAATCCAAGCTGGAACAGGCCGTTGCGGTTGGCAGCCAGGAAGCGTCCGCCCGGACTGAAGGAGGCAATGCCCTCCATCAGCGTGCCGATAAACTCCGGCCGCGTGTGGAAGTGCAGCGTGATGGCGTCTTCAAAGGTGGCTGAGAACAGCTGGTTTTCGATCATCAGCGCGGACATGCGTACCAGCGCCATGGTGTGCTTGTGATAGCTGCGCTTGTCGCCGGAGACATCGAGCACGCCGATCACGTTACCCAGGTGGTCGGCGATGGGCGCGGCCGAGCAGGTGAGAAAATGGTTGGCTGCGAGGTAGTGCTGGTCCGCATGGACTATCGCCGGCGTACGTTCGGCGATGGCGGTGCCGATGGCATTGGTGCCGCGGCTCTGCTCAGACCAGGCGACGCCGGGTTGCAGGGCAACGCGGCTGGCCTTTTCCAGGAAGTCGTCGTCGCCCAGCGAGTGGACGATCACGCCCTGGGCGTCGGTCAGGATCACCATATTGTGCGTGTTGACGATTTGCTGGTATAGCGTCTCCATCGCCGGAATGGCGTGCGCATGCAGCAGGCGGTTCTGTTCTATCAGTAGCGACAGGTCGTTGCGCGCCAACGGGGCATATTCCGGCGGCGACTCGGGGCGCAATCCATATTCCTGCGATCGCTGATGTGACGTTTCTATAATGATGGGCATGTTGTCGGCCCACGACTCGCTTGCAGGCGGGCTGTTCAGATTTGGAGCAGTCTGGCGTTCCATAATGGTCTCTATGTCTCCGGCGGCCGTTATCGGCTCTGTTTTCCCTGCAAGGGTGTTCCATAATGTAGCACCTGTGCAGAATGTGAGCAAAAGCTTGGTGCTATACCGTTGCTGTACGGTTTATAAGCAAACGCGGTGCCAGCGAAAATAAATCTTGGCAGTTCGATCAGGACTTTGCTATAGTTCGCCCCCTCGCAGAACAACGCATGTAAATGCAGAGTGAAACGAGAATGTAGAAGGGGTTGACGAAACGATCTAAACGCTTCATACTCTTTCTTCTTCGCTGACGGACACAACGCTTCTTCAGCAGGCAGTACCAAACAAAGTTCTTTAAAAATTAACAGTCGATAAGTGTGGACGTTTGATGGAAGTGCACACGGAACCTTCGGGTTTCGTGAAACTTAAAAAATATCAAATGTTCACAAGAAGTAATGAAATAGGCGCTATGAAAATAGTG